>CAYJDW010000022.1:0-40407 GCA_964368985.1 uncultured Myxococcales bacterium | reverse complement strand
AATTCCTATATGAAAGCCGATAATAAATGCTCTCTTGATTTTCCAGATGATTACGCACGTCAAACAGAATGCACAAACAAACTCAAACAAAGAATGGATAAGTGTGCAGGCAGATGCATGGGAAATCTTTAAAAATCTCAGAAAGGTAGAAATGCCTTAATGAACATGGCGATGTTTCGCGGCCTACTACAAGTTTTGGGGGGCTCAATGTTTAAGAAAACCCAAGCCGCATTCCTAAGTGTTAGTGGCTTAATGATAATGGAAAACCCCACATTTTTTTAAAAAATGTGGGGGAGACTTTTATATCTTTGTCGTTATAACGATGGTGGCAACAATACAACAAATACACAAATACAATTTATTGTCCCACCATGGGGTGGGCGAGGCCTTTTGTGGTACATGTAAATTAGTTTCAGAAATAAACACGTTAATTTCCATTATTGCTCCTTTAGAAGGTTTAGGGCCCTATTTGCCAAGATCCAACCTGGGCAAATAGGGCATCAAGCATCATAAATGATGGATATGTGATTGAAGCCAAAAGTTTTCCATGACCTATGGAAATCGAATTAAAATTGACGACACAAATTTTGTTAGGGTATAATTGTAAGAACCAAAATTTTTACGGTGACAAAAATGTTAAGCAAAGGCTTCAGTTCTCTCGTTCTGTCGACGATGTTCATTGGAGCGCCGGTATCCGCCGAAGTTGTTGATTCATTTACATGTCGTTTAGAATATTTGAACGCCCAAGGCGAGATGCAAGAGGCAAGCGTCGGCCAATTAACAGCAACAAGAAGGGAAATGGAACGAGAGGACTTATGGGGCAGAAATATTAGGTTCACAGAAGCCCAGACCGATTGGATAGAATTTGAATTTAGCGTCGAGGGTGAAATCTTCAGGTATTACGCTAAACTAAAGCTACATTATTTTCATGCCATAGAATTGGATTCTGCAGGGCGAGCTGTTCGCGCGGCCCAACAACGCTGCCATCAGCGTAACATTCATGTGCCGAACAAGTTGGTGGCTGATAGATGCAATCCTCATTGGTTTGAAGACCCATTTTCAGGTGAAGCGTGGAATGCTGTAGAAATAGCACCGAATGGAATTGCTCAGTTTGATATTTCAAGCTTTCCTAGAGGTATTGGGTTGTTAGATATTCATTGTGAACTAGTAAGCTCAGAAGACCGGTCCTTGTGGTAATTTGCCAAAAATCATGATTTCTGAGCTAATGTGCCATTAAAACGACTTTGGTCCTGGTTTTACTCGCGAAGCTAATCCCATAATTACGCTTATGTTAACCCTTGAGCAACCGAGGGCTGTTCTGGCTCCAAATGTTGGGCTTGGGTAGATTAGGCAAACTCAAAAAAAGGCTTTTATCTTACCTATACTCCAAAAAAGCTAAAAACAGATTTTGGCGAAGATAAAATAGTTAGACAAATCTGAACACCCATATGTATTGAAGCAGGCAAATGCCATATTTATTTAGCCAGTGAGTTGATAGCGCTATAACACGAATTTTGCGCCGCAAAGTAGCTATTATATTGGAATGCTAAGCCTTGCGAGACGCTCTGTTTATAGGCCAGCGGGCTGATGCTGCAGAAATAATAAAAAAGTCCCTTGCTGAACCAAGGGAGGGCCGAGTTTATTTGAATCAACCAAAGTTTCACGACGAGCCCGAGCAACCGTCGTTGCATAAATTATCTGACCAAATTATGCCGGGCATATCAACCCATTTGTCCTGAGGAACATCTATGGCTTTGCTACAAAATTTTTCTCGATGCCTACTGCTCGTATCAATTGCTTTTGCACCAAGCTGGTTGCTTGCCACAAGCTACGAGGTGGTTTTTGACGATATGATTATCCAACACGACGACGGCACCACAAGAACCGACGTATGGTATGTTACGGCACCTGGAGTTAGAAATTCTAGCTTCCTCACGTTCACAAAAGCCACAAAGGGCTCGCATTCTTACCTTGCACATAAACCAGGGCTTCTGCTTCCCGCTCTCATAAGTGTTAGTGATCAGCTATTCCAGCTGAATTCTATGGTATTGATCGCTGACGCTAAGGATCAAGCAACAATAATCGAATCCTCAACAATAGCGACGGCTGATGACCTAATTGCCGAGCTAAAAATCAAGGGAAAAACAAACAAAGATAAATATCTGCTTGTGAAGGCAAGCATCAAAAATGGTGCTACGTTTAACAAAGCACAATTTATGAGAGTTGCTCGTCGTTTTACCAGTTACCAATTCGTTGTCCTGTTGATGCTCCGAGAAGCCAAACTCGATATTACCGATGATGAGCGAAAGCAAATCAAAGAACACTATATGAAAAAAAATCTCGAGGACAATGGCTTCATGACAAAGCTTTTTCAAATGCTCTAGTTGTCGTTGTTGCTTTATTGAAAACGGGCACCACTCTGGTTGCCAACTCTAATTCAGTTTGCCTTAAGAATGCACACATTTTGCAGGCGCTAGAGGGTGCTGATTCCAGTATTTCTTCCGGAAGAAGTTTGGCGGTTGCGTATAGCCCTAAGGATAATTCCCTTTGCTGAGGATAGGATCTATAAAGGCCCTTTCTGTAAAATCAAGCTTCTCAAACATTCATATGCACTGGGGATTGCATTTTAAACTTTGCAGCAGAGTATTGCACAGATTTTTTTAACAAGGAAAAAGTCCGTGAAAACTATAACAATAAACAGAAATATTCCTCTTAAATATTGCTCTATAGTTTGCCTATTATTCCTCTTTAAAAGTTATTCTCTCTAGGCTTTAAATGATATTACTGTAATGGAAGAAGCGCTTATTGAGTTTTTATCTGCTCAAAAAGGAATAAAATAGGATCTATGGCTGTCTGGTTCCCATTAGTTGCTAAAAAGCCGTGAGGTTATATTTTGCAGCTATAATCGAGGGAAAAATTATGCTCATTTTGCGGAAATTATTTTTCTTTGCTTTTTTATTACTATCTTCACGTGGATTTTGTGGAGAATTTTTAGAAGAAATAAAATCTGCCTATGGGCAGCTTTTTCCATCTTCTCCTGTAGTCAAAGTAAAACCCTCTTACGGATACGATTACAAATCAAAATTTTCTCAAAATGTACTTGATAAGTTTAATTATTCTCCTTCAACAGATCTATTTCCTCAAGGAATATTTTATCCATCGGCTTTAGGTGATACGACAACCTCATTTTTTGGTATTAAAAATATAATTTCCTATGCTAGTTGTGATCAACCAGAAAAATATAAAAATTTTGTTGATAAAACCTATTTAGATGCTCATTTGGAATTTATTAAAACATATTGGTTGGGTTATATAGCTTTTTTAGAGGAACTTAATGGCAAAGAAGGAAATTGGGATGCATTTACGCGCAGGTTTGAATCTCAATTGAATATTCCTGATATTAATGATCCCTGGATAAAGGTCTACTATTCTGAAGAAAGAGTACAAAATTCTAATAAACATGAGTTACTCCCCGTGTTTTTGGTGCATTACAGCTTGGGAACATTTTTTCATGAAAGTAACAAGATCTCTGTTGCTATGCGGATCAAGGCACTTATGTTATGGGGAAAAATCGATCCTCAATTAGATTTTTTTAAACAAAAATCCTCGTATCGTTACGGCAAAACTGTTCTATATCAAAAAAAATGGAAAAATTTATTGCCGCTTTCTTTTGATGAGAATTTGTTAGAAGGACAAAAAATTACAAACTGGGATTTTTCCTCAAATATTACAATTGCATCTATTTTTGTTAATCCACGTACCCAGCAGTCTTTTCATAAAGGTTTGCAGATTTTATTTGCCGATTATAAGCAGGAAATGATTCAAGTCATGCATAGCATTTTGCAGATGGAATCGAGTCAGCCATCAGATGCTGGCCCTATGACCCTAAGATTTTTATTAAGCATTACACAGTCAGACGATAATGAGCTTTTGGGGATAATTCTTGGTGAGCATGCTTCCTATAGAAACAAGGGGCGTGTGACGAGAATCATTGATGAACTTCCTTTGCTGAGTAAGGAAACGCTCATTGAGACTGTGCGCCATCAAAAAGTGCAGCTAAAGGAAAAAGAGCTTTTGGTAGGCTTAGCTCAAAAGTCTTTGGCGGATGAAAGAGAACAAGCAAAAGAAACTCTTGATAGGGTGGTGAAATCCAGTAGTGAGCATACAAAAAAGTTGAAAAAATCATTGATATCTTATCAGGCAACCTTGTTACTCGCTTCTTATGACCCCGAAGCAGATTATGCCGGTCTATTTAGGCTATTTCGAGTTAACACACTACTTGGTTTTAAGGAAAATCAAGATACTATCAAATGGATTTTTAAAATTGAAGCTCCAAAATTCCACACAGATAAGCATACAAATGCGACTGATGAAGAAAAACAAGATTTGAATACACAAATGGCTTCTCTCATAGAAGGCCGTGATATGTTAACCAATGAGATTACTTACCAACAGTATTACAATGAATGTGCGCAAAGAGCTTATACTAAAGCTTACTATGAGCTTGTTAATCAGTAGTTTTAAAAAATAACGTCTATGGCAGCAACTCTTTTATTGTTGCCATTTTGCTTCTGCAGCTTCTAGAATTTTCTTTATTTCAGGATCCGGTCCTTGGAGGCAATTCGCCTAAAATCATGATTTTGGCGAATTACCACTGAGGACCGGTCTTACCGCTTGCTCTTCATTCGCCGAGCACAAGAGAAATAATAATTTTAGCTAACTTTTCTGGTGCATCTAAAAAGACTGCATGACCGCATTCTTCAATTTCATGCAACAAAAGTCCTCTCGCTTCTAGTGCTTCTTTTTTGTCGCCACTAATTTTAAGCGGATCTTTGTCTCCCTGAATAATACGAAATTTTTGCGAATATTTTGTTACTACTTCTAGCGGATCTCTTTCCTCAGTAAATAAGTCAATATATTGTGAAGTGCCTAAGGCAAATTTAACCACATAATGGCGTGCAGATGGATGGGTCGCCATACCGGCTTTTTCGCTAAGCTGAGCATTGCGAATTCCACCTAAAGAGTGGAAAAAAATGGCCTGTTCAGAACTAAAATGCTTATTGAATCCTAAAAGTTCAAAGACAGAATATCCTTCAAACGGGGCGGGAAGAAGCATTTGTTTGAGGGGTTCAAATCCATCAGCCATATCTTTGAAACTTGCGATTGGGCTACCTGAAAGGATGGCTAGGTTAAGATTCGGCTCTTTTTCAACCATTTCTATAGCAATGTGGCCACCTAGCGACCAACCAAATAACGAGACATTCTCACTCGATATTTTCAATATTTTTAAAAAAATATTTAAGACATTGGCATAGCCCGAAAACGTATAAAAATTTTGTGGTGATTTAAAAAGCAAATCGCCATTATTTATTATTGCATCCTCAATCGATGAGGGGAAAGGATCACTTTGTCCGTGGCCCGGCAGATCCACCGCGATCAACCTAAAAGAATCCAACTCTTTTTGATCCATGAAATTCTCAAAGAATTCTTTTGATGCCGAATTTCCATGAATCAAGAGGATTACATTTTGAGCATGAGAATTTTTTTCTAAATAGGCGATCTTCATTTCATAAGGATCCTGATGCAAAATTTCGCAACCAGGCATTTTTACTGTTATACCTTCTAAACTAAACGCCACGGTTGTAGACGCAGTAAAAAACATATTTATTAGGGCTAGTAACACTTGTTTTGATTGTTTTGACATTGTTTTTCCTGTATATTTAAAATCTATTTATTCACAACCTATTACGGTTATGGAGTGGCGAAATTGCCAAGAATAGATGCATTTAAATACATTAGCTTTAAAAATTAATATTTCTATTGTAGAAACTACAGGGTGGCATTTTATCGCTGCCTGCATGATTTTCAGTCAACGTTAATCTAGTTTTTCTAAAAAACCCAAACTCATAATGGTATCGATTAAATCAGATTTGGTACTCACACCAAATTTATCTTTAATTACAGCTATATAGGATTCCGCTGTACGAAAACTTAAATTTAATTTCTGAGAAAGCTCTTTACTGCTCAATCCAACCAATAAATAAAGGATTATTTGACATTCAGTGCGATTCAGTTCGATTGGATAGCCATAGGATCCTTCAAAGGTATATTTATCTTTTTTTACGAGAGCATAGGCCCCAGATTTTCGCAGGAGCTTCATTATTGCTATAAAACTCTGCTCCCCTAAACGGAAATCAAGCTGACTAAAGAGCAAAACGCCATCACAAAGCCCATTTTTATCGATCAGAGGAATTATTCGGGCACTGGCTGTAAAATAACCTTCCTCACAAAAATAAACCTTAGCATTGACGGTTTTTCGCTCCAGTGAGGACATTGCCTCTTGGTCCAGCGCCCTATAAAACTCAGCTTGTTCAGGAGCGACATCAAAATCAGTAAACCCAACAAGTTTTTGGGGCTTTTGCGGAGATAAATCCCAAGCATTTTTGCTATACCAAAGATACCTTCCAGCAGCATCCTTTCGCATAATAAACCCAGCTCTTATTTGCTTAAGGCTCTTATTTTCCAAAAGCTCTTTTAAGCAAAGGCTGAGTTCTTCCTTAGAAAGAGTGCTTTCATGAAAAACATCGGCCAATGAACGCTCTGAACACAGAAATGGGCCCAGGGCATCTACTGCTTGTGCAAGTAGGGGCTTATTTGATGATTTATTATTTTTTTGCTCTGTCATCAAAAAATCCTCAAGATCCATTACATATTATTCGATGCTCTAATGCAGATCTTAATTGCAAACTTGGATAAGGACAAAAATTTAAAAAATACCTATCTAGCCAGGCCTACGAGCTAACCGATCCAATTTCCAAACGACAACAACATCATCAGGTCGAAGCTAGTCGAGCAATCGCTGATTCAGGGCGGACGGTTCACAAACCCTCGATCTGCAACGTGACGCTCTTATCGCCGCTGGCATTGACCCTTCTCATATTTATGAAGACCGCACGTCCGGGCGACTCGACGCTCGTCCCGGTTTGGACGCGATGTCAAAATCCTTACGTGATGGTGATACATTGGTGGTTTGGAAACTTGACCGCCTTGGCCTCAAAGTTCTCACAGGCCACGGCGCCTCAATCGACACCGCGACACCAGCTGGCAAACTTGTATTCGGAATCTTCGCAGCGCTGGCGGAATTCGAGCGTGAACTTCTGAACGCACGAAGGCTGGCTTAGCATCAGCGCGTGCGAGGGGTCGTAAAGGTGGCGCTCCGTTCAAAATGGCTTTCGCAAAATTGCGGCTCGCCATGGCGGCCATGGGGCAGACAGAAACAAGAGTTGGCGATTTATGTAAGGAATTGGGCCTAACTCGCCAAACTCTCTACAGGCATGTCGGACCAGACGGTCAATCCGGGGAGATGGACAGAAAATCTTAGCTGCAAGGCGCTAAAAGCCTTTAACCGAGTTTTCTGTTCCGTTGCTCCCAAACCCCGAATTGTGAAATAAATTGAGTGATATAGCCGCTTCTTCCTGGAAGAAGAAATTAGTCGTGGTTTGAGCTTCGCCAAAAAAAAGGAAGAACAGATGTTCAATTTTCTCCGATTTATAGGATTTTTATCCTTCGCCCTCTTTTCTATTAATTCGGTGGCTATGGACGCCCGCATGTCTATTGTTCTCTACGAAGAGGAAATTGCTCGAATAGAAATAGCCGCATTTTTATTAAAGATTAAAACCTTGGCTTCCAAGGGCTATATTTTGGATTGTCCTCTCGCCTTAAATACCACGGAAAGTTCTTTTCCGAGGGAATGGCAAAAACGAAAGAGCAAAATAACACCCACCCATTTTGAAAAAAACGGGACATCATTGGAGATCGGCGAGAATGGTAGAATAGAATCGTTAAGATACAGCGGGAAAGAACTCCATGTTCTTACCCGAAGCGCCTTGAAAAACATTCTAGGAGAACCCGATCGATCATATGATGGTTTGGGAACGTACTGGTATATCTTAGGGCAGTATCGGCTTAGCTTTCAAACTGGAGTATTGGAGGCGGAAGAGAAGGTTAAGAGCTTCAGGGTAGAATTTAACGAGCGAAAAGCTAACTAAGCGCTATTAGCTTGAATAAGTGCGTAATTATTATCCTGATACGATCTAACAAATATGCTGATTTTTGCAGTAATAATTGCGTTTGTGGGGGGCCTTGTTTGAGGAACGGAATAACACAGGCGTGTAGAAATCACCTTAAATGAAGCTCTAATCCCGCTTATGTCAACTTTTCAGCACCCGACTGTCGTCTTGGCTCCAAAACCTGGACATGGGTTGGAAGGCGAGAATTCGAAAAAAGCCGTTTATGTTACCTAGACCCTGCATTCCAGATTAGCGTAGCATTCGCTGATTAGTGGAGCACTGACGAACGGCGCAGGCTCCTCAGTCAAACCAAATTTTTCAAATTTATCAACGCTGGCACCAGTGCTATTTCCCCCACGCACAACTATGGGAGCAAGCTCCTCGGTCGGAATATTAAGCACACATTCCATTTAGAGCCAAAACAACAATCGTTTGCTAAAAAGTTCACATAATCGTAATGGGCTCAGCTTCGCGAGTAAAATCAGAGCCCACGTCGTTTTAATAGCTCATTAGCTTAGAAATGTTGTTTGGGCTTGCTGCGAACAACTGGTCATCATTTAGTGTTGCGAGCACTGGCTGGAAGGGGTCTGAAGCTTAGGTTATTTCGAATCGACTCAAGAAGCGTTCCAGCGGCCAATGTATAATTAGAAGTTTTGCCGCCACAGATGAGCACTAATTTGTCGTTCTCGATGTTGATTTCGTTATTGTGACACGCAGGATCAGCGAAGCTCGTCTCAAGAATATAATTCCCATCCACGTATTTCTCAAGACTCCCTCTTATTTCCAGTTGCCACAGAGTTTCTACGGTGCCAAAGAAAAAGTTTTCTCGGAGATATTGTTCGGAATCGGTGCCCCAATTCGCCAAATTTTCAGGAAGGCGATCACATGCCCTTGGTCATCTTCCTATGGCAAAAGGAAAACTTCTCCGGCCTGGCAGCTCTTTACCCTTCCCCTTGGTAGAACCGACAACTTGATTTTAGTTGTGGATTTGATATTTAAAATATTTTTTTGGAGCATTTATGAAAAGTATAATCGTAATGATGACATTTTTTTGTTTGAATGGCTTTAGTTTAGGAGATGATGAATATAATAATGATGATTATTTTTCCGCGTTAGATTCTGGAGCTTTTTCGTATAATGGTAATGATAACTACGAGATAGATGTTCCATGCGATTTTATTCCGCAAGATGAAGCACTAACGAAATTGAAAGAATCTAATACTCGGTATGGAAATTTTAGCGGAGCCGACTTTAGGGGTCTGGATTTATCGTACATAGATTTTTCGGGTGCAGATTTGCAAGGAACCAATTTTACGGGTTGCAAATTGATTGGCACTATCTTCCAGAACGCGAAACTTAACAATGCTCAGTTTGATGGCGCTACTTTGACAAAGACAAAATTTTCGCTGGCAGACCTTAAGGGCGCTAGCTTTATAAATAGTGAAATATCGGAAGCAAATTTTGGCCCTATATCAAACGCCGATGTAGAAGGAGCCATCTTTATTTGGCCGGAAGATAAAAAGGATGATCTAAAGTTTGAAATCTGGCTTTAGCATCCCTCGCGGCGAGTAAGTCTGACGACGAAGACTTTTTAAAAGAATAGGGACATGTCGTCGCTTCTGTTTTCCCGTCAAAAGCAGCTGAGGATAGGCATAAATGGCCTTTTTGGATTTTTCCCATCTACCCATGCCTAACAGTTGGGGCCAAAACAATAATCGATTGCTGAAAAAGTTGACATAATATCGCTTATGGGTTCGGCTTCGCGAGTAAAACCAAAGCCCAAATCGTTCTTAGGGCAGTATGGCTCCAAAATCACGATTTTTGGCGAATTGCCACCAAGGTCCGGCCTTGCCCTCTTTATATGTCTCGGACCCAACTTATAAATTCACCGGCACAGATCCGTCGCTCAACATGCGAGAGATTGCTTTTCGCCATAATGCCTCAGCAGCGGCTAAGCTCGAAGAAGAATTGCTCCTGCTCATGCGGGCGCGCAATACTGTGCGCCAATCATTGCTCAAGGATTGAAATGCCAATCACCACCTCCACTTTAATGCGATCAGGGTCTTCAAAAAATAGCGCATAGTTATCGCTGTCCATGATGGGTGAATCATAGAGCATTTTGATATTTTTTCTCACAAGTTCGCGAGCCAATGAATGGATGAATTCCTTGCTCGGCGCATGAAAAGCCAGGTGGTTAAGACCAATGCGACATCGGTTAAAACCAGCGCCTATATGTTTGGGATCGCTTTGGACAAAGACCAGATAGCTTTCGTTAAATCTGAAAGAAATTCCTTGTGGCCATTTTTGAAAAACCTCATAGCCTAATTTTTCACAAAGAAGCCATGCCCAAAAACTTGCCGATTTAGTAATGTCGGAGACGTAAATTTCGATATGATGAAGAGCCATGGCTAAGTTCCTTAGATAAGTAGTCCCAAAGCGCAAACTAATATAAAAGCGCTTTTATAGCTCACGAAAAGCAAAAAATCTCGAGAGGATGGCGAGCGACGGCCTAGCAGCCAAGATATTGGAGGATAGGAAGGACCGGTAATCTGCGCCCGAGATTGTTAAGTAAATATTAGTAACTTTTATCAGTTTGTTTTGTCACCGACACTGCGCGCACTTTTCATTGGCATCTTTCGTTTTACCACACGAATTTTGCCTTTCGGCGGGATTCTAACTCGCCGATAGGGTGCATCGTTGCTCAATTCGAAGGTGTCGTCCCCTCTCGTGAAAATCAGATTTTCATCCAATAACAAAACTGGTTTTGACAGATAAATTCGGACGCCAGAATCTCTGGCATGTGTTTGAGAAGGCCAATCGATGCCACACTCGTAGGTAATAAGATAATTATACTTGGTTTGGTACGCCGTTTCGCAAGTCGTTTTTGTGGATATAGTTAGTACTTTGAACAAGACTACAAAACCAAGAGGAAAAACTTTTTCTTGTTCTCCTAGGAGCTCAAGATTCATTATTGAAGGCTTCGGCCCCTGACGAAGAAAGGGCAGTTCCTGCTTGCCTCGCCTTAATATTATTATTCCATCCTGCTGAGTGAAACTATATTCTCTATATTGAATTTTGTTAGTCACCCAATGCTTGGCAAATACTGAAGAACTGAAAACCAGAAATATGATTAGGTATGGCAACAATTTTGACTGCACGAAAACTCCTCTGGGCCTTCTTATGCGACAACCGCCCGAGCCAGAGGAAAAATCCCTCAGTTTCCTTATCGTTGACCTGGTAAGCGAACCGGGAGTATAGGTAAAACAAAGGCCTGTTTTTGAAAATGCCTATCTACCCGCGTCTAGTATTTGACAAAAAAACGACAATCGGTTGGTCAAGTTTACATAACCCCCATACGAATTAGCTTCGCGAGTACAACCAGAACCGAAGTCGTTTTAATGGCTCATCAGCTCAGAAATCATGATTTTTGGCGAATTACCACTAAGGGCCGGCGTTTGTCCCTTCCACAAGCATTGTTTTTAGTCTTGTTCTGTAGGCCCGCGCAAGCCTCATTTAAACTCGAGTAGCTATGAGAGCCGGTGGTACAACCACCAAGCAGACATTTGCTTTGGTCGGTGGCGCACTTGTTTGTCGAGGGATCGTGGCAATTAAAGCAAATGGTGTAGTTATGGGAAAAAGTATCGCGATTAGCGTTGTCCAAAGCTAGGTTTCATTGCGTTTTTCTCGAGCGGTCTAGAGAAATACTCGCAAAAGCCGAGCCCATTCCCCCTTATGTAAACTTGAGCAAAAGATTGTTGTTTTGGCTCTAAATGCCTGGCATGGGTAGAAAGGAAAATTTGAAAAGGCCGTTTGTCCTTATACTCCTTATCTGAAGGCGGTATCTAATTCGACACCGATGTGTACTAACGCGCCAAAATAAAATCATAAATAATATTCCTTGAAGCTTCGGCAGCAAAAGAGGAAAAAAGTGGAAAAAATTCAATGCAAAACTGCATTATTTATGTTCTTAGGAATATTGATCGCCAGTAATGCCTATACAAATCAGCCATCGGAAAGAAAAATAAATATCACTTGCGAAGTGAGTCTGAAGTTAGAGTCCCCAGTTCTACAGTCCGAGCGTTATGAGGAGTGTGAGAGTAAAATCCGTATGTGTAGCGAAAATGGATTTTATGAAATCAAAGGTCCAATGAGGACGATTGAGGGGAGCACTAAGTTCGGGTTCGGTAGAGTATCATTTGATGCCGAAGGTAATCAAAAAGGCGACTTTGACGGGGATTTTTATTTTGACTTCCACTATGCCTTTGGGCATTTATGGCCAAATCCGAACCCTGAAATATTGTATTTTGAGCTCAAATTAAGAGACAGCAGGCCCGAGATCCCTCATTTTGATTTTGGACATGGTCAATATGGAATGGGCATTCCCATGGGTGTTGGCGAAGAGATGAGAGTGAGTATGTCTATGATCCCTCAACATGGCTTGAAGATTAATAAAATCCATGGCGATGATGAACTTCGCGAAATAACTGTTCTTTGTAAGAGAAATTCTTAGCATTTGCCGGCGCAAGACCTGCTAGTTTCTCTAGTATCGTCATTGCAAGTAAAGTTAAGTGACTCTGCTTGCTTCGCTTCGCTCGCAATGACGACTTCGTGAACTCAGGCGATTAAATCGCTCCAGGGTGACTTTTGCTTCCCAAAGATGGCCAACATTTAATGACTCTAAGTCGTCCACTCTTCGGTTGGTCTCGTAAGTTATCAAACAATTCATTATATCTATAGGCCCCGACTCTATTTGTTAAATTTTTATATAACTTATTATTTGTCGCGCTATATCTTCAGATGTAGCCTCAACGGTATTAAAAATCACATCGCATTCATCTTGAAAATCAAAAGACTTTAACCAATGTTCAGCAGAGCCTTTTAGCCGGTCTCCTCTTGCCTCTTCACGATTATTGATGACTTTTATGAGCGTATCTAGGTAGACGAAATGGCAATGGTAATCTTTTAGCATAGCCTTCAATTCATGCAGTTCTGCTTTCTTGGTAATCAAAGAATCAACGATGATATTAAATCCAGACTTCGCAAGAACACTTAATACCACAGGGATGGTTGAAAAAAGCCTGGAGCACAAAGAGCCCACTATTATCTCATAGCTACCATCGGTATGCTTATTGGCATAGGCGACCTCGTTTTTAACGCACACGTCGGCGTTATCTGGATGCAAATTAGTAAATTTATCGCCAAGCATGGCGAGATAGCCGTCCATAGCAAAATATAACCAATCATCACCTAAGTTCTGTTTTAAAGCGTGGCATACAGAAGATTTGCCAGCGGATGATGTACCGCAAATAAATAAAATCAAAGTTTAGTCCTTAAAGTTAGTAGGCATCCTTAAACCAGGCTTCGCCTGTCGCAATAAACGGCTTTTTTCATTTTGCCCACCCTACCCAAGGCCAATAATTTGGAGCCAGAACAGCCATCGGTTGCTCAAAGGCTTAACATAAGCGCAATTATGGGTTCAGCTTCGTGAGCAAAACCCTAGTCGGAAATCCAATGGCCTTTTCTTAAGGCATTTTGCAATTTTAAAAGACTCCTAAGTTGAGTTTTCTGTTTCACCCCGTTCAGTTTGACTGAATTTCCATAATAGCTAATAGTCATGCCATTCGTAGACCACGCCTTGGCCTAGCATTCCCCATAATCCAGTTAATGAGTTGGTGGCGCTGTATGCTCCACCTAACCGGGAAGCGCAATCCTCATAGAGCTTGCTCGCTGCTCGAAGATAATTTAATGGGTCTTCGTGAATAGTATCGCCCACCGTCGTCGAGATTCCCGAAAAATGCGTGGCCGTCAAACTAATGGCCACTTTATAATCTTTGAGATCTAGCGCATAACCTTTCAAGCTTAATGCTAAAATCAACAACTACAAATACGACTGTTCATACGGATTGACTTTGAAAAAGCTTGGCCCGACGCTCTTCGAACATTTGGTTCAATTTGACAATTTCTCTTTCCAAATCACTCATCTCGGATTGAAGTTTTTGAATTTCTTCAGGGGTTTTTCCTTCTTCCTGGCAAGCTGTCCTGAGCTCTATCAATTTACCTTCTTGAAGCGCCAGCCTTTTCAGAATGTGTTTAAGAAAAAGATCTTTAGACAAAAGATCCTCGGCCTTGGATTCGGTATCGTAGGCATGTTCATGAAAACACCTAAGGGCATTGGTAATGACACTTTCCTTCATAATCTTTAGCCTTACCATTTTATAAGTATTGCCATCTTTAACGTTGAGGCCTAATTTCAGCGTATCTCGCACATGCGCTACTTTACACACACCCAGATAGAAAACTTGGTAGCGTCCAATTTTTGCGATTGCATCATTGCTGGCTCTTCCGAATGTCAATATTTGAGAGTTCTCATCAAATTGGGCCACACCAAGGGCAAGGAGCTTGGCTATTTTCTTTTCATTGTCGGTAAAAGCCGACGCTTGAATGAAAATGCCAAAGGCGGCAAAAAAGAAAAATGCGATTTTTTTCATATGGCCTCGGTAAGGGCAAAAATCATCCTATTTCGCCAAGTACCTTCTTAAAACCGAATCATCGGGTTTTTATTTCCAGCGATGTTTTGCCGAGAGAGATGGTGGCCAACTATGGCCCTTTGCTTGACCAGCAGATGATTGAGAGGCTTGAAGAGTGATGTTGTTATCTATTTTGAGGAACGATTTCGCGATGGTCTTGTGCGCAACGAGCCTCGGTCGTTTGAGGGAGTTGCTACGCTCTTTCAGGATGCACGCGGTGATTGGATTAAGCAGCAACCTGCCATGCTTTTTCCGCTTTTAAGTAGAGTCAGTGTGGTTTTTGATGGAAAAAATTAGAATAGAATGGCAGCGACAAAAGTTTCTCTGATGAGAGGCATTTTTGGCGGGACCCATGAAAAAGATAATTGTTTCGAGCATATTTTTTCTGTTGTATTCATTTGCCGGGAATTCCCTAAACGTATAGCAAAAAAGTCTTTATCCTACATACTCGCCAACCTTAGAAGTGCACAGAAGAACAGAGCTGCCTTATTTTTAAAGACCTCTAACTTGTTCCCATGGGAGATAAGAACTATAAGGCCCCTTTTGCAAAATTGCAGTCTACCGAAACCCAACTTTTGGAGCCAAACCCACAGTCTGTTGCTTAAATAGCGCCAGCAAAAACGACATCTTCAGATGCAAGAACTAAACCACTCGATTCAGGAGCGGCAGCCAGAGAGGATTTAAAAGCGCTCTAATGGCTTAGAAAATTATGCTGTTAGGAGAATTGGCGTTAAGCTCCGTGACGAGATAAAAAAGAGGGCAATCAAAGCCTTTCGCCTATTATTTACGAGCTGATTTGGTTAACGGGTCATGAAAGAGGGATTTTGATTCTATTAACTTGGTGATTTCGCCATGACCATGGATTGCCAGCGCCACATCGATTACGGTTCGCCCATCCTCATCCCGAGCATCGACGCAATCCGCTATTTCTTCATTAGTTAATAATTGAGCCAACACCTCAATATTATTTATATTTTGTATTATTCTGTCTCTATACAACCTAATTTCCATCAATGTTTGGTCTATCACAGCTTGGAATTGGCCATGAAATATTCCATAATTGTACTCAGGAAGGTGAGCAGCAGCATGAATTAAAACAAAACGGAGCTGAGCTAAACTGCCTTTTTCAAAGGCTATAAAAAAAGCTGTTCGGCTAAGATTACATAAATCCCCAACCCTTGCTCCAGCACGAATGAGCATTCTCAGAATTTCATCATTGGAAATAGTAACTACGTCTAGAGGCCTGATATTCGCACAGACCCTATTCACATCGGCTCCCGCATTTAGCGCGACCCTGACCAAATTAGCATCGTTTATGGCAACAATGTGGTGGAAAGTATTGGCTGCATCTACATCGGCTCCTGCTTCAATCAACGCTTTTGCCATCTTTAAGAGTTGGGGGCGGTGCCTACGATTCCACATATTATTCATCATCCCAAGAACACAAGTAAGAGGCGTTTCGTAACCATCTTGTTTAGCATTGACGTCAGCTCCGCCTACAATGGCTGCAGACATAAGCTTAAGATCTTTGTATTGTATGGCTTCGCGTAAAATACTATCGTCAGGGACTGCGCCACCTTCTAATAAGGCTTGTAGAATTAAAGAATCGTTGTCTATTTTGGTATAATCCCAATATCTTTTCATTCTCGAAAGAATATAATTAAGAGGCGATTCGCCATGGGGCATTGCTATAGAAAAATCAGCGCCTTTTTGGGTGAGCGTGGCAAGAAGCGCCAAGACATAATGTGGGGGATAGCCGCTATTAAGAACAAAATGTAAAGGCACAAAACCCTCATTATTTTTTAAATTGAGATCACAATTTTCGAGCAAAAAATGCAATCCTAGAAAATTCTTATCTTGAATCCCTAGATGAAGGGCTGTATTACCGTCATGGTCTTGGGCATTAACTTGGGCTCCATTCTTAATAAGCAATTCCAGCATTTTTCCTTGCGCCATGTGCAGAGCACTCCCCCCGGCATTGTCGCGCGCGTTGACGTCAGCGCCTTTTTCAAGCAAGAAGGCCACGGCCTCAGAATGGTAGCGAGAATGATAGCGGACGGCATAATGAAGGGGTGTTTGTCCTTGACTATCAGCTTCATTAATAGCCACACCTTGCTCGAGAAAAAGATTAATAATGAACTTCAGGTCATCAATATTGCTAGATGAAAAAAATTTTCTTGGCATGAGCGCAGCATGAATGAGGTTTTGGGCCCGACTACTTTTGATGTGGACATCCGCCCCGAAATCTAGCAGGCTTTGAACATTATCTCGACGCTTATTTTCAGCAGCCACGAAGAGCGCGGTACGACCCGCTGAATCGGTTTCATTGATAACATTGTCGTAGGAATTATTATAAAGCACGTCCAAAAACCATTGGGCATTGCTTCCACTGGCTGCTTGAATCAAAGGTTGTTCATCGAGAGAAAGTGAAAACCCAAAAAAAGATCCTGAAACGGCATTTGATAGAATAAATAGTGCAATAAGACTAGTATTTTTAATCATATAAATATCCTAATTAATTTAACATGAGAAAATATATTCCATATAGAACTAATGTCAACAGGAGTTGAACTTAGTGGATGCCCCTGTAAATCTTCCTCGGCGAAAATGTGAGTCCGTCTGCAAGGCGGCGTTGTTCCCACTGCTTGGCATCATCCACTTCACCGTTATGCAACACCCGATGAATTTAACGAGCTGCGAGTTTTGGCACTCAGCTTAGGCTTTTCTCACGTGGAAAGTGGGCCCTTGGTGCGCCCCAGTATCATGCGGGGGGGTTACTAGGCCAGCTTGATTGAGAGCCTAGAGGCCCGGGTTTTCGTCACGGCGAAAGACGTCGTAATAGGCTGCCGCCCTTTGAATAGTCATGCGAGCCTAAGTTTAGTTAACGCGGCACGAAGGTTTTTCAGTTATGGATTTTATATATATCTCATAGACAATTTGTGGATCCACTTCAGGGTTGCCCAACTTGCCACGATTCACCCACACAGATTTGTCCATCAAGTTGCCTACTGGATGAGTACGCCACATAAAGGCAGGGGGCTCGTGGGTTTTCGACGTCTTGACCCAACCGCTCTTCATAACTTGACCATAAGCGTCTTTTTGCACAAAGCACTCGTAGATCCGGCCCTTCGATTGGTATCCACTACCAGCCATTTCGATATGGTAATAGTTGACCGACCCGTCGCTAGGCAGACCATCGGCATTAAATCCCTGTGGCGCCTTGTCTGATTCATAGATCTTCACTTGGTCATAAGGGAAATTCAATACCTGCTCACCGGGATCGATATTGAGAATAAAAGGCAGATCATCGGGCGCCCACTTTTCGATACGCTCCAAAAATAGTTCGGGAGCACGAGCGCTGGGATTTTCTCTTCCATCATAACGATGACCTACAAAATCCACTTGGGCGCTGAGACTTGGCACAACTTTTACCAGCAAACCTTGGATATCGTTCTTAGTAAAGCGAACATTTTTGCCATCGAGGCCCTTCATGACGACACTATGCTTCGGTTCTTCCAAAAGAGATGCCACCATCGCAGCTTTATCACCATGTCCCCAGCAGAAATTACTACCAGCATCTAGTGCTTGGCGGTTATTATCATATTCGTAACGGCGCGCATTGCCACCTGTTATTCTATCTAATTTATCAAGTGGTCCATTAACCGCAAAAAGATTATTGATTCCATCTCCGCCAGACCTGGTTTCTTGCATAGGAAACCAATGGCAGTTCCAAGTCCTTTTCGCGGTTTTGAACTCATACACCAATTTATCTTCAACCACCGCCCCACATTGCCTGAGGCTATTGATCCTTAGGGGAACCTCAGTACCATTGATTTTAATGATGGCTTCATCGACACGGGCATTAGAAAAATCGGCCCCACGAATATTTTCGCAGCTAAGTATTGCAGCTCTAAGATTGGCCCCAGACAAATTAGCGTTTGATAAATCGCAATCACTCAAGTCAGCGTGAGCAAAATTGGCAAAAGACAAGTCAGCCAAGGAAAAATTAAATTGCGGCCGGTCCGATCGTGCCCAGCTAGCTCCTACCAGCACAGCCTTTGAAAATGATGTCCGTTCTAAATAGACTGCGTTTATTGTTTGCCCTAATTGGTCATAGCTGCCATTTTCTAAAGCCCTTTCAATATCGGGATAGGCCCATTTTATATATTCTCGAACTTCCCGAGACTCATGCCATTGCTTCGTTGCCACAAGTTGGCCACTAAGTACCATTACCGCCATTACAAAAACTGTTATCTTGGAACTCATTTTTGCTCACCAATTTTCGGCTTTCACCCGGGGCGACAAACATGAGACCTGCGAGAATTCTTCCGGCCTTAGTAGCTCATTGAGCCTATAGGGAACTTGACCTGGTTTTGAGTTTACTATCTAACCCAAGTTGCTTCCTATCAGATTTCTTGGCCATCAGTTGTCCCTCTTAAAAACTAAGCGGCATTTATGCAACAATGCCTGGCGAGTCTAGCGTGGCCGACTTCATGGCTTTAACAAAAACCGCTGGGGCGCCTTGGCTTCATGCAGTGCTTGCAAAAATTCTTTGTGATGAAATTTAACTTCCTCATCGGCACCGGTGACTGGATTCCTCTCGCAGCTGGCAAGACTGGGTCTTCACCCGCGAAAACGCCACGGGTGAAGCGGGTGCACTTTCGAGCTACGGTGAAGATTTTAGAGCGCAGTTTGATTGGGAGAGATGTTGAGTCTACGAAGCTTTCCGCCTAGGTTTTTTGAGCAGAAATTTTTTAATCATCTCGCGACGATTAGGATCATATCTATGTTCTAAGGCCATTTCAGAGGTGTAGAGCATTTCCCGAGGCTCAGCATCGTTCGGGCAACTAACGAGGTAAAGCTCGTCGCCTTTTAAATAGAAAAAGCCGCTGAATGTAAGATCTGTTAGAAGGATCAAAACCGGCGACTTTGATTTAACTTTTTTTGTTGTTATTTCTCGGCAAGTAGATGCCAAATCAATTGTTTCGTCCTTTTGAGAAGCAGTTAGTCGGCGTGGTTTATATTTATTTCCGCTGGTTAGAATTTCTTCATGTTGAAACCCCGTCGAGTAGATTTGCCCTACTAAACAAGGGATTATAGCGATATCATCGGCATAGACAAGGTTCGTGAGAAAACTAAACATAAAAACAACACCGAGTTTCGTTCCAATTTTCATAAATTTTCTCCTAAAAAGATATTCTATGCTCCTAATGAAAGAAGTTGTGTGGAGGAACAGAGGGCATCGCTATTTGAATTCGGTGGAAAAAAATCCTTAACCAGCGAAATATAGAAGCCGGCCCCGCTTACGATATTACTTATCCTCACGACATTGCTTCTACATCAAAAAAGACCTACTAAAAAAAATAAGTTAACAATATCTTTGCGAAACACCTTAAGCAGTAGTCGCGCAATTATCGAAGAACAATTTAACTTGAACTTTCAAGAGCTGAATGAGTTTTTCCGTGTAACGAGGACCCACATTGTTCTCGATTAATTGCAGGAATCGCTGTGCTTCGGGCATCAATTTTATATGCTCAAAAGCATCTGTGGAATCGAAATTATGGCAAAGCCGCCCAAGCTCACAAAATGATTCACAATTTTCAAATTGACCCTTAATCTCCTGGAGCTTTAAAGAAAGTTGTCTTTCGATGGTGGGCTTTAGCTCTGGAGTGAGCACCATCGCCTTAAAACAGCTCGCAACATATTTTTCTACTAAAGGACGAGGAGCTTTTTTCAAAAATTCTTCTACAGGTATAGAAATTCTAAGTATCGGGATAGGAGCGGAAGGGAAACTAAGTTCGGAGCGAAGAGCGGTAGAAGACGAATATCGGAAAATTCTATCTATAAAAATTTTATTAACAAAGTCCCTAAGGTCTCTTTCTCGAGGAACATTAAAAGGGAATTGCGCACTGACGATCTGCTTGAGCAAGGGGCAAGTTTCGCTATAAGACGCCTCAAAAGTTGCCTTCTTGTTGAGCGATTGTAGTTTCTGGCTAAGCAAAATAGCTTGGTAAGCGAGATCGTCGGCATTTTCTATGGCATGCGCCTTATTTAAAAAATCGTTGTTTAATTTAAAAGCCTCCTGGGCCAGTGTTCTCACCAAAATGGAGGCGC
Organism: uncultured Myxococcales bacterium; assembly: GCA_964368985.1. Taxonomy (GTDB): domain Bacteria; phylum Myxococcota; class UBA727; order UBA727; family JABDBI01. The sequence continues at coordinate 19,697 of CAYJDW010000022.1, read as the reverse complement.
CTAAATAGGGCAGGAAGCTTGATAAGTCGATAAAATCTAGATTTTCGCGAAAATATTCTTGCGCCTGGTATTCGTCCTGCACCAAGAAATCAGACAGTCCGCCCTCGATATATAATCCGTCGGATTTTCCTATAAAGGAAACCTCGGCGCTGACAAATGACGATATGAATAATGCTATGGCAAAGATGCGAAACATAATGAGTCCTCCATCCTAACGGTCCTCCATCCTAAGGGTTGGCACAGAGTAATTGTTCCGCACATTCGTCGAGGCTCTATCGTTGATCAATGCCATCATTAAACAGGATTTTTTATCCAAGAGTGATGATTATGCGCGGAAAAAGAACCCATAAATGGCGCTTATGTCACGTTTTCAGCTACCGACTGTCGTCTGGGCTCCAAAACGGGGTCTGAAGCCCAACGGTACGAAAACTCACGCTAAGGAATTTTTAGGTTGGCGATTTAAATATAGACGGGCGAATGGTCCAAAAATCCCCAAATTACATGGTGACAGGATCTTAGTCCTAAGGACCGGCACAGCATACTTGCCTTTACACCTGAGCAGCATTGACGGCATCGCGACTCTTTTCGCGTTGTCCCCACCCAGGCTAAGCCGAGATGAGGCGGTGAATAAGTTTAGTTATTAGGGTGTGTCGTCACCAAATAGTCGGATTATCATTATTAGCTCTCAAGCATTTTATGTCGGTGGAAAAAATTTCAGTGGTTGCGCAATCCTTCTCATATTTCCTTTGACAGATTCTCAAATAAAAAGGCACTGAAGCGGGTAACACGCCCACCTCTCGCCAAAAATCAAAAGCCTCATCGCGCCAGTCGTAATGAACGCTAAAGTGCAGATGGGGATTATTCTGCCCTGTCGATCCCGTCATCCCTTCAAAGCCAATCACTTGCCCATTCGTTACCTGATCGCCCGTATTAACGTTGACATGTTCTAAATGTGCATAGAGTAAAATAAATCCATCATCCGTGAGTATTTTTACGTGATTACCAAAACCAGTGCCGCAATGATCGTTATGGCCTCGACATTCGTTATACGAAATGATTCTGCCCCTGGCACCAGCCTTTATGGCTTTATCATTGGTTTCGCGCTTCTTAGTGTTTAAATCGAGAGCATACGCAGTATTCCACCAGGTATGGCTATTGCCGGCCGGTGATAAATTTCCTTGATCACAGATAATTTGCTCCGACGAGAAAAAAGGAAATTCAACAGATAAATATGGACCGGGGAAAATTCTTTGGCATTTCGTTTTTCCCGTGTCCCAATTAAGACAAACAAAACCCTCGCCACAAACATTTTTGCCATATTCACATGTTTGAATTGAATATTCTTTAAACGACATCAACGACGCAAGTAAAATAACGGCGATAAATATAGTCTTGGTTGGCATAACATCACCATTAAAAAAGAGGCCTTTGAAAGGCTTGAGCGGTGTGAGGGAAAATTTTCATGCACAGTTCTTAGAGGGGTTAGGGGAGCAATGGAACAGCCCTTACGTCTGCTGCAAGAAGGAAAATCAGTCAGTGAAATCGCAAACCATTCAACGTGCATAACACTACGATTTATCGATTACTAAACGAGCCAATTTTTCCTTAAGTCGGTTGGCAGTTCCATCACTCCCCAAACCCCTCTATCGCGAAATGGTTGGCTCTGGCGCTTAAAAAGTAAGAGTCGTGGTGATCGATTTGCTGCTAAACTAAAAAGCCTACGAAAATACCTGAAAGAAGCAGGGCGCCTATTAATGCAAGAATAAAAGACGTTGGCAAGAGAATTGCTGAGTATGGTGGTTTTATAATCGGGTCAAAACGCCGTCCTGGAGTTACCACTACCTGGCGAGGTTGGCAAAAGATTCAAGTCATATTAACCGGGTTTAAACATCCATCTTATGCGCCTTGAAATACTTGTGGGGAGCAGATAGCAAGGCCGGGGTAGCTCCATAGATAGTGCTATTCCAATAATACACGAATCTGCTGCTTTCCTGTTGACCAATCAGTATCTAAAACAATATTATTAATCTGAGTGGAGCGATAATTACCAGGAGCATGTTCGAGAACAAAATTCGTGGTGCCTATAACCTTTGCTACACCTTTTTCATCAATTACGTAGTCTTTACCCTCAGCTAAGTAACCTTTATTAAGTAATACTTTTGCATCTGGCAAAAAATATTTCCTACTTACAGCCAAGACTCGGAGCTTCATAGCAAATCTAACTATAGCATCATTTTTGCATGCTTCGTTAATACTACCGAAATTCTCCTTAATTGTACCGCCATCTCCCCATCCAATGACGATGAGCTCTTCTGGAATAAATTGTTGGTCATCAAAGCCTATCTCGTATGCGGTATCGGAATATTTATCCGCATCATAGCTAATAATTCCCGACTTCTCCCCCGTCCATCTGATAGAAAAATCAGCAAATAAACATGCGCTGAACATAACGCAATTGATAATCGTCGAATAAAATAATTTTTTAAAGTTACTCACGATACACTATTTCCTTCAACATAAATATCTTATGCAGACTCTTCCAGAGTTATGAACATCTTGTGATTATCTTCATCTATTTTCCCAAATTGTTGCTAACACGGCAAGACTCACCTGTAGGCTCGCTTATATCCTCGCCCGTACTAAGTGTGTTGAAAAACCAACGTACAAACGTTTTAAGGGCACAACAGGTGCCAAATTCATGTCCCTTGGCGTGCCACCAAGGCCGGGCATCGGCTTCCCGTACACCATCAATGACATTGTTCGGGGTATGGGTAAGATATTGCCTAGACACATTTTTGCTTACTCCCGCGCGTAACTCATATTTTTTCTAAAAGTTTCAAAAAAAGAATCAGAAGAAAATGTCATCACTGATTGATCAAGACTTTCATTCTCATTGTCTAATATTTGAGTTATATTACTGATAAGCTCAGCGGCCGCATTGTCCAAATTTTCTTGCGATACATTAAAAAGTTCAAGAAGATCCGAACGATTTCTCATTTGGCTTTTAGAGCTTTTCGATTTTTCTATCAACAAATTTTTTAAGTGTTCAATACTTGCAGTGGTAACATTCCGGAGCCAATATGTATCATTATTAAAAACTCTAATTTGACCATCATTTGCGTTAGAACTTCGACCCCTCCTTAGCTGTTCTGATTTAGCCAGTAAAACGGGATTCAGAGCCTCCTGAGGCTAGCTGATTTAATTACCAACTGCGGTTCAAGAAGGTCTTTTAAGAATAGGATATAAGGATTTTCTTCCAGCTCTTGTTTATTCCAAGTGGCATTAGCGATCATTTGAAAAAGTTGCTCTTTCGTAACTTGAAATGTGGCGTCATTTTTTAATGTTTCTAAGGCTGTCATATAACTTTTTACCACAATATCATTAAAAAAATTATCGTCTTTAAGTGACGCTAGTGTATAAAGATTTAACAATTTCCAGGCAGCAGGGCTGCGTTGAGCGGGATTTTTCACCTTCAACCCAAGCTTGGCTAAGACATCGTCCTTAAATGAAAAAGAGAGGCTCCACAACCTCGACGTACCTTTTCGGATACTGTAAGGTACTACGCGCTCTCTTAAAGAGGATATCGGCCCCTGATAAATGGGACGAATAGCAGATAAGAACACCCATGGATTAGTGTTTCTAGCAAATTGATCGAAAACATTCCTAGGGTTACCTTTAATCGTCTCATCACCTACTGGACTTGCTAGAGAGTATGAATTATCGAATACAGTTGACACGATAGCTGCATCAAATGTTAAAAATAAAGCAGCCAGATGGTGGACATCTCCCCTATCTATTTCCATCTCTCCGATTTTACGTTCTAAATCACTCCTCAAATCCGAAATCAATTTTTCTTCATTTATAGAGTAATTTGAATCTGAAATAAGCTCGAGAAGATCTTCCTTAGACCAATTTTTAATATTTAATACATCACTCAAATCCACCACAGAAAAAGCAGATGAACTCAGCATCCAAACAATCACAAACCAACAGTTTAAGTATTTCATAATTTCCAACTCGTTATTATGCATTTATTTTTTTCATCTATCCCAATCATGATAACGGCGCAAGAACAAAAAAATTGGCAAAAAATGAGCTTAATCTCATCACAGGGGATTGTTCTCTCGTCGTTTTTTGATCTAGCACCCAATTAAAGGATGTTGTTGGGTAAAATTAAGCGCTCAAGTCATGTCAACACGTCGGCATATAGGCACTACAAACGCCAATTTTCCCTTTGTGCATTTTGCCCTTGCTGCTATTCCCGGCCTTGGTAAGAGTTCGCGCAAATTCGCCCCAGAGGATAAGCGTAAATGGCTTTTTTTAATACCCTATCCATGTACGGTGGTCTTATAATCGGGGAAGTAAGCCCCATTATCGCGTCCTGCATCTTTATAACCCTCATAAGCACTAGTTATTGCCATGCCTGAGTTCATCGATAAATGGCTGCATACCCTCAAGCTCAACCAATTCAAATGCCCTCGCATAAGCCGGCGGAAATGACTTTGCCGATTCAATAATATATTTCCATTTTTCTGGTTGTTTGATGTGTGTGTATACTGCTTTTTGTAAGGCGTAGAGATGAAGATGCAATTTTGTATAGACTGCTTCATCTTTAAATCGCGAAAGCAGCGGTGTTCTGAAATTCCATCCCAATGCGCGGATGGTATAAAGATGTAAAATCTCGTGAAAGACCACATCTGGAAACTCTTTGATGTCCAATGCACCTTCGCCACTTGCACTATGCAGAAACATATTTACTGGTACTGCGATAGGAAAACCCCAACCGGGCAATGCTGGGCATAGAAAAATTGGGATGTTGAAATGCGCTTTTGAGAATGGCTTCCCAACAATTTGACTGGCTGCCTGTAGAAGATTAGGGCCGACCATGTTCCAGACTCGATCGAACTCTCTTGCGCGTTCTGCCAGCTCATTATCCCAAGATGGCAGTATTTTCGACTTGGCCAAACTCGGGCAAAGAAATTGATCGACCGCTGCACTGTAATGAAAACTCACTTCGGGTACCTCAGTCGACGCGCCGGGCCATAGCAACACCCCCAGCACCAGCGCTAAAATTAGGAAAATGGAGGAGAGTATCATTGTGAGCCATTTAATCGTTTTTATCATTCGCACCTGCGAGCATGGGAGTGTTTCTAGGGATAAATGATAGCCTTTATATCCTAAAACTCTGCGCGATTGGATAAAAGGCTAGAGACCGGCAGATGCCGGAATCCATCGGTACAGTGTAGGAATCGATACGTTGAGGTTGTCCGCCACATCACGCGGAGGCACGCCACTGGCCATGAGCTTCTTGGCCGATTCAATTTTACTTTCGGTCATCTTTCGCTTCCGCCCACCGACGCGCCCAAGCTGCCTGGCTATTTGCAGCCCTGCCCGCGTACGTTCAGCGGTAAGTTCCCTTTCCATTTCGGCAAGGCTGGCCATCACATGAAAGAAGAAGCGACCTGATGAAGTGCTGGTGTCAATCGAATCGGTGAGGCTTTTGAAGTGAATACCTTGCTCATGCAGTTTGGCTACTAAATCAACGAGACCTTTTACGCTGCGACCAAGCCGGTCGAGCTTCCAAACTACTAGGATATCGCCGGCGCGTAGCATTTCGAGGGTTTGGGTCAGCCCTGGACGCTCTGAGCGACTTCCGCTTATCTTATCTTCGAAGACTCGGTGACAGCCGGCTTTATTTAGAGCCTCGAGCTGAAGAGCGAGATTTTGGTCCTGAGTGGAAACACGTGCATAACCGATAAGCATTCTCTTTATCCTGGTTAAAATTCTTAAAACTCGTAAAATTGTAAACAATCGAGATTTTTATTTCAAGAACTATTTTCGAGAATACCAAAACCAGATTTGGCGTAACGCCGAAATTCCCGTCTCACTTTTCTCAAAAACCTTCGTTTTTGAGAAGAATTTCAGCCTCTTTGGATCACTATGTTGACGCGTGATGCGCTACATGCTACATATCTAATATGATTAAGTCTTGGCAGCATAAGGGCTTGAAAGAGTTCTTTTTTACAGGAAATAAGAAGGGTATTACGCCTGCCCATGAAAAAAGGCTGAAAATTATCCTACAACGTCTCAATGCGGCAATCCAGGCTAAGGACATGAACACTCCAGGAATGAACTTTCATGAGCTCAAAGGCGATCTAAAAGGATTCTATGCTGTATCGGTCAGCGGAAATTGGCGCGTTATCTTTGAGTTTCAAGATAACGATGCTCATCTGTTGGATTATCTAGACTATCACTAAGGAGGATTAATGATGTATAAGCCATTACACCCAGGGGAGATTGTCCGCGATGCTCTTTGCAATGAAGCTACTGGTTTAACCGTAAGCGATGCCGCTAATAAACTATGTGTACAACGAACAACCCTATCTCGCTTATTCAATGGACATGCCGGTATAAGCCCCGAAATGGCCATGCGCTTAGCTATGCTGTTGGGAACAAGTATTGAAATGTGGCTCAATATTCAACGCGACTATGATGTATGGAAGCTCCAACAAATGAGACCAAAGCCAAGGATTAGACAATTGAAATTAGCCGCCTGATTTTAATTTTTTACATTAGGGCCCGCGACGACATTTCACGGGTCCCGCAGTTAGCTGAGAACGAATTAGATACTTGGCAGTTCGCCACAAGGAGTAACCAAGGAAGGCACTTCTGCCACCGGAATCCCGAGAAGGGCAGGATCGTAGGAAGGCGGCAACTCGATCAATTCTTCGCCGTTCCAGTTATCCTTGTATGGGTTGTATGGGCTTGCTGCAAACAACTGATCATTATTTTCGGTGGTGATGATGGTGGTCGTTCCGCCGTCATCGACAAACAGCGTTCGTTTGATCTGTACTTCATTCATATGTCCAAGTTGACCAACCAAGAGTCTGAGTCTGCCCTCATTGTATTGAGCAATATCAAGAAAGATATATTCGTCGCGATCGGCGAATTTATAAACGTGCAGAGTGTCGCGAGCACTGGCTGGAAGAGGTTTGAAGTTTACGTTATTTCTAATTGACTCAAGAAGCGTTCCAGTGGCTAACGTATAATTAGAAGTCTTGTCGCCACAGGTGAGCACTAATTTGTCGTTCTCGATGTTGATTTCGTTATTGTCACACCCAGAATCAGTGAAGCTCGCCTTAAGAATATAATTCCCATCCACGTATTCCTCAAGACTCCCTCTTATTTCCAGCTGCCACAGAGTTTCTACGGTGCCAAAGAAAAAGTTTTCTCGGAGATATTGTTCGGAATCGGTGCCCCAATTCGCAAAACTTTCAGTGAAGGCGATCACATGCGCTTGGTCGTTGACATAGGCTTTTAGTTCGTTACGAAAACCATGCAAATCCTCGTTAAAACGTTCGGGATTTTCAAAGTCGATTGTTTTGTCGGCAATCAAAGAAGTTGTGAAGCTCATTAATACGAGCAATAGCACGATGAATTTGTTGCTAACCACGAGGCCCCCTCCAAAGAGAAAGAAATTGTTAATCGAAGTTTATCAAAAAGGATTTTTTCGTAGTTAAAAAAAATATTTTTTGTAGGACAGCCGTACAGGATCCTTGTTCCGTGCTTGCCCGTGAAGGACCCCACAAAATATGGCTTTCTGACGGTTGCAGTAGGAAAAGATTACCGGTCCTAGGGAGTATAGGAAGCATAAACGGCTTTTTTTCATTTTGCCCACCCCACCCAAGGCCCATCGCGAATAAAATCAGAGCCCAAGTCGCTTTAAGAGCACATTGGCTCCAAATTCATGAAGTTAGGCGAATTACCACAAGAGTGTAGGTAACATAAACGCCATTTTTTGAAAAAGCACATCTTCCGAGGCCAAGCATTTAGAGCCAAAACAGTATTTCTCAGCTTGAAAGCAAACATAATACGTCTTACAGGTTCGGCTTTAGTGAGTAAGGCCCAAGTCAAGCCATCTGATTTAGAGCTTGCTAGGTTTCTGGGGCCAACAGCCTGATTTTCGACGAATTTCCAACGGGCCTCTGGCTATATCGCCATAAGAAAGAGTTTGTCCCACCGGAATCTAAAGAAGGGCTTGCCATACTTGCAACTGAAATTCGGTACCCAAGAGCTCTGTTGGTGTTTGAAATTCAAAATTTTTTCCTTCGAAAAGGCCTGCAGCTCTCTGTTTTTGAACTATATCGCTTGGGGGGCGTCATCGGATTACTAATTTAGCGGTTGCTACAATAGCCTCTTATTGTGTAGGGGATTAACTGTTCAAAAAATATATTGAATCCGCCAATCAAAGATATGAACAAAATATAGAAAAGCAGCGACTATCTAAAAACTATCTTTAAAGGAATCTCTTTATGAAACCTGTTTTCTATTTGTCGCCGATGGTGTCTCTTTTTATTGCAATGAGCTTGTCTGCAGAGTCTCTTCCTCTCTGTGAAATATATGCCCACACAACGGCTCGCTTCTTTCCTGATGGAAAAGTATCTCTGCTCCGCCCCATCGAATTTTTCCGTGAACCACATGTTGGTTATCAAACACGCTACGTATGGGAAAGCGTTGATGTTGATACTGGTGAGAGACAAGAGCTATCTCGGCTTGTTGTGCCCACTACTAATGGAGAAGGAACCTTTGATATATCCCCTGACGGAAATTATGCGATTTACCACGATGGCCTCATTGGAGCCTACCAGCTCAATAAGGGTAGCGATGCCTTTGAAATTCCAATTATTAAATCTTTTCTCAACGCGCGCGCGCTAGCATTTAAGCCAAATAGCCAAGCAATGATCTTGACCGAAGCTTACGAACAGACCACGGTTACTAGGCTCGTTCTTATTGAACAAGATTCTCCAGGTTCCCAATCTTGGCATTTAATCGACGAGGTTCATCACACATTTAATCAAACGTGCTTCGAACTTGCGATTTCAGTTGATGCCAATAATAAGCTTATTGGGTTGTGTGGCAGAAAGGATGGCACCTATTCTGTTGTGCTGGAAAACAATAAAATTAAATTCACCAGAATAACCCCGGCTACGTTCAATAAATTGGCATCGGTTAAAAGTAAAACAGTGCCCACATTTTTTGGTTATGAGAGTTTTGCTAACCCAAAAATGAAGCGACTCGTGTTCGTGGATGGAACGTGGCAAATTGAGGAAATAGCCGACTCTCGCGACTACAATACCAGCGAGTGGGATGCCCTACCCGGGACCTTCATAGTCGTGAATGAGGATGAGTTGATTTTCACGTTCGATGGTCAATGGCCGCTGATTGCTAAGAGATTAGGCGCTGAATGGAGTGTCGACGCCTTAACAACGCCATTCGATATAAGTCCATTAGATACAATCAATAATCCTCTACGTTATTTACATATTGGCACCGTGCAAAATCCGAACAGTATTGACCAAAATGGGATCATTATTTCGGAAAAAACCTCGTCAGGCTGGTTCAGAAAGGAACTTTCTCCCGGGCCATTATCAATTACGAAGAGGATTTGTGACTGGAATGAGCGCGCTCTCTTTTAGCATGACCCAGGATGGAGTGTAGGTAGATGCTGTTTTAGAAGTCAAGCAGCAACTTCCTCAATTCTCGATTTTAAAGTAATGACGTATGCTGGATTAAACGCTAGCTTGGTCTTTAAAACCTCGTACATTAGATGAACCAATTTTTTCATTACTGCACCAATAATAACCATCTTTGTCTTGCCATTTTCAGCTAATCGCTGAGCAAAACTTTTAATGCTCCCATTAGATCGAATGGCCACAAGGACCGGCATTAGCTGTGGCGCTAACGAGGGCAAAGAATTTCAAAGTGGGAGGTTAAGTAGTCCCTTATTGAATGCCTTTTGTACTTGCTCTAACGGGAGCAGGCTCGCAATTAATACATTCATCAATGTTATTTTTGTCGTCGCATCATCGATTTTTTCTGTCGCATATTGGTAATGCTCTGCCCAATCGACCCAGAAGGAAAGCTTGCCATCCCCAAATGCAGAGATCGATTTACGATGCCCCTGCGAAAGCACGGCAACGATCATATTATTAGGCGACCGAAGTACCCCCCCGCTCATCCCGCATCGGCCTAAAAGCTGATTGAATGCCAAGTAGCCATCCAAAGAGGCAAACCTCACCACTTGAGGCTCCAACTGCCACTTCGCCTCTTTAAAGCCGATAACGACATTCTGAGCGAATATTGGTGCAGTAAAGAGTATTTCCCAATTCTCAACTAATGCAATGTCGGGCAAGCATCCCTCGGGGACAAAGCGATTTCGCGGTAGTTCAGTGGGTACTCCAGTAAAAACTAATACGGCGCTGTCACCGTCGAGCACATCATTTTTAGTCGTTTCTGGATCAATTTCCTCGTAGTGCAACGCCTTGGTTGCATGGTATATGTTTCCGCGTTTTTTGATTACAAACAGAGTGCCATCTTCCCGGCGCAGAAGAAAATTGGAGGAAAAAAGAGCTTCCTCATCTTCACTATTGTTTTCGATAACAATTTCTTCGGTAACGCTCGGCTGATTTTTGGTTTGCCCCAGAACGACTGCTTTTTCTGCTAACTTCATGTGCGTTTTTTTAGCGAGATGCAAAATCGAAAGATAGAGACCGCGGCAAAGCTTTACACAAGTTCCGCAATAAATTTTCTGGTTATCAGCGATTCTCGAAATGAGACGTGCGCAGTTTTCATCTTCTAAGCCCTGCGATTGAAGGGAAAAACAGAGTAAAGAAAACATGAAAAAAATCTTATAAATATTCATTAAGACTCCCCAAGTGGGAAATTTTAGTCTACTCTCAGGCCTACGCAAGACAGGTATTGCATCTAAGTCAGATAAAAGCCCTTTTCTTCAACAGCCACTCTAATCTCCCACCAATTTTCTCCTGAAAACCTGGCTCTCTGACTAAAAACCTCGGCCATGACCTGCTGCTAAGCTAAAAATCAAGGTCAAATACAAGGAAAGTCGGTTCATAAGCCATTTTTGGGCGCTGGTGGCTTATTTTTGCCAAATCTGTAGCCGGCTCTGGGCCCTTGGCCGCATATAGGCACTACAAACGCCAATTTTTCTTTTGTGCATTGTGCCATCGCCCTATTTTTGGCAATGGGAGCGAGAAATTGGCTCTCAGCAACCTCAATTTGAGCTCTCGATTACCAAAACCAAGCCCTCAGGTTATCAAGCGCGTATGACGAGTTGGCTCTCGTAGTGGGGGGCGGGCAAAGAGCTGCCAAGAGGCTGGGTTCTCTCATTCCCTTTTGATCCAGCCTCAATAAGAGGGCAGAGCATTTTCGTCGAGAATAAAGTGAGCGATCGATGAAAAAGCTTCCATAATTTCCAATATGGGTTCGGCTTCGAGAGTAGAACCAGGACCCAAGTCATTTAAAGAGCACATTGGCGCCAAAATCATGATTTTCGGCAAAGTATTACCAAGGACCGGGCTTCCAAAAGTTGCGATTTTGTACCACTTGGATAAACCCAATTCTCATTAATTAAATCAAATATACCTTTTGCTTTAGCATTAACTTTTTCATCAATTTGTTCTTGAGTAAAGGCGGCCTGTAAAGCGCTTGCAAAAAAAATTACAAAGATCCAAATACCGTAAAATAGTGCAAATTTTTTCATTACTCAAATCCATAGTAAGTCAATGGGAGAAAAAAATACTCCTTCGCTAAAAGCCAATTATTATGAGCTGGCTGCGATCTGAGGCAGGAGTATGATGGAGTTTTTTTTGCGAATTAGAGATTAATATTTAGATGAGTTCCTTTATAACTAAAGTCGTTCATCTTTTCAAAATATATTGCCAATTTTTCTTTTTTCAGCACCGCTAGCAAATAAATTCTGTAATTTTCTTTATTTTTTTTGTAAGGAATACGGACCCCCGGAAATATCTTAGAATGCAGGGATTCTAAATCTTCTGAAGACAGTTTATCTAGTTCCACTTTAAGAATTTCCGGAGTGCTCGTTTCATCCTTCACCACCGCCTCTAACTCCGGAAAAGGAAAAGCTGAGTTGAAATCGGCGGCATTGGAGATAGACGCGAAAAGAAATATGGTCGCTGCTCTACAAAAAAAATTCAGTTTCATTTTTTTCCTCAAAAAAAGCAATTTATTGACCTTTAGCGTTGTCATCCCATTCAACAATCACCTACCAAAAAAAAATGAAAATCATTAGGGACAAGCAAAGTCGGCGGACACGAGCATAGGCTCAAAAATCATGATTTGGGCGAATTGCCACCAAGGACCGCGTGAAGTATAAACGGCCTAAGCTCTACATTATTGCACATTGTCCATTAATAGATCGGCCTCTTCCTCATAGCACACTGTATACTCATCCGGCCTAAACACGTCCGGAGGAGTATAAGTAAAATAAAGGCCTTTTTTTGAAAATTCTCTTTTTCCTAGACCTAGTATTTGGAGCGCAAAATAGCCATTTGGGTTAAAAAACTTAACATAAGGCCTCTTATGGGTTCGCCTTCGAGAGTAGAACCAGGACCCAAGTCGTTTAAAGAGCACATTGGCGCCAAAATCATGATTTTCGGCAAAGTATTACCAAGGACCGGGTGAAGATGCCGTGTTCAAAGTCAACGGGCTTTACTAATTAATTTTTGCAGGAACCTTATAGGTGGAATTGAATTCTTGACCGCTTTTCAAGACGCCATACATAAGATGAACCAGTTTTCTCATCACCGCACCGATTATCACCATCTTGCTCTTACCATTATGCATTAGTTGGCTGGCAAATTTTTCTATGACGATATTGTATTTGATAGCAGACATCGCCGGCATGTAAAGCGATTTTCTTAGATACGCATTACCAGTTTTAGAAAGTCCTGTATGCCCACGAACTGAAGTACCTGAGTTGCGCTGACGAGGATTTACTCCGATAAATGCAGCTATTTCTTTTGCAGATTTAAAGCGCTCGAAAGCCACGTAGGACAACATTACGGCGCTTGTTTTTTCACCAATGCCCGGTATTGATTGCAATAGCTTGTTTTTAGATTTGAGGTCTGGATCATCATTGATCTTTTGACGAACGACGTCTTCAAGCTCACCGAGTTCTTTTTTGAGCCACGACATATGCGTTTCAATGTGACTGCGAACCTGAACGTTGGTTTGCATTTCTAATCTGTTATTTTCTTGCACAATCATGCTTTTGAGGTTTTCGCACCGATCGACCAAGTCTCGCAGTTCTCGCACTTCTTTTGCCAATGGTTGCCCCGGCTCTGGATTAAGAACCTGCGTAAATTTCGCAATAAGCTTTGCATCGGAAGTATCGGTCTTGGTGCGTGTCAGTTGACTTTGAGCAAAACCTTTAATGCTCGCTGGGTTTACTATACTCACGACGAAACCGCGCTCACTAAGCCATTCAGCGAGCATGAGACCATATTTGCCTGTTGCTTCCATGCATATGTGCGCTGAAGAAATCTTCTTGGAGCTAAGCCAATTAACTAGTTTGTTAAATCCTGTTGGACTATTGCCGAATTTTTTGCAGTAATACTTTGTGTCGATGAGCAACGCCGCATCAAAGCTTAGTTTAGCAATATCGATTCCCAACACTACGTTCATGTTTGTTTCCTATTGTGATAGTGGACATTGAGTGAAATTTGTAATGATCAACCTTGTAAATGCAGGCTCTTCTCGATATTCGAGAGGCCTAAGATGCCGTCCGATCTGAAACAAAATAGAGGCAAGCTGCTAATCTTCACCACAGGATTAAAATCCGAAGTATAAACGCGGCATGCTTGCCTCTTCACTTAAGCGTCCAAAAGTGAGTCACATTTAGTGACCAAAGGCAACATACAAAGTATAAACGGCCTAAGCTCTACATTATTGCCCATCGTCGATGAATAGTTCGGCTTCTCCCTCATAGCACACTGTATATTCATCCGGCCTAAACACGTCCGGAGGGGCGGTGGTCATTTTTACAACACCCATGGTAATGCGAGTTGGTCATGAAAAGTTTCTGTTGAGGATCCATTTTTTGGGCACATCAACAATTAACACCAATCGATCGTCTGTTGGCGCAATCGAAAGGAAATACTAAGTGAATCTAGCCCGCTTGGATGAGACCACGCTTCACGATTGCCATCACCGTATTCTTGCTTAGGCGAAGCTCGGTAGCGATTTTTCTATAGCTTGCGCCTTCACTAATTAGTTTTAAGACCGCTAACGCTAACTTATCCGATTTTGGTCTATCCCCTGCTTGGCGCCCTAGCTTCTTCCCATTGGCCTGTGCGATGGCCAAACCTGAACGAACCCGCTCTTTAAGGAAATCTCGCTCAAACTCGGCGAGAGAGGCCATGAACGAGGCTAGTAGTTTTCCTTGAGCCGTACTGATATCAAATTGGAAACCGGTTTGAGCTATTAGTGAAACGTTCCAAGCTTGCAGCCCGTGAATGGTTTGCATCAAATCAACGGTGCTCGCGCGTTGATACCCGGCAATAAATTGCTACCGTTATTTGTCCCAATTGAACCTCTCTGAAAAGACATGCGTTTTGGCGCATAACTACGTGAACCACATCGTGGGTCAATTAGACAGTACTTCAAATGGGACGATCGTAAAGAACAAGTAAACCTAAGATTTCTCGCCGCCAATATTTTTGGCATCTCATCCCCTTAGGCTCTTACCAAATTTGCTATCCAGTGTTTGCAAATATGCTAGAAGTGCAGACCACGCATCCTCAAATGACAATTTATCTGAAGCCAAAATTGAGTCCCAGGCTGAACGCAACGTTAGTGGGGTTAAATCGCTTGCAAAATCAAAAAAAGATGCGGGAAGAGCTGTTCCACGAGTTTTAAAAGTAGATTTAATTGCCATCAGGAGAGAATTAATTTCTGTACATCTGGCAAATAATTCAAGCAAATCAAAAACATCTTTTGCGCGAGAGTTTGCGGATCCTCGCTGGCATAAGGTCTCAAGCTTTTCCGCCAACATATATTCAAGGGGATAAACTAACCAAGAGATCGGTTCACCTGTTGGAAGCCAGGTTGGCATCTGCTGTCTCTTAAGCTCGGGAAGGCTATCGCCAAAGCCAATATCAATATGAAATCGAGAAAGTTTTTTGATCTTTATGGTCGAGGGTAAAGGCGTACCAACAAAAAAAGCACAATCGAAACGCAAGCCCCCATAGCTACGATCAACCATTAATTCACTTTCTAAGACATCTCCAAACCAAAAACCATCGCCAAGATCAAATGAAAGAGCCTCATTTACGTAGCGAGGAATTTCGCTTTTCATGATGTCTTTTGCTAGAGCATCAACGTCCCTCGTATAGCGAGCTGCTTCAATCTTTTTGAGTAAAGCAAAACCTCCCTTGAAAATTAAATGCTGGCGTAAAATCGGATGGATTTCAAAACGTGCAACAACACGCTCTAAAGCCACAAGAACACGGAGGTGATTGACTGATAATCCCGTCGATAAGGACAAGCGTTTGAGGGTAGTTGATAATGCAATTGTTTTACTATTAATTTTTTTCATACGAGCACTTCTATAACATGTTTAATTCTGTTTAAAAAACCTAATTTTGATGCCATATCAATCACTTTTGCGAGCGTGGTCTTTTTCTCTATCAATGCAAGCTTAAGGGACTCGATTCCAAGCATTGGTCCCAGATAGCGACGCCCTATAATTGCTTCAACTAAGGTGCGTTCAATCGAAGTAATTTTGTATCCTCTATAGGTTTCAATACCAATATTCCAATTAGGATGAAGCACCCGAATAACGCGCAAGTCACGATGAATAGTTCGTTTTTGTTGTTCCACCATCAGCCAGATCTGATGGGGAATTTCATCACTAAGGTGGTAATAAGACAAGGCGGATAAAAGGCAGATTGCGGAGTCAGGACCCACTCTAAGCGTTGCTGCGCGAAAAGCTTCTTCATCATCGATGTCTTCCGCGCAGACCCGGTAAATCCCTCTTTCTAGCCTTTCCAGATAACCGTTTTGGACTAATCTAAATAATTTAAGGCGATTTACTCCATGCATTTGAGCATCGGCCACTGAAAAGGGACCTTTTTTTAGGGCCGTTGGAAATTTTTTATAGGAAGATGACATGAAACAAAGTTGACATATTTTTAATAAAATGTCAACTTTGTTTCATTACTCTAGTCTAAGCAAAGAGACATTTACATCGCTGGTCCTTAATATAAACGGATTCTAGAGCTCTAAATCGGCTTAACCAATTTCACGCAATACATTACATTCTCATCCCCTACAATCATATCAAACTTTACCCAATTTACTTTAAATTATTTTCACTTAATATTTTTTAATCAATTTCGTCTCAGCATTATATGATCAGGCTTAGCTTATTTTATGATGTTACATTTTCTCTTTATTTAATTGTTTATGACTTCACGCATTTGAGCTTGGTGTTATTTGATAAGATCTATTATTTCTCCATTTGCTGTAATCTTATTTCGTTTGTTGCCTTGCAACTTATTTACACGTTCCTGAAGCTAACTCATCCCAATGCTTTCAAATCAAATAATTCCTATTAATATTTGACTTCTTCCAACTCATTAAGCTATGTTACATAATGACGATGAAATAAGTTGAGGAGGCCAAAAAATGGCAGTTATAGTTTTTGCAAATCCCAAAGGTGGCGTTGGGAAATCGACCATCGCGGCATTATTTGTTGAGTGGTGCGACCATAAAAAATTCTCTATCAATACGGTTGATGGCGACCCAAATCAGACCTTTAACACGTGGTGTATCTATAGAACCAATGAAGGGCGCCCTATCCGGCAAAATAAAGCCAACGTCGATATCACGGTCGTGGATACAGCGGGGACATCAAATAGTGCCATCACTTGGTTACAAAAAGCGGATATTGTTATCACACCTTTCAAACCAAATTTTGCTGACCTCGACTTGACGGTTCAATGGTTTCAATCACTGAATCCTAAGCTGCAATCAAAAATGTTGTTTGTACCAAATATGATTGGCCAAGCATCTGAGCATACTTATGGCATTGAAGAAATTAAAAAAATTACCATCGACGCTGGCCAGGGTCGAGTATTGGCTGAGTTTGCTCTGAAAAATAGAGATGCGGTTTATCCCGAGGTGTTGAAAGGTTTATCGAGTAATTTTTTTGAGCTTGGTTCTAAATTCAAAGGTGCTCAAGAAGAATTTGGAAAATTAGCAGCAGCAATTTTGAAAGACGCTAAAAGTAAACAGTTGATATAGAGCAGGAGAAAAATCATGGCAAAAACCACCACGCGACGAGGCCTTGGTAGAGATGCTCTCACCAAACCCATCTTATCCATACCTAACGCACCCCAACGTAATACAACTCAAAGCAATACAAATGAATCAATGGCAACCTTATCCGTTACAACAGGTTTAAACCTGTCGCCACCTGTTTATAAGCAAGAGAACGCTGGTAATTTTTCTCACGTCACGCAAATCAGAATTGATTTACATCTATTTGACAGCATCCATAATGCTGTTGAATCAGCCATTTTTGGTGGAGATTATTCCATTGAAAGTGCCTCTCACTTTATTCGAGAAGCGTTGAGGGAACATGCGGCAGGAGCACCTTTGAAAGTTGCTCATGAGAATGGGACCAAAAAATCTCTCAGTATTAGAATTGATCAGAGCCTCAAGGGTTTTTGGGACACCTTGCCGAAGAGGCACCGCAATCATATTCTTGAGCGAGCTATTAGGACTAAATTGTTGGCTTATCAGCATTAATGCAATGCATTACCACTCATCACAACTCTTGGTTACTTAACCCAACTTGTCTGGACGTGATATGGTTGGGTTTAATTTATTCCTATGCATTATTACCTATGGCTTCTCATTTTATGTTCCCTAAAGACCTTATTTCTCTTCAAAAGTCTAATAATCTCGCTGGTATAAATTAATTTATTTTTACTATTGACATAAATACACAAAATACCGCAATATATTTTACGAGGAGAAATAGCATGGAAAAATCTAACAAACAAAGACTTACCATATTATTGTCTGGACAACTTCTTGATCGAGCCAAAAATACTGTTTATTGGACCCCTGGCTTGACCTTGGCCTCTCTCGCCGAAGAAGGACTTAAGTTGGTGGTAGAACGTATTGAGAGAGAACGAGGTTCTTCATTTCCGCATCGCAAGGAAGAGCTTAAAAGCGGACGACCGATTATTTAGATGATAGAAGTGGATGAGCGGGGGCGAATCTATGGCAATAAATTATACAAAGAATATTAATAAAAATAGTTCTGATAATCAAAAGAAAGATTTTATCGAGCTAGAAATAAAGATATTCGAAAAAATTCTCTTAGACTACCGATTTAAAGGGATCCTATATCCTTTCGCTGTTCTAGAGAAGAATGAGAATGTCGTCGTGCTTGGCTCAAACAAGGAAGTTGTGGGAAAAGTGAGCTATAATTATAGCCTCGAAAGTGCCTTGCGCGAGCTCGTTGGGTCTATTGTTGGTGATGACTATATAAAAATCGAGTTAAAAATCGCTGAGGCAGAATTTTTATCGGTTAAGAAACGCATTGAAAAAAATTTCGTTAAACAAAAAGAAGATGAGAAAAATTTAGCTAATATTGAAGAGCAGAAAATAGAGGGCAGATGTAATTTAATTCCGTTTCCTATTAAAGAGAATAAAGTTCGCAGCGATCTCACAATTGAACGCCATGCTATTTTTGCATCTAATACTTTTAAGGGTGATTTTAGAAGTTATGAGAGAAAATTTAAAGATCGCCAGACAGAACAAAACATTATTCTTCGTGTAGAAGTAGGTGATCGACAAATAAAAGGGCTAGGCGTTTTAAAACAAAAGCATCAAGAAGCTTTTTATAAGCTCTTACAGCTTTGGGCATCCCAAAAGTATCAGCTTGAATCTGAAGCCTCTTCCGCATTTGGTACAATTGAAATTTCAGCCTATGAACTAGTACAAAAACTGCGCGGTGAAGATGCTGGGAAGGCCTACAAAAGTGCTTTTCAAACTATTAAAGAGATGTCAAACATACGAGTAAATATCGAAAAATTCTTCGTTAATGATGATGTAAGCGATATAGATAATTTTACGCTCATTTATTATGAATCATTTACTAGAAAAGCACATAAAAGCTTTTCTATAGATGAAATGAAAGTACAGATTAGATTTTCTAAATTTGTTACTGATAATTTTTTGAAAAAGAACGTCAAATCTCTCATGCTAGACCCTTATTTTTCACTTAAAGATAAAGGCAGGAAAGGTGTCGCTCAGCTGCTCTACACCATGTTGGATTACGAGCTCTCCTCTAAAGATAAGTTTAATATCTCGCTAACAAATCTCAGCAACAGGCTAGGGCTAGCCCAATATAGATATAAATCAGATAGAAAACGCAAATTAGAGTCGGCAGTAAAAAGCCTAAATGGGCATAAAATCTTGGATAATAAGTACGAAATCAAGGCTTACTTAGAAGAATCAGAAGACGGGGAAGACTGGGTTTTTGTTGCTCGTCGCAATCTAGCCAAATAAAAAGTCTTCCCCAGCAACCCGGGCTTTCTCGTTTAGCAAGCCGGTAATTCTCGCCCAGCAACCCGGGTTTTCTTTCTTTGAGATTTTTTTCAGGTTCCACCTTCTTAATAAAAGCTTAGATAGGCCTCAGTCCTCTCACAAATACCATACAAACGTTTTGTGAAAAGTTCCAATTTTCATTTGATCTTAATGACTACCGGGTTGCTGGGCGAGAAAGCCGGGTTGCTGGGCGAGAAAGCCGGGTTGCTAGGCGAGAAAGCCCGGGTTGCTAGGCGAGAAAGCCCGGGTTGCTA
>CAYJDW010000021.1:34714-40455 GCA_964368985.1 uncultured Myxococcales bacterium | reverse complement strand
GAGTCATTAGCCACACCTTCCGGTCGATGCATTGGGATTTGGAAACATGTCCGCTTCATTTTCTTGTTCATGAGTGCGAGGCTTGAGGCAGAAAAAATCTTTTTCCACGAGAATTTTTAGTGTTTCCGTATTCATTGATTGTTCCGCATAAATACCGACTTCAGGCCCAAAAAACCACGCGCGAGCTCTAGATTCCGGCAAAACTATACGAATAAGATTCCCCTCAAAAGATACCCGAATTGAATCTGCGAACGAACAGGACTCTAAACAATAAATTAGGCAATTTTCGGGGCGAGGGCCGAGAGCGGTAGAACTTTTGATCGAGCCTAGTTCGAAAAGACGCTGGACCTCCGATCGAGTGATCCTAATTCTCAAAGAATTGTCACGTAACCTTAGCTTCATGCTCGAATCTCCCTGTGCCACAATAAACATTGAATCGTTGATCCCTGATAAACCCCACGAGAGTGATCCCTCTTTCCCTAGCCAATTCAATCGCTAGGCTCGACGGAGCTCCCACCGCCGCGATCAAGGGTATTCCTGCCATTGAGGCCTTTTGAACCAGTTCAAAACTAAGCCTTCCACTGACTAACAAAATAGCATTTCGAAGAGGCAGTTTTTTTTCCAAAAAAGCATTTCCGATTAGTTTATCCAAAGCATTGTGGCGGCCCACATCTTCGCGAACACCAATAAGTTCTTTGTGAACGCTGAAAAGTGCTGATGCATGCAGGCCGCCGGTTTGCTCAAAAATCGATTGGTTCTTTCTTAATAAATCGGGCAATTGTAAAATTAGTTCGGGGTGACAAAAAAATTCGCTTGGGGTAGTGCCGCTAAGAGCTTTTGGGAGCTTCGTGCGCAGTGCTTCAATCGAGGTTTTTCCGCAAATCCCACAGCTGGAATTGGTGATGGTGTGCCGATTAAGTTGTTTTAAATCAACCTTAATTTTTGGGCTGAGTTTAACTTTAATTATATTCTGAGATTCAGCCCGATTAAGGACCGGCCCACAAAGAGAAATATCGAGCACATCGCAGGCTTGCTCTATCACCCCTTCGCAATACAAAAAACCTAAAGTCAAATCGATGTCATTGCCTGGCGTTCTCATCGTTACTGTGATGGTTTGATTGAGGGTTTTTCCGTCGACATCTTCATAAATTAGACGAATTTCCAATGGCTCTTCAACCGCAACCATATCCAAACTTTTAGTCATCTGTAGTGCCGCGAACTGGTGAATCGGGAGGGATAAGCTGCCAGAGTTCATAACTTACTCGAATTAGAAGCTAATTTGTTGGTTTTATATGCCAAGAGAGCCTAAATAGCTATGAGCCTCACCCGATAAGTTTGGCGGTCCCGCTCGTTTTGACATTCGTTTTTTCATCCTATAAGTCTGGCAGCAGATTTCAGGTTGATAGGGTGATTCATGAATGCGAATGATTATTTTACTGTGCGCAATAATTGGCAAATGTCCGAGATTAAAGAAATTTTCGAACAGCCATTGGTGGATTTAATTTATAAATCTCACACGGTCCATCGCCAATTTCATGATCCCCACGAAATTCAAGCCTGTCGTATACAAAGTATCAAAACTGGTGCGTGCCCAGAAGATTGTAAATATTGTCCGCAATCGGGCCACTATAAAACGGACATTGACAAAGAGCGGCTTTTTTCCGTCGAGAAAGCGGTTAACATTGCCAAAGAAGCCAAATCTCGTGGCGCTACTCGTTTTTGTATGGGAGTGGCCTGGCGTCAAATTCTCGACGGAGAACAGTTTGATCGCGTGCTGAGCATGGTCGAACAGGTGGATGCTTTAGGGCTGGAAGCGTGTCTTACGGCCGGTATGCTTACGACTGAGCAAGCGGTGCGATTAAAAAAGGCAGGCTGCACCTCCTACAATCATAATCTTGATACATCCCCGGAATTTTACGACAAAGTTATAACCACGCGGACCTATCAAGACCGGCTAAATACTTTAAAAAATGTCAGCGAAGCGGGCTTAGGCGTATGTTGTGGTGGCATTATTGGACTCGGAGAAGCTCGCGAGGATCGTCTTGGTCTTCTTAAGCAATTATCAAATCTTAATCCCCATCCAGAAAGTGTTCCGATTAATTTGTTGGCAAAATTTGACAATATGCCCCTTAACGATGTGCCGCCGCCCCATCCTTTTGAAATGGTTCGCGTAGTGGCAACCGCAAGAATTCTTATGCCAAAAGCGATTGTTCGTTTAGCCGCTGGCCGCACCACTATGTCCGATGAACAACATGCCATGTGCTATTTTGCGGGTGCCAACTCAATCTTTATGGCCACAGAGAAATTATTTATCACGGCGAATCCAAACCTTAATCGCGATCAGGAAGTTCTCGATTTGATGGGCAGTCGCTTTAGTAAGCGTCGCATGATCAAAGATGCGAGAGCTGAGCAAGCATTGTCAGTCTAATGAAAATCCTTGCTCGCATTCACTCCGATTTAGAGAACTTAGGCGCGACAGCGCTTAAGCGCGTATTAAAAACACCGCAAGGATTTGATTTTTCTTCCAACGATTATTTTTCCTTGAGCAAAGATCCGCGCATAATCGGAGCAGTTAAAACAGGGCTTGAACGCTATGGCTATGGCTCGACCTCTTCTCGTTTTATTCGAGGCGAGCGTGATCTGCATCATGAGCTGGAAAAGAAATTAGCCATTTACAAAGGAAGCGACCGTGCTCTGCTTTTTAACTCTGGTTATGCTGCCAACATCGGCGCTATTACGAGCCTGGTTAAAAAAGGCGACGTTGTGTTCTCCGATCAGCTCAATCATGCGAGCCTCATCGATGGCTTGAGATTGAGCGGCGCGACTGTTGTGGTTTTTCCTCATCTTGATCTTCGATTTTTAAGATTGGAGTTAAAAAAAATTCCCTCATCTGTTCAAGCTTTTATTGTCACTGAATCGCTCTTTAGCATGGATGGCGACGTGGCTCCCCTTGATAGCTACGCTGAGTTGAGCCGGCAGTTTGATGCAGGTCTGATTATTGACGAGGCCCATGCGCTAGGAATATTTGGTTATTGTGGCGCGGGTCTCATCGATCATTTTAAGGTGAGCGATCAGGTCTTATGTTCCACCAATGGCCTTGGTAAAGTGATGGCGACCATGGGCGCTTTTGTGGCAGGAAGAGATGTGGTTATTGAGGCTGTGTTGCAGCGTGCGCGAACCCTCATCTACACCACTGCTATGCCACCTTCGTCACTCTGTGCTATCGAGGCTTCCCTCGCTATTGTTAAGCAGGGGGATAATTTGAGAAGCGAGTTGAAAGCGCGCGTAGAGTATTTTTGGCACCTCTTAATGGCTGAAAATTTATTGAGTCGGCGGGGACTACCGACGGCCATTTTTCCCATTATTATTGGCGATAATCTTTGTGCATTAAATATTGCTGAAAAAATGGCTGAGGCTGGTTTTGATATTCGAGCTATTCGCCCCCCCACTGTGCCCGAAGGCTCGGCGCGCTTACGTATCACCACCAATGTTGCTCACTCATTTGAGCTAATTGAAGACTGTGTGAAGCATTTGAGGAAATTTTTATGAAAGGTCTTTTTATCACCGGCTCCGATACTGACGTCGGTAAGACTATTTTTTCAGCTCTCCTTTTGGCGAGGGCGCGTCAACTTTATCCTGAACTGAACTACTTAAAACCTGTTCAGTGTGGGCCCGATCGCGACGCGCTAAAGATTTCGTCGTTGGTGGATGTTAAAGCATCGGAGTTGGTCTTTCTAAAACATCCCTTGTCACCGCATTTGGCGGCGCACAAAGAAAATACTTCTGTAGATTTCCTAAGCCTCGTGGATGCTGCTAAGAAAAATATGAGCGCAAAATTTAATGTCGTGGAAGGGGCAGGGGGGCTTTTGGTTCCCATCGATCGACGTCACTTCGTGATTGATTTAATTCAGGCGCTCCGATTACCGGTAATCCTCGTCGCGCGCTCAAAATTAGGAACTATCAATCACACATTATTATCTTTGGCGGCTCTACGAGCCCGTGAAATCCCCGTCGCTGCTGTAATAATGTTGGGACCACCCAATCGGGATCACGAAATAACCATCAAGCATTATGGCGCCATAAAAAAGGTTTATTCTTTGCCTTGGCTTTCGGCCATAAATAAAAAAAGCGTCGCCCAATTTTCCCTAGAATATCAATCAATTTTTGATTCTTTGCTAAGGAACCAATAGCATGACTAGCCTCGTGGAAAAAGATCTGAAATATATTTGGCACCCCTACACCCAAGCCGCTCTCGCTCCGGCGCCCATGGCTATTGAGAGCGCACGCGGTGCTTATTTAATGAGTGAAAGTCATGGGAAATTATTTGATGGTATCTCGTCGTGGTGGATGAATTCTCACGGCCACTGTCATCCGCGCATAAATGAAGCAATCGCTCGTCAATCGGAAATACTTGAACATGTAATGTTTGCTAATTTTACGCACGAGCCCGCAATAAATTTGGCGGAGAAATTAATTGAGTCTGCTCCTCAAGGTTTAGCTCGCGTCTTCTATTCCGATAATGGATCCACCGCTGTGGAAATAGCCCTAAAAATGGCTTTTCAATATTGGCGCAATCGCGGGGAGAAGAGGCCTCATATTATTTCGCTCTCTCATAGTTATCACGGCGATACCTTTGGTGCCATGGCGGCCAGTGAACGCTCAGTTTATACCGAAGCCTTTTGGCCGTGGTTGTTTAAAGTTTTATACGCTCCGAGTACCTGTGTTTCCGATGTAAATAACGAGAATTCAGAAGCCAAATTGACCAATCAGGCTTTGTCAAAAATGGCTCAATTATTTGAAGAGAACCGAGGACAAGTGGCGGGCGTAATCATTGAGCCCATGTTACAAGGCGGCGGCGGTATGCGTATTTTCACTTCGGGTTTTTTAAGAGGCATCAAGGAGCTATGTCTGAAATATGGTGTTTTATTGATTGCCGACGAAGCAGCCACCGGTTTTTATCGCACAGGAAAGATATTTGCTTGTGGTCTCGAGGATGTTCGCCCTGATATTATGTGTTTAGCCAAAGCTCTTACCGGCGGCTATTTGCCCTTAGCGGCAACCCTCGCCACGGAAGAAATTTATGCTGGATTTTTAAGCGATAAAAAATCCCATGCTTTGCTCCACGGACATTCTTTCATGGCAAATCCTCTCGCTTGCGCAGCTGCTCTGGCGAGCCTTGAATTATTTGACTCGCCGGAAACATTGACCAACATTGAAAATATTTACTCAACCATCAAATCAGAGATCAACCATTTCGCTAATTTAGCGTCGGTGAAGAATGTTCGCAGCATTGGTTCGGTGGCGATCATCGAATTAAAATCCGAAACTGCAGGCTATTTTTCGACGACGGCGGATCAGATTTATCATTATTGTCTCGAGCGAGGTTTGTTTATTCGCCCTCTGGGAAATGTGATATACTTCATGCCACCTTTTTGCGCAACTCCGAGCGAAATAAGCTGGGCCCTCGCTATTATTTATGATGCGATAGAGTCAAAAAATATTTTGCTCCGAAAAAGAGATTGATCGGCGCGTGAAATATAGCTTTCTCACAATTTATTAAGTTAAAAGTTGCGGCCAATTTTGAAGTCGCGTTAGTTTTTCCTTGCAAGGGGAGAGTCCATTCTCCTCATAGGGGAAAAACTAATGATCAATTATTTTTTTTGCGCAAGCAAAAGAAAGATGGCTGCTGCATTGTGCGCAATGACATCAGCCATATTGTTAACAACCAGTTGTGGCGTCGG
>CAYJDW010000021.1:0-34614 GCA_964368985.1 uncultured Myxococcales bacterium | reverse complement strand
GAAATAAGCGACGCTCTTGATGAGCAGAGCGATATGGAGGAGGCATTAGTTTCCGCACTGCGAGGAAATCAAAATCTCTTGGTGCCAACTCGTCCCCCACTCTGCATGGCTGAACGTCGTCACAACGGTGGAGGCATGGAACGCGGAGATATCGTGAATGCACCCTACAAATTGAATGATAAATGGGTGAGTGAAAATATTGTCGGCATAGATGAGGTCACCATGGGCAATAATGGGATAGTGAATAATCTTTGCGGTATTAATCTGACGGGAACACTAAAAATCAATGGCAATGACTTCGCTCCTTCGAAGAATTATCTCCTTGATGATGAAGATTTTCTTGGCACTATCCATGATCATAACGGCATTGCACCTAAAATTGATGCCTCAGTATTTAACGTAAAACTTGGTAATGGTCGGGAACTTGAGCACGACAAATATGATGATGCTTGCGCACTCACCAGTGTGATCGAATTCACGAATACCGATGACGATGAACAAGATGTTCTGACAGATTCAGGAGTAACTTTTAGCGACCTCTTCGGTAATGGCCCGAACACTGAAGTCTATTTAACTTCAGACGGCGACCGCGTGGTTGATGAAAATGATACGTGGGCCATTTTTCACAATGACTGGGGCAATGGCCAGGAAAAAGTTATTGCTGTTGAACTGCTCGGTCATCGTAAAGAAGATTTTCGCGATGTCCTAAACATGAAATTTGATGTCGCTACCGATGATCTCTTCTTAGGTTTGCGCGCTGATTATGAACTGAATGAAGAAGAAGTCGACGGTGAAAGAGCATTCTTGTCCTATACGATTCATGTTTGGGACGGATCAACTTCGGAAGGAAGAAATGCGCTTCGTCGCAACATCAGCAATTGCTTTGAAGCATCTGATATCTGGGCACGTCAATTTTTCAATCGTCAGGCATTAGAAACCACCAGCGTTATTATTGACAAAGAACGTGTTGTTGAAAGCAATATCACTCCTTTAGTTGCCGCTGAATTTGCAGTTCGCTCGCAATGTTTCTCCAATAGTCGTGCTAATCAAAGATGGCGCACAGATGATGCAGGCTTTTGGAGCATGAATACGGATCATGGCGTTGCTGGCAACGTTGTTGTTAATCCGGGTTGGCTTGCGCCAGATCTGGATTTCGAAGTCTACATTCAAAAGTTTGACGAAGCAGTATTTAAAGGACCACGTACCGTTAAAAGAAGTGATGCTTCCGGGCAGCTCATGTTTGAGCTACCAACTCTTATTGAAGGCGATCGCGT
This sequence comes from uncultured Myxococcales bacterium, assembly GCA_964368985.1. GTDB lineage: Bacteria > Myxococcota > UBA727 > UBA727 > JABDBI01. Next base: position 33,340 of record CAYJDW010000021.1, on the reverse strand, counting down.
CTTGATCAAATCGGAAGATAATTGCTGCGATGACTATGACTTGGTGCTACCTTGTGTTCCAGAATTTACCGGTTTCGCAGGTGCCCCAGGCATACCTTTTGTACCGGTAATATGGCCAGAGATTCCCATGCCCGTCCCTCCGATTAGTCCAATACTAGTTCCCATGCCTAAACACCATCGATAATCAGATGGCCCGAAAAGCCTCAGTCATTGGACTGAGGTTTTTTTTCATCATAAGCTGGCCGCGAAAGCAAAAAATAATGACGTGAAGTCAATAAATTTGGGGACACCTTTGTTTTGTCTACTAAATATTCACCAGAAGCACGTTGAGCGCTGGGCTAGCATGATGCGTAAAATTTCTGGGATGGAGTGCGGCAATGGTCGTCAAATCGCTTACTCGTGAAAAAGAATCTCCTCATTATCCTATCAGTTGGTATCAGGTCGCGTGGTCAAAAGAGCTTGCACCTAAAGATATTAAGTCGGTGACTCTTGCGGGCAGGCCTTTGGTTGTGTTCCGCGATGAAGCAGGCAAAGCGCATGTCCTCGATGCGCACTGTCCTCACTTGGGCGCGCACTTAGGCGTGAAAGGAAAGGTCGTCGGCGACCAAATCAAATGTGCCTTTCATGGTTGGCAATTCGATGGATCAGGAGTGTGTCGCAAAATTCCCTCGAACCCCAAAATTACCGCAAAAATGAACACGAGATCATGGCGTGTGGTGGAACGCTACGGGATTATTTTTGTCCATTTCGATCCAGAAGGAATTGCGGTGAATGAGGAATTCGTCGGCGTGCCTCAGCTTGAGAGCGGCGAGTGGGGTGCACCAGTGGGCAAGGCACACAAAATTAATACGCGTCAGTCAGATGTGCTGGAAAATGGCGTCGACATGGAGCATTTTAATTCGGTCCATGGCGTTCCGATGAATGACGCTCGGCTTTCCGAAAATGATCAAGGAAATCTTCGTTTTCATCATCAAACTATTACGCGGCGCTTGGGTATACAATTTAATACAATGATGGAAATTGGCTATGTCATCCCCGGCTTACAAATAATTCATCTTCATTCGGTGTTAGGTCGAGAATGCATTACACTCTCGTCGGTAAGCCCCATCAGCCCTGACCATGTGGTGGCTCACCTTACTACTCGCGTGCGCACCAAAGGATTTTCTCCTTGGACATCGCTTCTAACTCATGCGCTGTCATATTTTATTAATTCCACCTTTGCCCAAGACATTCCGATTTGGAACGGCAAGATATATAAAAATAAGCCAGTCCTTGCCCAAGGCGACGAAGGAATTACACGTTTTCGTCGCTGGTATCGGCAATTTCCGGTAGCGTTTTAAGGACTTGAAATAGTTATTCACTGGTTGATTGCAAAAACTCTTGGGAATCTTTTTTTTATGAGGTGCATAATTTTTGATAAAATTCTTCAAACACAGCGATGACCTTGGTCGGATTTTCTATCCAGGGAAAATGCCCCGCATCATCAATTTTTCGTAGCAAAATATTCGGAGCTTGATAGCCAATATCGTCGGCAAATAAGCTTAATGGCGTAAGTAAATCTTTTTCCCCGGCGAATATCAAGGTCGGTAGGTGAGGAATCCATTTTGATTGGTAGGATTGATCAAAATGCTGGGCTGACCATTCACACGTCCTAAAATTGTAAGGCAGTGTTTCCAGAAAAGATAAGTTTTTCTGTAATCCAGCTTTAGTAAAAAGATAAGGAGCAGAAAGAATAGTTAATTTCTTGAGCATTTCGTTATTCGGATTTTTGGCATACAATTTATGAAGTTGCTCAACTTCAGGAAGGGGGTTTTGGTTAACAGCTTTACCAAAATGCTCTTGCCACGACGCATCGGGAGCGGAATCCATCAACACCAAACCTGTCAACAAATTCTTTAATGCTGGCGTGGCCAGTGCATACATTCCCCCCGTTGAATGCGCTACTAAAATCACCTGATCCAAGGCACTGATAGCTTCTACGAGCGCTTCTGACCAATGGGAAAAATATTCTTGATCATCAAAGGTTAAATTAGAGCCGTCGCCTGGGAGATCAAGATTCCACATGCTGCCCGAAAGATTTAAAAGTTCGGTGAGAGGAGCTAAGGACTCCGAACCAAGGCCAGGGCCGCCAGCGAGAAAAACCCAGTTAAAATTTGCGCCGGGCTTTGTAGCGATTAGTTGCAAGCGCGCTTTTAACGATGTCCATAAATAAGATTTTTGCATAGTATCCCTTTCGGCAACTTATCTAATGACAAACCCCACAAAGTCCATAAAGTTCCATTTTATGGCTGGTAATCACAAAGTTATGGGCTTTCGCTACTTTGGTTTGCAACTTTTCAATATGGGCATCCATGAATTCAATTATTTGGCCGCACTTGGTGCAGATTAAATGGTCATGATGGCCGTGGGAGCCAAAAACGGGTTCAAATAAAGCTTGACCATCCTGAAAATTATGGGCCTCGGCAAAACCATATTCTTGCAATAATTTTAAGGTTCGATAGACGGTCGCCAAACTTACTTTTGGGTCTACCATGCGGGCTTCTAGAAGGATTTCTTCTGCACGACGGTGGCCCTCTTGAGAGAAAAAAGTTTCGCAAATAGTTTCTCTTTGAGTCGTGAGCTTAAGTCCCGAGCGGCGAACTTTTTGTTTTAACGTCGCTATTAATTCATCTTTGTCTTTCAGCATAGATCTCACTGGCCTAAAGTCCTGCCTATTCGTTCTTCTCGATAAAACAACCAGATGCCCACTGCAACCATAACAAGGGCCACTAAATGACTCATGCCCAGTTTTTCATCAAGTAAAAATAAGCCATAAATTGAGGCGAAAATGGGGCAGAAAAACCCCACGGCACTCATCAAGGTTATGGACATGTGCCGCAAAAGCCAGCCATAAAAATTATAACTTATGACATTAGCGACGACAATGAGCAAAGAAGTCCATAGCAAAAACTGGTTAAAATCGCCTCTTATAGCGGGCTCATCGCTGGAAAAAACATACCAAGCGCCCAGGCTTAAGCAGCCGCCAATGAACATGGCCACACCGTTGATAAGGGAAATCCCATATCCTGCCTCCATTAATTTCGACACAATAAACCAGGCATAGCTCGCAGAAATAACGGAGAGAAGCAAGACAAATTCAGGCAGCGATACCATTAAAAACTCGCCAGCGCTGTAGTTTACTTCGTCGCCAGAAATGAATATGGGCAGCAAACCAAAAATACCAATCAAAAGCCCCAAGGATTGCTTTGTACTAATTTTCTTTTTTAAGAGGAAAAAACTTAAAATAGCGGCGATAAAAGGCGTCAAAGAATAGGTAATTGCGGTTTTTGCCGACGAGACAAATTGCAAAGCCCAAAACTCACCGATGAAAGGCAGGAAAATATGAAAGAGACTTACGCACAAAAATAGAGGCCAATGCTCACGTTTGATAGTAAAAGTGCTGCCTTTTTGCAACTTGTGCAAAATGAACATTAAGGGGGCCGCAAAAACCATGCGGATGCCGATCAAAAACAAAGGATCGGCATAAGCCACCGCCACTTTGGCGATGGTAAAAGTAGATGCTAAAATAGCATATTCAAGAATGGCTAAATATATCATTTATGTGCGCCCAATTAAGCTAAGTTCAGGGCGTAAGCCGGCCACTTCCAACAAATACATTTCACCTTGCATTTGTATGGCCGCTTCTTCTTCAGAAACCTCGTGATCAAGGCCGAGCAAATGAAAGAGTCCATGAGCGCATAGAACCGCGATTTCCTCTTCAAGGCTATGACCAAATTCTTCAGCTTGCCGAATCGCCTGCTGCACGCAAATGACGACATCGCCTAAAATATTCTTGGTATGCTCAAAGAGGGCCTCTTCGGGAGGGAGAGGAAATGACAATACATCAGTAACTTTTTTCTTCTTTTTAAACTGATGATGTAAATCAATCATCGAGGGCTCATCGACAAAGCAAATATTAAGTGAATGCTCATTCAAATCAGCTGCATTAAGCACTTTGTTGACAATATCTTTTACCGATTTACGATTTTTTTTATCGATTTCTTCAATGCCAATAATATCAATCTTCACGTTTCAAGTCCTTAATTTATCTTTTGCATCATATGCTCTGACAATCAACTGCACTAAAGGATGCCTCACTACATCCTTTTCTGTGAGTTTACAAATGCTAATACCAGAAACATTTTGTAATATATTAATAGCTTCGATTAGGCCTGATTTTTGACTAGGACCTAGGTCAATTTGAGTAATATCACCGGTCACCACCATTTTTGAGCCAAAACCGAGGCGGGTGAGGGCCATTTTCATCTGTTCCGGGGTAGTGTTTTGGGCCTCATCGAGGATGACGAAGGCATCATTAAGAGTCCGGCCGCGCATGAAGGCGAGGGGGGCAACTTCGATAACTCCGTGAGCAACCAATTCTTCAGCTTTTTGGGTGCCCACTAAATCAAAAAGGGCGTCATAAAGAGGTCTTAAATAGGGCGAGACTTTTTCTTCCAAGTTTCCTGGCAAAAAGCCCAATTTTTCGCCAGCTTCCACCGCCGGGCGGGTTAGAATAATACGTGAGATGCGCTCAGCGTTGAGCTCCATAACGGCTAAGGTCATGGCCAAATAAGTTTTTCCCGTACCGGCAGGACCTACTCCAAAAACTAAGTCATTATTTTTGATCGCCTCAACATATTCTCGCTGCCCAGGTCCACGAGGATTTACTTCCCGCGCATTCGAGCCCTTATAAAGATTTTCCGCAATAAAATCATGGGGCTTAGATTTAAGCTCATCCATCATGCGGGTCCCGGCATTTCGTACATCGCCCAAAGATAAGTCCCGGCCCTGGGCCACCAGCTCGCCCAAATGCCTCAAAAGCTCGGCAGCTTTTTTAACATTTTTTTTAGGCCCGAGAAGGTTTAACACGTCGCCACGTGCACCAAGGCGAATGCTAAATACTTTCGCAATCGTGCGCAGTATTTCGTGCTCAGAACCGCTGAGTTTTCGGATTATTTGGGTGTCAAATTGCATCTGTTCGCTAAATTCAGTGTCATCTTTAGTTTTTGGAGACATTTTTGGGGACCTCTGGCTTTAGGTGTGATGCTTTTTATCTTTTAAAAAATGCTATTGGGCAAAGGGGCTAAATTGTGGGCCCCTCAGAGAAAAAGTTTTTGTGACATCGTGCGCGAGAATTTTTCGAAAGAGAGAAGTGGTCAAAAAATCCGGCATGCTTTTTATCAAGAGTCGTCTCGTAGCGACGGCTAAGGATCCTTGCCACAAGCATGGAATGCCATAAAGCCAAGATAAATTACTGATCATGGAGGTTCGTTTTATCCGGGCATGTTCATAGGCCAACAAAGCCGCACTGAGATCATCTCCATGAATGACGAGGGCATTGGCTAATGCCACTGCATCTTCGATTGAGGTACATGCACCTTGTCCAAGATTAGGTTGCATAGGATGGGCAGCATCACCGAGCAAGCTAACGCGTCCTTTCGTCCACGTTGAGAGAGGCAAACGATCCACAAGATCATTTTGCAGGATGTTTTCAGGCGGCGTCAGCCGAATACTCTTTGCCAAATCAAAAGGCCAGTCAGAAAATTTTCCAAGCAATAATTTCTTTCTCTCATTAGCAGACAAATATTTTCCTGGTTCAGCATTGATGGCAGTCCACCAATAAACCCGGTCGGAATCAACACCCATAACAGAGCCGCGTTTGCCGCTCCCCCAGAGCTCAGGAATAACGCCCGGCTCACCAAAACTATGAGGCGCAATTCCTCGAAAACAAGTCTGGCCGCTATAACGAAGGGCTGAGTCACCAAATAATTTTTTCCTGATCACTGAATGAATTCCATCGGCGCCAATAACGAGATCGGCTTTTTCCTCGGCACGTCCTTTAAAATATACTGTCGCCGCTCCTTTAGTCTGATTGAAACCAATGCATTCAACACCGCTCACCACTACTTGTGGAGCCAATTCTGCCATTATAATCGCTAATAATTTGGCTCGATGAATGACCACTCCTGCAGGAAAATCCGGCCCCACAATTTCTGCCAATTTTATGGTTTTAAGCAGGTGGCTGTGTTCGTCATAAAGATGAGCCGTCTGGAATTCTTGGCCTTGGGAGCGTATTTGTTCACCAAGCGATAGGGCATCAAGTGCCCGCATAGCATTGGGCAATAAACCAATACCTGCTCCTGCTTCAGCAATAAAAGGCGCCCTTTCAAAGACCCGCACATCGTGACCAAATCTCGTCAATGCCAAAGCCGCCGTCGCACCCCCGATCCCGCAACCGATAATAATAATTTTACTCATGTCACGCTCCCTCTAGACACTGTCATTGCAGGCGTAGCGCGGCAATCCACGTTTATAGCGACGAGAACGAAATAATTATGAATAGCAATCACGAATGATAAAAAATAACAGCAGCCACAAAAAATGCCTGAACTTAAGTCAGGCATTTTTTAAAGGTGAATTTAAAATTAATTTTTCGGTTCTTCTTTTGCTTCTTTAGGCACTTCTTTCTTCGCCACTGGCTGAGCTTGAGACAAATTTAAAAATTCGGCCGCAGTCAAGGACGCATCACTGATTTTTATGTCAGCTTCTTTGCGTAAAGAGGCTAGGAGGTCTTCATTTTTGCGAGCTTGTTTGTTGCGTGTCATGAATTCAACAATGCGGGGACGAACTTCTTCAAGTGGCGCAGTTTGACTTGGGTTTTTTTCTTCAACGTAAATGATGTGATAGCCATAATCAGTTTTGATCGGACCCACCGCGGTTTTCAGAGGGGCATTAAAAGCGGCGTCTTCAAATTCTTTTACCATGCGGCCACGAGGGAAAAATCCTAAGTCGCCATTTTGTTTTACACTCGGACCTTCGCTATATTTTTGCACCAAGCTTTCAAAGGGCACTTTCCCACTTTGGGCTTCTTGCAAAACGCTATGAGCTTTTTTCAACACAAGCTCATTTTTCTCCTTAGGATCAGCAGGATTAAACTTTATAAGAATATGACGAGCATGGACCATTTCAGGTTGCATATAAAGTTTGGCGTTGGCCTCATAATGGGCCTTGATTTCCTGTTCGGTAATTTCAGTCTTGCCGCTTTTTTCAGCAATCTTTTCTCTAATAAGCTCATTAGACACAGTTTCTAATATTTGTTCTTCGCTTAAGTTTTGTTGTTGCAAAAATACTTCAAATCCTTTCGGTCCACCCATACGAGCTTTATATTTTTCGAGAGCTGCCGTGCGTTCAAAACGATCGATAGTGATTCCTAAAGCTTCAGCTTTTTGTTTAATAATTTCATCGTCGATCATTTTCCTCAAAATACTGCCGCGCATTTTTCGCGAGAGGTCCTCATTGACGGGGCGGCCGGTTTTCGAAAATTTATCGATTGCTCGTTTATGCAGAGTCTCAAGCTCCGCTAAGTTAATATTTTTGCCGTTCACCACTGCGGCTGCGTCAGCTGGTACGCTTCCCCCCCCGCCCTTTCCGCACGAAGAGGTGCACCCAGGTAGCAATGAAAATAAAATCAATAGAGGCAATAATTTCAACATGATTTCCCTCGTTTTTAATGGTCTTTTTGGTCCTTCACTAAAACCCTAGCCTTAGACAGGGCTATGACACAATCAAGCCTTTCATCTTTTTCGATCCTGGTGCCTGACATAAGCAAGCTATTTGTTAGCTCAGCTCCAGCACTGACATGGCAATTGGCGCCCACCACCACCTTGGGTCCCACGATAGAATCAGGGCCTATAAAAGTGTGGTCGCCTAAGATAAGCGGCCCGCGTAGAGAGGCTTTGGGGTCAATCTTTACGTGAGCACCAACGAAAATATTTTGCCTGGTTTCAAAATGATCAAAAAAGGGTACATGAGTATAGGTTTGAGGTGATTCACACAAAGAAAGATTGGTGCTTAATAAACGCTCCGGGGTGCCCAAATCGTTATAGAGCATTTGCCTCATATCCCCATTGATGATTTTTCCTGTTTTTAACCACTCCGGATAAACTTCACTCACTAAACAAGAATCTTTGGTGGTTTTTAATAAATCTACGGCTTGCTTCGACAAAAAATGAATACCAGTAAAAAAACCGCTGGCGGCTTTGCTATCTGTCGACGAATAAAAAGCTCCCAGTTCGGTAATGTGCCCCTGCTCATTTACCGAAACACTGCCCTGATACCCGGCCAGTTGGCGATTTTTAGCAATGACGAGGCTCAAGAAAGAATCGGGCTGCATGACAGTGGCTAAATCAACATCGCACATCATATCGCCATGTAAAATCATCATTTCTCGATGATGAAGCTCAAAATTATTGATCACCTGGCGAATGCCCCCGGCAGTGCCTAAAATTTCTGACTCAGGGGAAATATGAATTTTAGCCTTCAAAGACCATTTTTTTATTTCATTAATAATTTGTTCAGCTTGATGATGAACATTAATATAAATATCCCGTATTCCAGCGCGCTCAAGCATGCCGATTTGATGAAATATTATCGGTCGGCTGCCTAATTCCATGAGGGGTTTTGGGCGCCAGGTGGTGAGTTCCTTGAGCCTGGTGCCAAAACCGGCGGCTAAAATCATGCCTACTGCACTGTTGGTCATTGTAAGTCCCTTAATTTTATCCATTTTTTATTAGCGTTGACTCAGTCCATCATCACTATACAAGGAAAGAATGAACTCTGATGTAGCGATAAATACCTTTAAATTAAATGCCAAGTCCGACATCGATGTGAAATTGGCGCTCAGCATTTTGCGATCAGGCGGCATCGTGGCCTTGCCTACCGAGACGGTGTATGGACTTGCGGCCAATGCTTTGCTTCCTATTAATATTAAAAAAATATTTGATGCTAAGAAAAGGCCCTACAATAATCCGCTTATTCTGCACACCCATGATCTTGCTACTGCTCAATTACTTTTTGCCGATCTCGAGCCAAAAACTAAGCATCGTTTGAATATTCTCGCACAAGCTTTTTGGCCTGGTCCCTTAACCATAATAGCTCCTAAAGCGCCGCATATTCCGCTCGAGGCCACTGGTGGTCTTGATTCGGTGGCGGTGCGCGTGCCTCAATCGGAGGTGACCTTGGGAATGTTAAGGCAGCTCTCCTTTCCTTTGGTCATGCCAAGTGCAAACTTATCCACGAGGCCCAGTCCGACCACGGCGGATCATGTGTTAAAAACCCTCTGCGGACGCATTGACGCTGTGCTTGACGACGGACCTTGTGCAGTGGGCATTGAATCCACAGTCGTGCGCATTGATGAAAAATCGGTGACGATTCTTCGTCCTGGGCATATTAAAGCCGAGGATTTGCGCCGAGTTCTCGACGAGGACGTTGTTCAAAGTATTGATCACGAAGAAAAACCAACCAGTCCTGGGCAGGCATATTTGCACTATGCCCCCAAAGTAAAAGAAGTGGTTATCATCGACAAAATTGCTTTTAGCGAGGCTTGGCATTCGGAAGAGATTTTGGTCGCTCGGGAATGCGATATTAAGAAAGTGAGCGAAGAGCAGGGGACTCGTGAACTTGGGAAGTTGAGTTTAGGACTTAGCGACGATCCTGCTGTCTTTGCTCAGCAGATCTATGGTGCGCTTTATCGGTGTGAAGATTTTCCGGATAAAAGGGTGTTTATTTTACTGCCTGAAGCACATGGCGGGGATTGGCAGGCTATTGAGGATCGGGTGATTCGGGCGGCTGGCTTAACACAGCGACTATCTTAAATTTAGACAACGCTTAATGCTTGCAGATTCGGCCGGTTGAAGAATTCTTATTATCTGTTCGGCCTGGGCTTCAGCATTAAGCGTTGTCTAAATTTAAGATAGTCGCTGTATTAAGTCCTTTTCTCGCATGTTGCGGTTAGCTAAGCCACTTTTAAATGGTCAAAGGCATTAGCCTGTAGAACTGGCAATAACATATTTTCAGCCACTTGGCATAGGCCGATTAAGAGACAGTTAAATCGTTCTAGGTTAACATGTTCATGAGGTAAGTGAACTTTTACAAAAACGTCTCCATCATCATCAATACCAATGCCAATATGACGGATCTCCTCCCCCATGGCCGCGATTAAATTCACTACGGCGTCCCCCCAATTAGAGCCATGACGGTCTACCACTGGGTCAATCACCATACAAATATCTTCCACACCAATGTGAATTATTACTTCGCTGACCCCGAACTCTCCCTTGAAAAAGGTCCTTACGACCTTCTTGGAAAGAGCTTCACTCGGCCAATCAAGCTGACGTAAAAACTCGATTATTTCATCGAATATTTTTTCGTCCGGGCCATTCCCGCGCATGCCATCGCTCATATTCACCATTCCACTTTGTCCACTGGGACAATTATAAATTTGATAAAAACAAAGTTGTGGGGGTAAATAATAACTGGCGTGTCTTTTGGCAAGATCTTTATGGGTGATCCATAACTAATAACGCCGCTAACAATGCGGCTAATTGAGCATTATTTTTTAAGAGTTCAATGTTGGCTTTTACTGTATCGAATTGCCCATTAGTGGCTAAATGATGCAATAAAAACGGGCTAACTGCTTGAAACGATATATTTTGTTCTTGAGCTTTTTTGAGGCCCTGAGCAAGCTCAGTCTCAAAAAGTTGCGCATCAATCCCCAGAGACGGGGGCAAAGGATTCGCGAGCAAAATGCCTTCAGGCTGACACAATTTCTTCCGACAACGAAAGATATTTGCCACTTGCTCAAGGCTTTCAACTCGATGAGGGCTTTGAATATTGCTCTGATTGCAATAAAAATTAGGCAAGAGATCTGAGCGATAGGATATCACCGGCACACTGGCTGCTTCTAAGAGCTCCAGGGTTTTATGGGTGTCCAAAATACTTTTTATACCGGCACTCACGACGACGACAGGATGAGACGCTAGGCTTTTTATATCTGCCGAAATATCCCAATCACTGCCCCGATGAACACCACCGATACCGCCAGTCGCAAATACTTCAATGCCCACCATGTTTGCGATCAAGCAGGTGGCTGAAACGGTGGTACCGCCGCTGCTTCTTGCGCTGATGGCGAAGGCGACATCGCGCTCAGCAATTTTGAGTAATTTTTTGTCTCGACGCTTGGCGAGAAGTCTATTGCGCTCTTCTTTAGACGTCCCCACATGGATTTGCCCCTCGAGAACGCTAATGGTTGCGGGCAGGGCGTGGTTGTCCCTCACCTTTTGCTCGATCATATCTTGTGCAGTGTTACACAAATCCTCAGGCAAACCCTGACAAAATACGCTGGATTCCAAAGCGACAACGGGCTTTTTAGAGGCCAATGCGTCGATTATTTCTTCATGAATGAGGATATAGGGATTTGGAAACATGGTTTCTCCCGGGCTAGGGTTGACAACCCCAATGTTGTAGGGTTTTTCCCGCCCAATTAAATGCCATAGAAACTGCTTGGTCAAGCGGGAGGGCTACGACGAGGCCACTGATTATAGCCGCTGCAAATGCGTCGCCAGCGCCGTGAGAATCGACAACACCGTCGCGACCAGGCGCTTTAAAATGGTGTCGCTTTTCTTTCATAATGATGTTGAGACCACGTGCCCCATCGGTAATAACGCCACACTTTAAATTCAAGTTTTCCCAAGCATCGTCATCGCTATTAATCAGTGACTTAGCTTCAAGCTGGTTCATCACAAGACAGTCAAAATCAGTAATTATATTTAAAAAATTAGCCATTTTGTCGACGGAAACCGCGACACCACCCAAAAAAATTTTATTCAAGCGGGCCCATTTGCTCAAAAAAATGCAGGATTCTTTGGGGACATTGGCATCGATAATGAGCCCGTCGGCCCCATCAACCTCATCTAAGGCAGATTTTAGAAAAGCCGGATTCATTAATTCCATGATGGTCATGTCGGCAAAAGCTATGAGCATCTCGCCATTGCTTTGACAGAATCCGAAATAGGTAGGTGTTTGGGCATTTTCGATGTGTTTTACACCTGAGGTATTGATGCCATAGCGCTTGGCCTCGGCAATGGCCAATTCAGCTTCATGATCGGCACCAAGCACGCTAACCAATTTCACTTCGTGTCCTCTTTTCGCTAGCTGGCGCGCAACATTATATGCCACGCCTCCGAAACTAGTTTTTGTCGAGCAGGCGTTGGAGGTGAAAAAATTGGGGCTATTTTTAAGCACCCCAAGAACATCTTTATTAAGCCCACCAACGACAATAAATTTTGACATATGAAGCCCGTCCTCCATTTTTTCTCGATCTTTTTAAGAATTTGAATTCATAAAACATGTTTTCTCGTTTAGGAAGTTGCATATATTCTGGCCCTTTGTTAATAATTTGCTTTGGTTGCATTATTCATGATTAATGAAAAAGGCGACGAATTCTCTGCTCGGGTGATTGCGAGCCAAATAGTTTAGGTAGTATTCTTCTTCAAACCAAAACGGTGGAGTGTTAAAAATATGAAAAGTTTAGTTTACTCAAGTGCTTTATTGTTGTTCTTAAGCATGGGTTGCCAAAAAAATACTCAGCAAATGACGGATCGTATTGTTCAACTTGAAAAACGCATCGAAGTGCTAGAAAAGAGACTAAGCGCAGTTCCTGCTCAGCCTCCTGCAGCAGCGGAACAAACTGCAGCCTTTGACATTCCAGTTGGCGGAAGTTATGTCTGGGGTAATCCTTCAGCTCCTATTACCTTGTCATTGTTTAGCGATTATCAGTGCCCATTCTGCAGCCAAGCCCATGAAAATTTAGTTGAAAAAGTTCTTGAAGATCCAGAACTCAAAGACAAAGTGAAAGTTGTATTTAAGCATTTCCCTCTAAGTTTCCACAAAAGCGCGAAGCCAGCATCTAAAGCTGCTTTGGCTGCCGGTGAACAAGGCAGTGATTGCTTCTGGGCCCTCACCAAAAAACTCTATACTGGCCAACGTGAGTTGAATGACGATAACTTCAAGAAATGGGCAGCTGAAACCACCTGCAAAAAGACCGATGGCAGCACTGGCAAACTTGATGCTGCGAAGTTCTGGACTGATTACACCACCAAAGATGCTGACTATGAAAAAGCTATTCAAGCAGACATGGAACTTGGTATGAACAAAGCTCAAGTACGCGGTACGCCAGCATTTTATGTTAATGGTTGGAAACTTGGTCAACGTAATGTAGAAGCTGTTAAGCAATTAGCTAAAGAAAAGAACTTGCTCTAAATAAAGCACTGCATCTATTTTTGTGAGAAGCGGAACTGTTTTAACAGTTCCGTTTCTCTATCGACGCACCGACGAGGATGACGATGAATTTTCAACACCTGACCTTTTCCAAGGAAGAGCTGCAAATGCTCTTATCTCAGGACGACACCGAACTCAAAAAGCATATTGAATCCATTGTACACTCGGCTGACGTTATTGAATTCTTTCGTCAAATAGACATCGATGAATGGCCCCGCTTATTAAAACTCATCGACGACCAAGATGAGCGAGCAGCGGTCGTTGCTGGGCTCGACCGAGATGAGTTGAATGCCCTTTTGCCTTTGCTGAGCAATACCGAAATTGCTGATCTCGTAAAACAGCTGGAAACGGACGATGCTGCCGACTTAGTTGCTGAACTTCCTTTAGCTGAGCGTATCGATGCCTTGCGCATGCTTTCCCAAAAAGAACGGACGCAAGTGCAGCAACTTTTGCGTTATCCCGAAGATTCCGCGGGCGGGATCATGCAGCTGGAGTTGGCCTTAGTGCGGGAAGATGCTTTCGTTTCTGATGCGATCAAAAAAGTACGCCAACTGGTGGAAGACGATGTTGAAGTTTTGTCGGTACTGGTGGTGGATTACCATCAACGACTATTGGGTACGCTCGCATTAGTAGATTTATTGCTGAATAAAGAAACCACTAAAGTGTCAGATATTATGGATACTGATGTGGTGTTTGTGAAGCCTTTATTGGATCAGGAAGAAGTTGCTGCAATTTTCAAAAAATATGATTTAATTACTGTTCCCGTAGTAGATGACAATAGTCGTGTTTTAGGACGCATTGTTATCGATGACGTTTTAGATGTTTTGTCCGAAGAAGCGGAAGAAGATGCTTTACATATGGCGGGTACCAGTTCTGAAGAACTTATGTATCCAAGTGCCGTTTTTGCGACCGCTCGTGTTCGTCTTCCATGGCTTGGTGTGGCGCTTTGCTGCTCTTTGGTGAGCGGTATGCTTCTTCACTTATTCGAAAACACGGTGGAAAAGGCTGTGGTTATTTTCTCTTTTATCCCCGTGATTACTGCGATGGGCGGAAATGTTGGAACCCAATCGGCGGCCTTACTGATTCGTGGTTTTGCCACTGGCAAATTCGATTTATCCAATGTCCCAAGTTTCATTTATAAAGAACTTCGGGTTGGGCTGTTGATGGGTACGGTTTATGGATTTTTTGCCGGCCTCGTTGGCACTATATTTATGACCGATTATAATTTTTATTTGGGCCTCGTGGTTTTTATTTCCATGGTCGGCGGCATGATGACAGCGGCGGTTTTAGGTGTTATCGCACCGAGTTTATTAAAGCGATTAAATATTGACCCCGCTATTGCTTCGGGACCATTTGTTACCACTTTAAATGATATAACTGGAATTTTAATTTACATGCTGATTGCGACGCTATTTTTGAGTCAATTGCAGGCAGGATAAGTGAAATAATGACGGAACCAAAAATTACAATTTATTGCGATGGCGCATGCCTAGGCAATCCTGGCCCGGGCGGTTTTGCGGCCTTGCTGATGCTCAATAAAAGTAAGGAAGAACGCGTGGTGAGTGGTTTTGAACTTGCTACCACTAATAATCGCATGGAGCTCAAAGCTGCCCTCGCAGGACTTTCAGCACTTAAAAAAAAATGTCATGTCGAGTTATTTAGCGATAGCCAATATTTGGTGAAAGGCATGAATGAATGGATTCATAACTGGCAACGTTCTGGTTTTAAGGGCGCCAATAAGAAAGACATAGCAAATGTTGATTTATGGAAAGAACTCGCCACAATTTCCAAAAGTCATTTTATTACGTGGAAATGGGTTCGGGGCCATGCCGGTAACGAGTTCAATGAGCGGGTGGATGAAATAGCCCGCGAACAGGCAGGGCTTGCGCTTCATACCATTCATCAAGCACGCTAAAGGTCGCCTATGCGCTACATAATTGCTGCAGGATCCTCTTGCGATCAAGCCTATTTAGAAAAGGCCGCTCGAGAAATATTGGCTTGTCGTTCTATGACTTTTCATGGAATGAGTCGGATTTTTAAAAATAAGTCTGAAGGGACTCCGATCAACCGCTTATTTTTTAATTGTGCGATGGCCTTGAGCACTAATTTGCAACCGCATTTTTTTTATCGGGAACTTAAGAGTATTGAGACTCGCCTCGGAAGAATCAGGGGCTATGCCAATTCACCGCGTACAATTGACCTGGATGTCTTGCTGTCTTTCCCTTTCCCCTATAAATCTTCGACATTTTCAATTCCTCATCAACAATTTTTTCGGCGCAGTTTTTTTGTTAGTTGTGCCCTCGAAGTTATAAAATCAGTAGGTTGGCCGACTCCTACCTCTCTTTACCAGGCGAGATCAAGACAGGCACCGGGTGTCTTGATAGCGTGCGAAACTAATTTGTGAGAACATTATGCCCAAACTGTTAAGCACCACAGTGCTCGCGCTCTTATTTTTTGGGGGCGGCGTTTATCTTTTGTGGGTTGCCAAAAAAGAGGCTTCTAGAAGTCATTGGGTGATCGAAGTTGATCCAGTTTGCGATGATAGCGCCTATCTGCTGGTTGGCTCCTCTTTGGTTCCCGATATTGAAGTGGATAATCTCAAGGCTTCCGCCAAAGAAAATAATAATTTTTTGGTGATTGCCGATGGGCAATCAATGCATGCCATTCTTTCGAGCCAGAATATTTCAGCTCAAGAAATTCACGCTTTAAGTACAGCCTTACAGCCTTATATTCGCGCCAAAGATCTTGCCCCCGGGGATCTATACCAAGTCACTCTCGCTCTAACGGCTCAAAAGCAGGCCATGGTGAAATCTTTTGTCATAAAAAAACTTGATTCGAATCGTCTTCCCATAACCTACGAGGCTACCCGCGAACATCTGCAATACGATAGTCCAAAATTCAGCGTCAAGCTTAAGGAAGCAGCCATCAAAGAAGAGTTAGAGCTGGTTCGTGTTGATGTCAGTGGCACCTTATTTCGTAGCTTCATGTCTTTGCCTTTTGGCAACGAACTTATGCAGCATTTAATGAATATTTTCGCGTGGCGCATGCGCATGCCTGATGAGGTTTTCAGTAAGGATCATATCGAGATCTTAGTTACCAAGCGCTATGCGGAAAATAATTTTATTGGCTATGGAAAAATTCAAGCAGTTTATTATCGGCAAGCACAGCGAACTCTCTTTGCCTCTCATTTTCGTTCTAAAGACGGAAAAATTGATGGGATATATGACGAGACCGGCAAGTCTTTAGAGAAAGAATTCTCCCTTTCGCCGGTTTATGAGACGGTGGCTACTTCGGATCAGAATTGGCGTTTTCATCCCGTGAGAAAAATAAGGATTCGTCATAATGGCAGAGATTTTCGGGGGACTATTGGCACTGAATTTTTCGCTATTGCCGACGGAGAGGTGATCGAAAAACGTTTTGATCGCATGGTTGGAAATATGATCCGCATTCGTCACAAATATGGGCTTCATTCGGAATATTTTCATGCCGACAGTCTAGAAAGCAATATTTCAGTGGGGAGTCGGGTTAAACGAGGGCAAAAAATCGGCGCCATCGGCAACACGGGTGTGCTGTGTACGGGGCCTCACCTTCATTTAGGTATTTACCAAATGGCGGGAGAAAAAAGAAAATACGTCGACATTTTGAATTTCCGTAAAAAACTGGCGGATATGCCGGACCTGTCGGGTAAATATTTGGCGGAGTTCAACGAGCATAAAAATAAAGCGGTAGCTTTGCTGGAATCCAAGAAAATGAAGATCGCTTCTATCAATCCCCCAATTAAAGAAGTGCTTAACCAATAAAAGTATGAGCAAAAAGGTTAATTCGTTAATGTACTTGATGTGAACCGCATAAACAAAGGGATGAACATGAGTGAAAGAAGCCAAATTAATGAAAACCAGGTCGCTATTATTGGCGCCGGTACTATGGGTGCTGGCATTGCTCAAAAATACGCCTCAAGTGGCTATTTGGTGCATGTCGTTGACCGCAATGAACAATGTCTCTTAAACGCAAAAAAAAATATTAAAGCTACCCTTGAGCAAGGAGTTGCTCGTCGCGTATTTAGCGAGGAAGAAGCGGGGCAGATTTTTTATCGCATGCATTTCACGAGTGAATTAGCGGAAGTTTCAAAAGCAGGATTGATAATAGAGGCCATTTTTGAGGATTTTCGGGCTAAAAAAACCTTGTTTCAGGAGCTTGAAGGACTCGTCAGCGCTGAAGCAATTATGGCCACCAACACTTCAAGCTTTTCCGTGACTGCGCTCCAAAATGGCCTTAATTATCCAGAGCGATTTCTAGGGCTTCATTATTTCTTTCACCCCGCCAAAAATCGTTTAGTCGAAGTAATTCCTAGCCCAAAAACCGCTTCAGATGTGACTGCTCAGGCCTGCGCTATTCAAGAGAATATTAAAAAAATTATTATTCAGTCGGCTGATGCACCGGGTTTTATTGTTAATCGTTTTTTTGTGCCCTGGCTTAACGAAGCCGTGCATATGCTGGCCGAAAATATGGCCAATATTGCTACCATTGAGTATGCGGCGAAATCATTTTTCAACATAGCCTTAGGACCTTTTGAACTCATGAATGTGACGGGCATTCCCATCACCATGCACGCGGCCAATGCTATGGCCGCTAAACTGGGCGAGTTTTATGCACCCTGTCCCCTGATCAGTGCGCAAATCGCGAAAGCTGAAATCTGGCCGCTAAACGGCGAGATCGACCACTCAATCGCGTCATCCATTGCTCAGCGTTTATTGGGTGTCGTTAGCGCTATTAGTTGCCGCTTGGTTTTTGAGGAAGAAGTGGGAAGTGTTTCCGATGTAGATTTGGGCGCTCGTGTAGGGCTTTTATGGCCAGCGGGGCCCTTTGAGCTTATTAACCAAAATCTCCATGTACTCTCGAAAAACATGGATAATAATGATCGGCCTGCATTAGTTATGCCGAAAATTCTTCGAAAGCATTTGCTGGAAGAAAGACCCTTCTTAAACCCCAGTATCGAAGTGGTGAGGGACGAGGACATTGCTGTCATTAAACTTAAACGTCCCGATAGCATGAACGCGCTTGATCTCAGATTAAAAAATGAGCTCAGTGACATGTTTATGCAGCTTGAAGATGATCCAAGCATCAAAGGCATCATCATCACCGGTCACCAACGAGCTTTCATGGCCGGAGCCGATTTGGGCTTTTTCAACAGCAAAATAGCGGCCGATCAGGTGGATGAAATTGTTGCTTTCGCTTCATCGACCCAAGATTTATTTTTGCGCATCGACCGCTCCCCAAAGGCGGTCGTCGCCGCCATTAGTGGACTTGCTTTGGGGG
The DNA here is from genome assembly GCA_964368985.1 of uncultured Myxococcales bacterium. GTDB lineage: Bacteria > Myxococcota > UBA727 > UBA727 > JABDBI01. The sequence continues at coordinate 14,869 of CAYJDW010000021.1, read as the reverse complement.
GAGGATTAGAGCTTGCTTTGTGCTGCGATAAAATAATTGCCACCATCGATGCGAAGCTTGGCTTTCCTGAAACGGGGATTGGTATTTACCCTGGATTGGGAGGCACGCAAAGAACTCCTATCCGCGTGGGCCCCGAACTCGCGCGCTTCTTGGTGCTGACCGGAACCTTATTGTCGGGCACGGAAGCTAAAGTGATTGGTCTGATAGATGAGTGCAGTAATGCCGAAGATTTGCTTGATGACGCGAAAAAACTGGTGAAAAATCTCCTCAATCATCGTCATAGCCGAGAAAATATTTCAACCGATACTTTTAAAGACCTCCGGCAGGCTTTTGCGAGCCCTTTTGAATGCAACAAACTGGACAGTAGTGGGAGCGAGCGCGCAAGAAAAGCTTTGGAGCGTGTAAGTAAAAAAGCACCGCTGGCGGTCCAGGCTGCCAATGATCTGATCGGCAAGGCACATAAGGCAAACCTCGAAGAGGGGCTTGAGTTGGAAATCGCGGGGCTTAGGCGAATTTTTCAGAGTGAAGATGCGCGACTTGGTTTAAAAGGTGCGGCGGAAAAGCAAGTGGTTAAGTTTAGCGGGCGTTAGCAGCAAAAGAGAGCTATGCGAACGATATACTCACTTTTTAGAGACTGTCGATAAACGCTGATTTGTCATACTCGGGCTTGACCCGAGTATCCAGTTTATGAGCCACTGCGTGGATCCTCGTGTCAAGCATGAGGATGACAAATCAGCTTAAAAAGCTCGAGGCTCCCCTCTCCAATCTCATCTTCAAAACCCGCCAATAAATACCAAAGGCATCATAATGCCACGAATAGGGAGCTAAGGTTTGAAAGCCGAGTTTTTGATAGATTTGAATGGCCGCCACATTGAACTCAAGCACCTCAAGTTCAATAATATGAAGATCAAGTTTGCCAAAGCCGAGCATTATTAACTGCGCAAGGGCACGCTGACCAATACCGAGGCCGCGGAGTTTTTTGTCGCCAATTTCAATAAAACACTCCGCATAGCCACGAGAAAAATCAAGATCCTTAAAACCTACGTTTCCCACATGCTTGGAATTATATAAAATAGCGAAAGTTCGGCGAGCGACATCGCTGATGAGTAATTCAAAATAACGAGCGGCATAAGCTGGACTAAAGAAATCTGCGGGTACGCTGCTTGGTCCAGGCACAACAAAGCTGTGCTCCACTACATAAGGATCGCTCATCCAACGGCAGACCCGTTTACGGTCAAGAAGCTTGAGCGGCCGAAGGCGCACTTTCATTTCCTCGAGCTGCTCAGGCTTTTTTTGTAGTAGAAACTCCATCAAGTTTTAGCCCATGAGTGCGCGTGTCGCGCGTATGCACTCAAGCACTAAATTATCATTGTTCGTTTTGGTGTGGCAACTTAGATGACTAATTAATGAGTCAAAAAAATATTATTATGAATAATATTTAGTAAAATAACTATAAGGGTTAAAATTCACTAAGAAACTAATGTGAGAAACAATGAAAATCAAATCTCATAAACTCAGTCCACATTTGCTATCGACCAACCATATCAAAGAACTCGGATTTAGGTGGGAGGACCTTTTTAACCCCTCAAATGCTATTCATACCAATCGTGAATTAAATATGTCAGATATTAAATTGATCGGATTTGATATGGATTACACTTTGGCTATTTATAAGAAGCAGCCAATGGAATCATTGCAATATACACAGGCTAAAGCCTTTTTAGTGGATCACTTAAACTATCCTGAGAATTTAAAAAAATATTCATTTGATCAAAACTCAATTATTCGCGGCCTGGTAGTTGATAAACATCTAGGAAATATCTTGAAGCTTGACGACCAGAATTATGTTTGGCGTGCGAGTCATAGCCGCAAAGAACTTAATAGTGAGCAAATCAATAATTTTTACGGTTCAAAACGAATAAAAATTGGTGATGAACGCTATTATTCGCTGGATACTTTTTTCAGCATCCCTGAGGCATGCCTTTTTATTGATACGCTTTCCTGCCTCTATGAACAGGAGAGGTCTTTGGCGCCATTACAGCGATTCTTTCCAGAAAACAGCCGATTATTAAATTTTAATTTAGTCTTCAATGAAATCAGATTAGCTATGGATACTATTCATTCAAATGGTGTCTTGAAAAATGAAATCATGCGAGATTTACATCGCTATATTGAACAAAATAATGAAATTTATATTGCTTTAAAAAAGCTAAATAGCGACGGAAAAAAATTGTTTCTCCTTACTAATAGTTCATTTGGCTATACTCACACCGTACTGAATCATGTTTTTGGTCATGAGGGGATGACAAAGCAAGAGTGGCTGAGCCTTTTCGAAATTATTATTGTGGATGCGAAGAAGCCGCAATTTTTCACGGGCAACACGCCTTTTTCTTGTCCCATTAGTGATGCTGAAGACCATATTAGAAAAAAAATAATGAGCGCTGGTAATATCCATGATTTTCATCACTTATGCGGTGTAAGCGGCCAACAAGTGCTTTATGTGGGGGACCATATTTATGGGGATATTTTGCGCAGCAAGAAAGATTCGCTATGGCGAACTTGTCTGATTATTAAAGAGCTCAGTTTTGATATTAAAACCAGCTTAAATAACCACGAATCATTCCAAGAGCTTAAACAAATCCATCAAGAACAAAACATTCTTGATAAACGTCTTATGCGTCTAAGAACGCTGCTTGGATTATTGCAAAATCGCGTAAGCCAGGATCAATCCCAATCATTGATTGTCGTGAATGAGATAAAAACCCAAATTAAATCTCTGACCAATCGCCTGCTCAGATTAAAGCAACGCTATGCTGCCGCCAATCGCAAGCTTGAAGACAAGTTTCATCCCAGCTGGGGACGCCTATTTAGGGAAAGCCAAGAACTGTCGCGTTTTGGTGCGCAGGTTCGGCAATATGCCTGTATTTATACCGACCATGTGCGTAACTTTTTACGTTATGGCGCAAATCATACTTTTTTTGCTCACAAGGAACCTATGAGTCATGAGGTGGATTTGGAATAATATTATCGACAATACTCCTCAACAATGCTCTTCAGCTTATGGACCGCCAGCTCCAGATCAGCTTTAAGAACCCATTCATTGGCTTGATGGGCGATATCGATGCTTCCTGGCCCGAAAATCAAACATTCAATGCCGCTTTGATTAAGATTGCCGGCATCGGTGGAAAAGGCGGCGGATACTTGATCACCGGCTTTTTTATGAGCATTCAGGATATTCTCTAATTTGGTGCCAGGCTTGGTCATCATGGCAGGGGAGCAATGCTCGAGTACTAGGTTAATTTTTGCGCCGGGTACGGTGCAAGACTTTAGGGCGCGCGCTCGAATACGCTCAAAAATAGCCTCGACAGATGAATCGGGCAGCGGTCTAAACCCTAAAGAAGCGGAAGCCTCATCAGGGATGATATTCACCGCGCTGCCTCCTTTGATCTCCCCGACATTGAGGGTGACGAAAGGGCGTTTGAAGAATTGAGGGAGACTGGTTTCAAGAGTGAGTTCTTGCTCGAGCTCAAAAATGCCGCTCATTACCTGATTGAGCGCCTTAATGGCGGAAATGCCCAAGGCGGGGTCCGAGCTGTGGGCGCCTTTGCCCTTGGCGCTGATCTTGACGGTCACATGGCCCGAATGCATACGAAGAATTTGAAAATCGGTGGGCTCACCAATCAAAGCGGCTTCAGGTAAATGCTTAAAATATTTGGTTAAGAGCGGCGCGGCCACGAAGGAGCCACGGCAGCCGATCTCCTCGTCATAGGTCCAAAGTAAGGAGAGCGGTTTGCTAAGTTTTTTAAGATCCATGCGGCTAAGAGCCACATAAGTAGCGGCGATAAAACCTTTCATGTCGGTCGTGCCGCGTCCAAAAAAATAGCCGTCGCGCTCGAGTAATTGAAAAGGATCTGAGTGCCAATCTTGACCCAGGCTAGGAACCACATCAGTGTGCCCTGAAAGCATCAGGCCGCCGGCACAGTCGGGTCCGATTTTACATAACAAGTTGGTGCGGTTTTGATCTTCGGGATTGGGGATTCTCACCGTTTTGAAACCGAGTTCCTTAGATAAGTCGTCTAAGTAGTCGATCAGACTCAGATTTGGGGTGCGAGAGACGGTCTTAAATGAGATGAGTTGGGACAGAGTTGATGTTAAAGAACCCACGGCACTCTCCAAATACTTGATTCAGCTTAAGTTAAAGAGACATCTAGCACAAGCGCTGACATTTTGGTAAAAGTTCTTATTTCCCCGACCAAACAGGAGTTCCCCATGTATACCCTGATCCAAAAACCCGCGCCCGATTTTAGCGCTGACGCTGTGCTCAAGAATGGAGACTTTCAAGAGATCACTCTTTCGAGCTTTCGTGACAAAAAATACGTCGCGCTTTTTTTCTATCCCCTCGATTTTACTTTCGTGTGCCCATCAGAAATTATTGCCTTTTCAAAGCGCGCCAAAGCTTTTGAAGAACTTAACACCCAAATCATTGGTGTTTCGGTTGATTCAAAGTTTTCCCACTTTGCTTGGCGCAATACGCCGATTGAAAAAGGCGGAATCGGCCCGATTGATTTTCCTCTGGTATCAGATTTGACCAAAGAAATTTCACGCGATTATGGTGTGTTGATCAACGATGCCGTTGCTTTACGCGGAACTTTTATCATCGACAAAGCTGGTATTGTTCGTCATGCCACCCTTAATGATTTGCCGATTGGCCGAAATGTTGATGAGACACTGCGTGTGGTTGATGCATTGCAACACACCGAAAAACACGGCGAAGTATGCCCCGCTGGTTGGACCAAGGGCCAAGTAAGCATGAAGCCGAGCTCTGATGGCGTAGCAGCCTATTTGGCTAATCATCGAGCAACGCTCTAAGAGTCCGATGATTTACTAAATAACCTCCGCCTCCAAAAAGCGGAGGTTTTTTTGCGCCAGGGAACCAATGAATCTTAAAAACGAACTTTTGCTCGCTCAAAAATTAGCTCGAGAAGCAGGTCATATTGCCTTGCTTAAACAATCGAGCCTAAAGATCAGTCATAAACCCTTAGGCCAAGGCCCTGTGTCGGATGCGGATATTTTTATCGATGAATATATCTGTGAGCGGCTCGCTAAACATTTCCCCGATGACCAAATAATTAGTGAAGAAGCTTATAAGGGCGAAAGTATCGCTAAGAAGACTCGCGTCTGGTTTATCGATCCCATCGATGGCACGGCGAGTTATGTGGTCGGACGGGATGATTTTGTGGTGATGATTGGACTCACCATTAATCATATTCCTGTATTGGGGGTGATATATCAGCCCTCGTCGGATAGTATGTGGAGCGGAATTGTTGATAAGCAGGCCTGGTGCGAAAAATTAGTGGCGACAAAGAGCTCAAATATCGTCGTGAAGCGGCAGAAGAAAGGCTCAGCTAATTTAGGCCTTATTGTATCCCGTTCATCAAAATCAAAAAAGCAATCTCAGCTCATCGCTGAACTAAATCCCACTTCCATTGTTCACCAAAGCTCCATTGGTCTTAAAGCCATGTTGGTGATGGAGGGGAAGGCGGATTTTTATGTGTGCTGGAATCGCCACATGAAAATGTGGGATACCGCAGCGCCATTAGCTATTATCAATGCATCGGGTGCTTTGATGAGCCATCTCGACGGCACCTCGCTGACCTATGAAGAAGGTATTGCGCATCAGCAGCCGATCATGGTGGCGAATTTTGAGCCGGATGAGGGTTTTATGGCCATGTTGAAAAATATTGGGGATGGGTGAGCTCTCTTTTCGGCAATAAAGAAAACCTCAGTTCTGGTCGCCATCCACCGTCCAGCTATCCACCAAGTTTCGCAGCTTTTGCCTAATCTGATACATCACGCCACTTTTCTTCTCACGGTATTCATGCCGAAGCTTTTCCCCAATAGATGAGGTGAGAGGCTCTGTATTGCCATTATCTAGCGCCTCGATGGCATCCTTTTTCAACGCACGTTTATCGCTTAGGCTTAGGTCAGAGGCGATATCGTATATAAACCACACACTTCCTATCAATCCGAAAATTATTATCCATTTTAACAATCCAAACATCGCGCAAGTCCTCGGGCGGGCATAGAGATTAGCCATTATAGGTGCTATAGTGAGCCAGTTTTAGCAACGCCTATATATGTGGGGAGTATCTTGTTACCCAAAAAAAAATATTTTGATTTTTCATCAAAGACTTTCCAGTATCGAGCAACTTTATTTGCCTTGTGGGTTTCACTATTTATTGGTCTTTATCTCGTGCGAGCGGTTCTTTTGCCTTTTTTTGTGGCCTCGCTATTAGCTTATGTTTTTCATCCCCTCGTCGCTTTTTTAGGGCGCATAAAGTTTAAAGGCAGGCCCTTATCGCGAGGATTATCGGTACTAATTATTTATCTTAGTTTTGCTTTAATTATTGCTGTATTTTCAATTGTATTTCTGCCTCAATTTTATTCGGAAATGGTGCGTTTAGCGAAGGATGCGAGTGTTCTTATGAACTCCATCGATGATGATTCTATAAATAAATTAGGCAGAAGTATCGAGCAGTTTTTTCGGGATTATCAATTACCCCTAGAAATAACTCCTCCAATTGTCGAAAATAGTCAGACAACCTTTGGTCCTCACAAATCAAATTGGCTCTCCATTGATCTGGTGGGCATTTTCCATAATATTTTAAATGACCTTATTATTTATTTGAAATCTGAGGCAAAGAGTATCATATCTAGCGCTCAGTACTTTGTGACTAAATTTATATCGTTTTTATTTTTGGTCTTGCTGGTTCTGATGATCACCGGTTTTCTTTTGGTTGATATAAAATCTATTAAACAATTCTTCTTTACGCTGGTGCCGATCAATGATCGCGAGCAATTTAGCAGCTTTCTGGCGCGCCTGGATCAACGTTTAGCTGGTGTAGTGAGAGGGCAATTAACTATATGCCTTATAAACGCGGTTTTGACCCTAATTGGATTGCTTGTATTAAAGATAAAATTTGCCTTTATTTTAGCTAGTATTGCTGGGATTTTCAGTTTAGTTCCCATATTTGGCAGTATTATCAGTACTGTCCCCATTGTTTTGGTGGCGCTGACCATCTCCCCGGTTAAGGCCTTGATGGCATTAGTATGGATTGCTTTTATTCATATGTTAGAAGCTAATTTTCTTAACCCAAAAATACTCGGTAATTCCTCTAAAATACATCCAGTTTTGATTGTTTTAGCATTGTTAACTGGTGAGCGTTTTTATGGTATTGTAGGTGCTTTATTGGCGGTGCCAATAATGAGTATTATCATTACTGTATTCTCTTCAATTTTAGGAAAAGCAAAAGCTATGGATGAGGTGGTTGCAAAACCAGTGGAAAGTGACAGGATCGTCCTTTAAAGAGGTGCCAGAATGTCAACCAATCGTGATCAAATGGATAATACATCCCGTTCGAATCAGCATAATTCACGCGGTATTGAATTAGCAGAACGCGGTTGGCTCGATGAAGCCATCAAGGAATTTCAAAAGGCTATTTTGAATGCGCCGGACTCTGCTCAAGGTTATGATAACCTCGGCACCGTTTACGCCGACAAAGGCGATCTTTTGGGCGCTTTGAGCTCTTATACGAAAGCTTTGTCCCTAGAGCCCGATAATCCTTGTGCGCTTCATAATCTTGGTTGTTTTCTCGCAAATCATGCAAGTCAGTTGGCCTCTACTTGCTTTCGCCGCTCTTTTAAAATCGATAGTGAATTTTACCAGTCGCGATTTAATTTAGGATTGTGTTTGGCGGGGGAAGACAAGCATGATCAAGCTTTGGCCCATTTTGAAATCGCTTTGACGCAGAGCGAAGAAGACCCGGAAATTCGTTATCATTTAGCCTTGTCGCTGGTAGCGCTCGGTCAAAATGTTCGCGCCATTAAAGAGCTTTTGAAAGTGGTGAGTGAGCAAGAAAAAAATGATGCAGCCTGGTATTGCTTGGGATCTTGCTATCATGATCAAGGATTTCTTGATGAAGCTGAGAAAGCTTTTGCTGCGGCCATTAAAATAAATTCACAGCATATTGAAGCTATTTTGTCGCTCGCCTCGCTCCTTACTCGCCAAAAACGTAGCAAGGAAGCCAAGTTATTGCTCAAACGCGCTCTCAAACTTGATCACAAACATGCAACAAGTTTTATTGAAAACGACGAATATCTGTGTAAGAACCCCTAAGCTCAGTGCCTTGCCCTAATATGATGTAAGGTATTAGTAGGGCACTCTCGAGTTTGGTGAGTTAGGCTACATGCGTGTTAAGAAATTAGATATTTTTGGCTTTAAATCATTTGCAAGTCGGCAATCCATCACTTTTGGTGATGGGGTGACGGGTGTGGTGGGGCCGAACGGTTGCGGCAAATCCAATGTTGTCGATGCTTTGCGCTGGGTGATGGGTGAGCAAAACGCGCGCCATTTGCGTGGCGGCAACATGCAAGACATCATTTTTTGCGGCTCCGAAAAAAAAGCTGCTTTAGGTTTTGCAGAAGTTACCCTGACCCTAGAAAATCTCAGCCAAGACGCGCCGCTTGATTATAACCATTACACTGAAATAAGTATTACCCGCCGGCTCTATAAAACTGGCGAATCAGAATATGAAATCAATCGACAAAAAGCTCGGCTCAAAGATATTTCTGAATTCTTCATGGGCACTGGCGTGGGCACCAAGGCTTATTCGATTATTGAGCAAGGCCGCGTCAACGAAGTAATTTCTGCAAAGCCTCATGATCGACGGGCTATTATTGAAGAAGCGGCGGGTATTACTAAATATAAATCCAAAAAAGCCGCAGCCGAGAGGCGCATTGAGGCAACCAGAACCAATTTAGATCGTATTGTTGATATTCGTAATGAAATCGAAAAACGCGTAAATGCGCTTTGGCGTGATAAAGAAAAACTCGATCAAGTTAACGGACTTAAAACTACTATTCGTCGCCTGGATTTACATGTTTCTTCTCATCAATATTTGGCTTTTTTAGCGAGACTCAATTTTGTCAATAATTATAGTGCTAGCCTAAATAAAAAAATTGATGATCTTAAACGCGATATCGCCGTCATTGAGCAATCTTTTGATCGTGTTTTAAAAGAATATTCGGAAAAGCATGAACAAAAAAGGCTGCTCGAAGACCTTGGTCTGCAGCATAAAAACTCGGAAGATTTGCTGAACAAAGATTTGGAATATACCAAGCAAACGCTGGCTGATAATCAAAATTTTATTACCCGAGTAGAACTGCAGCTTGGTGATTTGGCAGAAAGAAAAACTGAGCTTGAGCAAAATATTGCACAGTGTAACGAGCAGCATCGGCTTGCCAGCGAGCAGCTTTTAGCAATCAATCAGCACATTGCTGCTAAAAAAGATAATGGCCAACAAGTTATTCTCGATCGACAAAACAATTTACTAAAAGAGCGCGATTTACAGGCAAAAATCCTGAGTGCGGCCACGCTTGCTGCGCGTATGCAAGCGGAATTAAATGCTTTGGTTTCTCAAGAAGCTTTGAGAAAATCGGATCTTTTAAGCGCCGAGAACGAACTAGCGGATAAAAAGCAAGAAGCTCTTGAACTCGATAATCGTCTTGCCGCAATTGCCCATGAACTGAATCTAGGCCAAGCGCGGGAAATGCAGCTCAAGACTAAGTTGAACGAGTCTGATGCTGCTATGAAAAGCATCGATAACGAGCGTATAAACAGCGAAAAATTACTCAATGCCACGCTTGAAGCTATGCGCCAGGCGACTTCACGTTTGTCTTCTCTTAAAGAGATCGACCAAAAACTGGAGTGGAGTGATAGTGGCATTGCCACTTTGCTCTCCCAGGATCTCCTAAAAGGCGTCGTGGCGGATGCAATAAATGTGCCGGCGGGATTTACTGATACCGTCGAGAAATGTTTGAGCCATTTGCTCGACACGGGTCTTATTAGTAAAAAAGAAGATCTTAAGCGAACGAGTATTTTATTAAAGAATAAAAAATCAGCCACGACGAGTTTCTTTGTATTGGATGATGCAGACATGATGCCGGCCGGAAAGCTCCTCGGCCTAAAATGCATGAGCGATTTTTTTACAATAAACGACAGCGAGTATGTGAATCTCGCTACTAAATTGTCTCGCTATTTTTTCGCAGATGATTTCGAGCAAGCGCTGGATCATTGGCCAGCCGCCCGCTTGTCGCAGGCTTTTATTGTCACCACCACCGGCGAGCTGCTCACGCCTGATGGACGCGCCATCATCTATGGTACCGCCAATAATAAGGGCGTTTTGCAACGAAAAAATGAGCAAAGTGAATTAGAAAAGAAGCTTGTCGAGCTTGAGAAAACCCGCGGTGATCAACAAGATATCATTGAAGTTTTAAAGGACAAACTGGATTGCCTCGAGGATGCGAAGCTTTTGCTCCTCGAAGATTTGAAGCCGCTTTCCTTGGGCCTTATTCGGCTAGAAGAAAATCTCCGGCAGAAAAAACATGAGAGCAATAGGCTCGAGGTGGATCAGCAACGCTTGCATGATAAATTGGCGATGCTGTTAAAAAATGTCCAGAATAATGACCAAAGAAAAGTTGAGCTGCAGGCTGAGTGGGCACGTGCCCTCAATGAACATAAAGAGCTTGAAGAAGTTCTTGATCAAGTCAAAAATGCTCGCTTAGTAAGTGAGCAAAACTATGATCATTATCAAAATGAGTTAAAAGCGCTGGAAATTGAAAAAGCGAGCTGCCAGGAAAAGACTACCAGCATGAAAAATGCCTCCCAGCAGGCCGAAATTTCAAAAGACCACGTCCAGACCCAAATGGATTTATTCAGAGGTCAGGCCGATGAGAAAAAGGACGAAGAGCTAAAGCTCAAAGAAAAAGAACGTCAGATCTTGAAGAAAATCGAGCAGTTAAGAAAAGAAATCACTGAATGCGAGCGCCAGCTTCTCTCTTTGCGGGTTTTGTGCGCTGAGCTGAGTGAGAGCAAAAATACCGCTGAGAAATCGCTGGGCGTTTTAAAGGGACAGATTGAGCAGGAAAATCGTGAGCTGTTGGCGCAGGTTTTGGTTATTAATAACATTGAAAATGATATTAAAAATCTGAGTGAACGGATTTTGGAAAGATACAATCTAATTCTTGCTCATGAACTCACTGATTTTCATCATATTCCGCTTGATCAACAGAGTTCTAAGAAGGAAATGGATGAACTTAAGCGAGCCTTGGAAAAGATTGGTTCAGTGAATGAAAATGCGGCCAATGAATATAGTGAATTTAAAGCTCGCAAGGATTTCTTAGATGCTCAAATTACCGATTTAGAAGATGCTCTTAATCAGTTAGAAAGCGCGATTAAAAAAATTAATAAAACTACTCGTATGAGATTTATTGAGGCTTTCAACAGTATTAATAAACAGTTTTCTCAAGTATTTCCGCGCCTATTTAACGGCGGGGTTGCCGAATTGATATTGACTGACGACGAGGATTTATTGACGTGTGGCGTTGATATTATGGCGAAACCGCCCGGTAAAAATGTGGGTTCCATTGAGCTTATGAGCGGTGGTGAAAAGGCTCTTACTGCCATCAGTCTGATTATGGCAATATTCTTAATCAAGCCTTCACCTTTTTGCCTGCTGGATGAAGTGGATGCGCCTCTTGATGAGGCGAACGTTTCGCGTTTTAGTCAACTAATCAAAGAAATGTCGGAACTTTCCCAATTCATTGTTATTACCCACAATCGAAAAACCATGGAATCGGCTGATCAACTTTATGGCGTTACCATGGAGGATGCGGGATCCAGTAAAATCGTGTCGGTCCATGTGCAGCAGGCCTTTGAGAGCTTAAAAATAAGCAGCCCGGCCCCTAAAAAAGCGGCTCCAGGCAAGGCTAAACAATTGTTTTTGGATGATGTTTTAAGCTAAGGCTTGCCATATTATGCGCCGGTCCTTGTATCTTATGTTACTTATCCCCGCAAAATAGTCTATGCCGCCACAGAAACTTCGTCTGTGTAGTTTGCACCTTTGAAGGTTGCCGCGAATGTGGCATGAAAAACTGCAGTTATGAGAGCCCATCTCAGGCTGAGAGCAAGCGACTTTTCACTAAACTATATACCTTTGTCAGTTAGCCACTCCGCCAAAACACTATGAGGATATTTTAATAACGAATGGATATTTAAGGGATTTAGATGCACATTGACAAATTTTGATACTCTTATATCTTACAAACACTATGAAAAATCTATCTATTGTAACTATATTTTTACTAAGCCTAAAATCTTTCGCTATCCCAATTTCACTCTATCATTATAAAATTAATAAAACTGACTTAATTGTTATTGGCGATGTTCATATTGAGGATAAAGACCAGCTCTATAGTAAGGAGTTTTTTGAATTAATCGATCGTTCCCTCAAGCAGGGCAAGTCTGTCCATTGCGTAGATGAATCACCTAGTTATTATTTGTATTTTGAACTTAATGGAAATTGGAACGATGATTTTGACGGAAAATTTCCGGGATACGCTAGAAATGAAGCGTTGTTTTCCTATACAAAAGCCGACCGACGATCTCAAACTTCAATGTATTCAGTACACTTTTTTAACCGTTATAGAATGTTTCTTGAGCACATGCTTTTTGCTCAGAAATCGCGTTTTTCGCCCCAAGAAATCGCTTTATATCAGAACAGGGCACTCAAAGATTTTAAAGACTTTCTCATGGCAAAAGATCCAAATGAATATTTTTCCAAGACAGACCTCACAGACCTATTTAATCGCGCAGGCAAAGAAGCAGAAAATGTATTTGCAGAGCTAGGGAGGCTGGGACAAGAGTTTGCTCAAAATGAGAATATTGCAGCCTTTATTGAAGAGAATAGTGTTTCCTTATTAACCAAAACTACAAATTTCTTGAACTCATTTGAGGCTTTTTTAACGTTGGTTCCCGCCTCATCTTCCTATGATTCACTCGCCGAATTCCATCGATCTAATATTCTTGCATCTAACGATAATAAGCTCGCCCTTTTGGAAGAATTGCATCGGAAAACTGTTGAAGTCGATACGAGTTATCTAAACTTCGTCCATTCTGGCATAGCGAATATTGGTTTTATGATTGATATTATTCGCGCGGTATCTTCTTTAGAGCCTAAGGATTTAGTAATTCAAACTTCAGGTGCAGCACATACGGTCGACATGTTAGCAGATTTGGAAAAACTCTTTGGTAAACCAAAGCTCGCTCTTGGCTCAAGGGCCTTAACCTCTGAAGCGCTTTCCCTGAGCTCGTTTCAAAATTTTACCCATAGCATCATTCCTGGCGCTCACCCTTGCGATTCATTGATAGGGCAAAAAATCTGTAATGCTTGTTCTAAAACTCTCAAAACAGCCAAACGCTGTGCTCGGTGTAAGCTAGCACTGTATTGCGACGCTCAATGCCAGAAAGCTCATTGGCCAAAGCATAAAAATACATGCGTTAGTCCGTGAACTCGACGAGATGATGGGCATTTTTATTCTAAAATCGAATAGTGATGGGCACTCGTATAGCCGCTGATTTTTTTATGCTAGGCTCACCATCATGCCTATCAACAATACACAAAATCCCTATGTAAAAAAAATCAAGAGCATCATACTCGCGAAAATTAAAGGGTATTCCATTCGTGTATATTTGTTCGGCTCGAGAGCAAACAACACAGCCCGACCAAGGTCTGATGTGGATGTGGCTTTATTCTCGCCGTCGACACCTCTGCCACCTTTTTTATTGTCTGAAATTAAGGATGAGCTAGAAGAAAGCGATGTGCCTCCCCATTTTACTGTGATGCGGGATTTTCAGATGTTGCGCTGAGCTATGCGAAGGATATCGTCGCCTCCTTTGAAATGAGTTCCACGGGCAAACTAATAAAAAAACCTCTCGAGCTTACACTGTCTCGCTAGGCCAAGGTTTTGGCAAGTTCCAAGGACCTGCTGAAAATTGGTTAATCTTCCGCTCTGGGTCAGCTGCACGGCATGGCGTGATAACGGTAACAGAACAGGCATGTAGGTTAAGAACAGCTGCGGCTAATCTCGTAAAAAAAGCATTACAATTTCTTGCGTGCGCCAACTATAAAAAAACGTTGTTTTGAGATTTCGTCATAAACTATTGCATAGTCAGAACTAGGCCTTGAGGAGGGTATGGGTTCGTCGCTAACAATTAACTCAAAACCGGCAGAGCGTAGTGTTTCAGCGAGCTTTGCTGTAATCTCCTCCTTTTTGGAAAAATTCTCGCCATCGTCGCCGTTAACGTAAAACTGACCCCCCGGTTTTAAAATACGGTAAAGTTGGGCAACTGTCGCCTCATTTAAGAGGTTGGAGCCAAAACCGCTATTGTCTATTATTGTCATGAATCTTTCATCTGGGATGGCTTCAAGAACGCTTTGGTCATTGATATCGCCTATAATCTCCGCCCCAAGATCAGCATCTTTGTTCCAGGCTATATCGTTTTCTCTCTTTGTGCTGCCCTCTCTATCAGTATGCGATGACGCTAAAAGCAAGCGGTCAGCACTGGGCCTTTTATTGACGATCTCTTTTACAGCTGCGGCCGGGTCATAATCAAGTGGCGAAGGGCTCTTGAATAGACCATGATCATTCAAATCGCCCAATATGTTTTGTCTGATGTCTTTCGAAAGGGTTGCATAACCTGTATCGATAAAAGTAGGGCCACCTTGCAGCAATTTAACTGCAGAATTAAAAGTCCATATATTAAATAGTTTTTCGTCTTCTATAAAAGTCTTAATTTTTTTAATTTCTCTTATCATGATTGCCTTTTCTTCCTCGATCAGAAACGAGATAAAATTAATATTTTGCGAGATGTTTGGATAACGTTTTTTGATCGTTTCTTCATCGATATCATTGAGCTTTTTATCGAGTATTCGTAGGTGTTCTTTTCGATCGCTAATTTTTAAAAAATAAG
>CAYJDW010000020.1:0-42144 GCA_964368985.1 uncultured Myxococcales bacterium | reverse complement strand
TAGCAAAATTCTTTGTACATCGAAATCAAGCGCAGACCTTTGGTATTTCTTCCATAAGTCGAAACGCCATCAGCACCCATTCTTATCAGTTTACCCATGTTGGTAACGATCATAATTTCATCTTCATTTTTTACTTGCATGGCCGCCACTACTGGACCATTACGTTCATCAACTTTGATGGTGATAAGACCAAAACCACCGCGGGTTTGTCGACGATATTCATCGATAGCCGTGCGTTTGCCATAACCGTTTTTGGTAACGGTCAGAATGGTTGCATCGGTATTGAGCACTTCCATTGACACTACTTTGTCATTGGTTTTTAACTTGATACCACGCACACCTACGGCTTGTCGGCCAAAACTACGAACATCGGTTTCTAAGAACCGAATGGCCATACCTTTTTGGGTGGACAAAAGCACATCATTTTGGCCGTCGGTGATTTTCACGGCGATGAGCTCATCTTTATCTTCAATGCCGCAGGCGATCAAACCATTGCTACGAGGATTACTGTAGGCAAGTAAATCAGTCTTTTTGACTTTGCCATTTTTAGTGCAAGTCATAATGAACTGTTTGCCTTCCTCAGTGGGGAATTGGCGGACCGGCAAAATAGCGCAAACTTGTTCATTTTCATCCAATGAAACTAAATTCACGATGGGCCGACCACGGGAAGACGTACTGCCCTCAGGTAGTTCATGCACCTTAACCCAGTATACGCGACCGAGATTGGTGAAGGTTAGCAGGTATGCGTGAGTTGAAGCTACGAAAGCGTCTTGCACGAAATCTTCATTCTTGGCTACAACCGCAGTTTTGCCTTTGCCACCACGTCGCTGCGCCCGATAATTCGAGAGCTGCACACGTTTGACATAACCAAGATGGCTAATGGTCACTAACACATCTTCTTCTGCGATCAGATCTTCTTTACTCAAAGACTCAGCTTCGCGATCAAAAATGCTGCGGCGAGGGTTCGCAAATTGGGCTTTTATCTGAGTGAGCTCTTCTTTGATCACGCCCATCAAAACCTTGATGTCGGATAAAATCAAATTTAGGCGAGAAATCTCAAGCAATAATTCTTTGGCTTCATTGATGAGTTTTTCTCGCTCAAGGCCCACTAAACGCGACAAGCGCATTTCTAAAATAGCATTGGCTTGGTCTAGATCAAGTTGAGCAAAACCTTGGCTGAGCCATTCGCCTATTTGAGCGGTGGGTTTAGGCGCAAATAATTCTATTTTTAAGGCGTTAACAAATTTGAGAGCAATCAAATTTTCTCGCGCTTCTTCGGTATTTTTCGACCCTCGAATAGTCGTGATCACGCGATCAATATCATCAAGAGCAGTTACGAGGCCGGCGATAATATGAAAGCGTGCGCTTGCTTCTTTGAGTTCATAACGACTTCGTCGCGTAACGATTTTTCGTCTGAAGTTCAAGAAATTATCAAGCATCTGCATCATGTTCATGGTCATGGGCTGACCATCGACAATACTGAGCATGTTCACTGAATAAGTGCTTTGCAGCGGCGTGTGCTGAAACAAACCATTCAACACTACTTCGGCCATGGCATCACGTTTAATCTCGATGACCACGCGCATGCCTTCGCGATCAGATGATTCGTCGCGCAAATCGGAAATGCCGTCGATACGTTTATCGCGAACCAGCTCGGCAATGCGTTCAAGTAAGCGCGCCTTGTTCAACTGATAAGGAATTTCCGTGATGATAATCCGCTCTTTATTGCCCGATTCATTACGTTCAATATCAGCCCGGCCGCGGATGGTAATGGTTCCCCGGCCCGTGCGCAAAGCTTGGACACAACCTGCTCGACCACAAATAATACCTGCAGTGGGAAAATCAGGCCCAGGAATCAGCTCTTCCAAGCGCTCAAAAGTCAGCTCAGGGCCTTCTTCAAATTGCTCGGCAATCATGGCAAGCAGGCCGTCAATAATTTCGCCTAAGTTGTGGGGGGGGCATTTGGTAGCCATGGCCACCGCGATGCCTTCCGAACCATTCACCAAAAGATTCGGTACCCGTGATGGCAAAACGGTCGGCTCGTCGACAGTGCCGTCAAAGTTGGGAGAAAAATCTACCGTGTCTTTTTCAATATCAGCCACAATAGATTCAGCAATTTTCGCCATGCGCGCTTCGGTATAACGATAAGCCGCCGGTGGATCGCCGTCCACGGAACCGAAGTTACCCTGACCTTCGATCAGAAGTTCTCGCATATTCCAAGGCTGTGCCATTCGCACTAAAGCTTCATAAACAGGGGCATCGCCGTGAGGGTGGTATTTTTTCAATACTTCACCCACGACCCCGGCGCATTTACTGAATTTTTTGCTGGAGAGGAGGCCTTCCTTAAACATGGCATATAAAATACGTCGATGTACCGGCTTTAGACCATCGCGCACATCAGGCAAGGCGCGCTGGATGATAACGCTCATGGAATAATCGCGGAACGACGTGCGCAACTCATCAGTTATGCTGATGGCTGTTATGTGGCCACCACCTTGGTTTGTGCCATCACCATTCACTACTGGCTCAGTATCCTTCATATTTTTTCCTTATCAATCAAAGTGGATTTATTTTAGGACAGCTGGAATCACCAAATACTTATATTATTGAAACCAGCCCATTTTCCTAGCGAAACAGACGGGAAATATCATTAAAAATAGCCAAACCCATAACGCACAATAAAAGCGCAACTCCCATTTGAGTGGCAATGGCTCTCGTCTTAATAGTCAACGGCTTCCTTTGTATGGCCTCAATACCAAAAAGCAACAAGTGACCACCATCAAGGGCTGGAATAGGTAAAAGATTTAGCAAACCAAGATTCACGCTCAATAAGCACATGATGAAAAGATAATAAGCCAGGCCCTTATTGGCCGCTTGCTGGGCAACATCGAAGAGCTGGATAGGACCGCCAACCTGTGAAGCTGGTACATCGCCTTTCACTAAAAGCCACAGAGATTTTCCTGTCATGGCGACAATGGAATAGGTTTGCACAGTCGCGCGCTTGAGCGCTTCAAGTGGCCCCACTTGGCGTTCAATGGCCTCGCCCGCTTTAAATACCTCCGGCATCGTCAAACCAAAAATCGAAGCTAAATCGGCATCGAGTTTGAGATTTTCTTCGATATGATCAGGCAAAGAAAAAATAATCACCAAGGCCTCACCCTTATGAGACATGATGCCAAGAACTTGAGGTGCTGCACTATTTTGCAAGAGATTTTGCTGCAGATGTACCGAACTTAAGAGCCGCTCGCCATTGATAGCGATAACGCGATCGCCAGGCACCAGTCCTAAAGATGCAGCGATCCCGCCTTCACTCACTTGCACGATGCTGCTCTTGGCTGGGGCCACACCCCAGTTTTTGAGCAAGCTCTTCGCTTCAACCTGAAGCAACTCTTTGGTATTCGCAATTTGCATTTCGATGGCTTCGGGAGCAGGTTCTGGCCTTAAATTTTTAATGATAGGTTCTGAAGCGGAAACAGCTTGTAAGCCCAGGTTTGGCACCTTCACTTGAAATTCTTCCAAAGCCCCATCTTTTGCCCTGCGTGCTTTGAGCACAGAGCCAGGCCACATATCATCCAAGGCTGCCACCAGCGCGCGCGCACTAGCAATCGCTTTACCATCGATCTCAATTATTTCATCATAATCACGAAGCGCCGTGCTCTTTAGCGCACTTGCCGCAGTGAGCACCACGATGGGTTGCTCGATGGCAGGCATTACGCCGATGCGGCCCACTAATTTATCTTTCTCTAGCGGATTAGAGGAAGGCTTCGCTTCAGGAGTGATAGGGATGACGACCCGGTGACTTTCGCCCTTTTCGTTGGTCCGTTCAATGGTTAATTTTAATTCTCGTGCAGGATGCTCGGCAACAATTTCCGCCATTTCGCTAAATGAACTTATGTTTTTGCCGTCGACAGCAAGAATTTTATCGTCTGGCAAAAGACCAGCTTTTTCTGCCACACTGCCGGGCAGGAGAGTTCCGATGCGGGGGATAAAAATCTGCTCATGGCCAACAATCAGCCCAAAAAACAACACGATCGGTAATATAAAATTAAAGAGCGGTCCTGCCACCGCAATCAAAGATTTGCGCCAGATGGCCTGGTGCATGAAGCTCATTTTTTTTTCGGCATCAGTGAGTTCTTCTTCGAGAGATTCACCAAACATGCGAACATAGCCGCCGAGCGGAATAGCGCTTAAGCGGTATTCGGTATCTCCAATTTTTATCCCAACCAGTTTCGGACCAAAGCCGACTGAAAATACCAAAACCTTTACGCCAAGCATTTTGGCAAACAAGAAATGACCCAGCTCGTGGAAAACAATTAATATTCCTAATAAAACAAAACCAGCTAAGATCTGCATAATACTCACCCGTTAAATGCCCGCTTTATAAATATATATGAAGACGCAATCTTTAATACCCGGGCAGTCTTAGAGATTTAGCTCGCGGGCTAACTAGCTAAAATGACTCATCAAAGCCAACTTCACCTTCAATGCCAATCTGATATGCCGACACTCGTCTTTCGAAGAAATTGGCGAGTTCTTGCACATTTTGCAGGTCCATAAAGGAGAAGGGATTATTGGAGCCGAACATGGGTTTAAAGCCTAATCTTACCATGCGCTGGTCAGCAACGAACTGCAAATATTGTTTCAGCTCGGCAACCGAAAAACCCGCGATGCCGCCAGTCAAAACGTCGTCGCCAAAACTCAATTCACACTCGATCGCCTCATTCATCATGGCACGCACTTGCTGCTCTAAGTCGGCATCAAACAGATCCGGCTCTTCTAGTTTAACGGTATCAACCACCGAAAAAGCAAAATCCATATGGGCACTCTCGTCGCGAAACACCCAATTTGTGCCCGTGGCCAAGCCATGAAGCAAGCCTTTGGAGCGCAGAAAATAGACATAGGCGAAAGCTGCAAAAAAGAATAAGCCTTCAATGCACCCCGCAAAGCAAATCAGGTTGAGCAAAAATTGCCGGCGATGGGTCTTTGTCGTCAGTTTGTCCAACTCGTTGATGGAATCCATCCATTTAAAGCAAAACTCGGCCTTTCTTTTAATGGAGGGGATATTGTCGATGGCTGCGAATGCTGCCTGCCGCTCTCTTGGATCGGGTAAATAGGTATCAAGCAGCGTTAAATAAAATTGCACATGTAAGGCTTCTTCATAGAGTTGACGCGATAAATACATCCTCGCTTCCGGCGCATTGATGTGACAATAAAGATTTACCACGAGATTATGAGCCACAATGGAATCGCCGGTGGCAAAAAAAGCCACCAAACGATTGATCAAATGGCCCTCTTTGGCATTTAATTTTTGTCTTAGATCGTCGATATCCGACTTAAGATCTACCTCTTCCACAGTCCAGGTATTTTTAATGGCATTTTTATACATGTCAAAAAATTGGGGATAACGCATGGGGCGTAAAGTCAGCTCCAGGCCGGGTTCTAACAACATTATTAACTCCTAATTTAACCGCACGCTTCGCACATAGCAGGATTTTCCAAAGAACAAGCTACCGCTTCTTGATTGCTCACCGCTTTGGTCGTCTTTGATATTTGGGTCGCAGGACGGGATCGCAGATAATAGCAGGTCTTAAGTCCCGATTGCCAGGCATAAAAATACATCGACGATAATTTGCCAATATTGGGCGTTTCCATAAATAAATTTAGACTTTGACTTTGATCAATGAAAGGTCCTCGCGCGAGCGCCATATCAATCAGATCTTTTTGTGGCAATTCCCAAGCAGTTCGATAAAGAAGCCTCAGCTCCTCAGGTATTTCCTTAATATTTTGTACCGAACCATTGTCATCAAGAATTTGATCCCGAATAACACTGGTCCAAAGCCCGCGCTTCTTAAGATCACGCACCAAATATTGGTTGATCTGCAAAAATTCACCGGACAATGTTTCACGCTTAAATATATTTGAAATTTGCGGCTCAATGCACTCATAGCAACCAACAATGGATGCAATCGTGGCGGTTGGAGCAATCGCGATGGTGAGGGAGTTACGAAGCCCGGATTTTTTCATGCGCTCTTTGAGCTTATTAAAACGTTCTTCTTCCGCGGGTTTTTGGTCCCACAAATCGTATTGCAAAATTCCCTTAGCGGCGCGAGTGAGTGCAAAATTATCGTGAGGGCCTTCTTCTTCCGCAAGTTCCACGCTGGTGGAAATAGCTTCAAAATAGATCTCTTCAGAAATTTTTCGCGTAATGGCTTTAGCATCAGCACTATCAAAAGGCACGCCCATGGCAAAAAAGACATCCTGCAAGCCCATGATGCCCAAGCCCACCGGACGCCATTTTGTATTAGAATTCTTAGTTTCGATAATGGGATAATAGGTCATATCAATGACCCGATTAAGCTGCCGAATGGCAACATGAACACTGCTCTTAATTTTATCAAAATCAATAACATTGCCCTTCATGTGACGAGCAAGATTAATTGATCCTAAATTACAAACTGCAGTTTCATTTTCATTACTTACTTCTAATATTTCAGTACAAAGATTAGATAAGTGTATAACTTGACCTGGGGTACCCGTTTGATTGGATTTTTTATTGCTGGTATCTTTGAAGGCCATCCAACCATTGCCAGTTTGTGCAAGCGTCTTCATCATGCGCCCGTATAAGTCGCGCGCGCTTATCTGGCGAGTGTAGAGACCATCACGTTCGGCCTGCAAATATATACTATTAAACTCATCGCCAAAGGTATCGCACAAAGCAGGAAGTTGGCTTGGATCAAATAATGACCACAGCCCGTTTTCTTTGACCCGCTCCATGAACAAATCAGGGATCCAATTGGCAAGATTTAGATTGTGTGTACGCTGAGATTCATCACCCGTGCTATCGCGCAACTCAAGAAATGACTCAATGTCGTCGTGCCAGCTTTCCAAATAAACGCAGCATGCGCCTTTGCGCCGACCGCCTTGATTAACAGCTGAAACTGAAGAATCGAGGGTTTTAAGCCAAGGCCCGATACCACTTGAACGGCCATTGGTTCCTTTGATCAAAGATCCACGGGATCTCACTTTTGAAAAAGAAATACCAATACCGCCGCCATGTTTAGAAAGTTTCGCTACATCCATGTAGCGCCGATAAATACCTTCGAGACTATCGTTCGGGGAATCCACCAAAAAGCATGATGAAAGCTGCGGATTCTTAGTGCCCGCGTTAAACAAAGTAGGAGAGCCTGGCATATAGGAAAATGACGCCATGAGCCGGTAGAGACTCACTACTCTTTCGACATCCTGAAAAATTCCTGAGGCAACGCGCAAAAACATATATTGCGGACGCTCAATGACAAAACGACGGGAGGGGTGTCGCAACAAATAACGATCATAAACAGTGGCCAAGCCAAAATAAGTGAACAGATCATTATGACTTTCATCGATCACACGATTTAGGGCCGCTTGATTTTCTTTAACAAAATTAAAAATATTTTCGGTTAACAATCCCTGCTCAAAACTGGTTTTAATGGAATCAAAAAAGCAATGAATGCCTTCCTCGGCCACTTCGTCGGAAATTTTGAGATTGAGAAGTCTGACCGCAAAAGTGCTGTAATCAGGTTCTTCGGCAATGCGCGCGGCAGCTTGCCGGATCAAAAGGTCGCTTATGCCTTTTTCGGTCATATGCGGCTCAGCGCTCAAGCTGAAACGGGTCAGCATTTCCGCTTGATCGATAGCGAGCCCACCGCCAAAGCGATTAATTATTAGCTTGGCTGCTTGGTTCAGGTCCCTCTCGGGTGGCAAAGCCCCCAAGTTTTCACTCTTGCCTTGATTCATGATTTAGCCCCTCTAACTTGTGCCTGATGTGACCTATTAGTGATTAAAGCCATTGAAAAACCTCCAACAAACCTGCCCAATTTATCAAAAAATGAAGACAACAAGTTGAGCTACCGCTAAAAATAAGCCGAAAGCTCTTCTCACTGATACACGAGCGCCTATACCTAATAGGGATTTAAAATAATGTTGGGCAACATTAGGGGCAAAACTAAAGAATTCAAGTCTTGATTTTTTTTTTGCTCATAGAATGAGAAGAATTAGGAAAAAGCCCTGAAAAATTTAAAGGGCATAAAAAAACCCCAACCAAAGGCTGGGGTTTTCTAACAATCTAGACTTTAGTTTAGATTGCTGGGGCCACTGGCGCTGGCGGTGCCAAGATTGCGCCTGGAGCACCTAAGCCTGGACCTGGAACAATCGGAACCAATGGATGGCCGAGTGCTTGAGGAACGTATGGAATGAGCGGAGCTCCTGCGAAGCCGGTGAACTCAGGTACGCAAGGAAGAACGATGTCATAGTCGCTGCAGCAGCTATCTTCAGCTCTAATCAAGACGCGATCGCCTTCAACGAGAGTTGGGAGTTCTGCCATCAAGGCACCTACATCATCAGTTCTACGGATAGTACGTGGGCCTTTGAATACTGCTTCATCGAATTTCTGAATGTAGAGTTCGAAATCGAGGTCAGGTGCAAGCCAACCTGGATTGATGATAACGTTACCGGTCACACCATGGATAGTATTCATGCTCCAGAAGCCTACGTCTTCTGTTTGCCATCTTTGGTTAGCACGGCTGTTGGAGAAGCATTGCGAACGAACAGCGAATTCAGCTGCGCGTAGTGGGCAAATGGTATCTTCGATTTCGCATCCGTCTTCGAAGCAGCATTCATCTTCACGATCTTGGAATTCAACAGTTGCGAAGAACTGACGAGCCCAGACATCGGAAGCTTCATAGCAATTTGCGATGTTATCGCGCACTGCAGCACGGCCAGCAACGCTGCTGCCATCCCAAGTTGTAATCGTGAAGCCGATAAATGCTCTTTCGCCATCAACTTCTTCTTCGTTGAGTTCATAGTCAGCTCTCAATCCAAGGAAGAGGTTATCGGTAGCTGCATCGAAAGTCATGTGAAGAACGTCACGGAAATCTTCTTGACGATGTCCGAGCAATTCAACAGCCAATACATGCTCACCGCAATCGCTATCTTGAGCATCATGGAAAATCGCCCAATAATCGTTATCATCAACAACAGCGTCACCATCGGAGGTGAGGAATACTACGGTGTCAGCGATAAGGCCGATACCACCAGTACCACTGAATAAGTCGGTGAAGGTTACGCCTGAGCCGGTCAACACATCTTGTTCATCATCGTCAGTATTGGTGAAACCAATCAAAGTCGACAAGGAGCAAGCGTCATCATATTTGTCATGATCCAATGGAAGACCATTGCCAAGACGTACGTTATAGGTGCTTACGTCCATATCAGCGACGAGAGCTGTTTGATCATGGATCGTTCCCATGAAATCATCTTCATCGAGTTGATATTGATCGGTAGGAGCAAAAGTTGCTGCATTTACAACCAATACACCGTCGAGATCGATACCGCAGATGGAGTCAACAATACCGTTGATGCCAATAACAATCGGATCATCATCTGACATAGTTTCAGTAGGACCGAATGGAGCTTGATCATCATCGATAGTGAATGGGAATGAAGCATCAGCAATAACGTCAGCTCTTTCTAGACCGCCACCATTGTGACGTCGTTCTGCCATACAGATTGGTGGACGAGTTGGTACGAGTAAGTTTTGGTTTTCTTGAAGAGCCAAAATAAGATCTTGATCATCCCAGATCATGGTTGCGCTGTCTGATAATTCATCGAGCCCGTCTTGGATACGATCAGTCAAAATCAACAATTGCAAGTTTTGTAGCCAGGTTGCGCAATCCACTTGGCTTGGATTCCAAGCTTCAGCACGACGCTCAGCTGCTCTTCCGTAGAAATCCCACAAAGAATCTTCAACGGGTCCAAGCATCCAAACTGCTTTATCATAGCAGCAAGGTGGTACGAAGATTTCATAACTACGGCATTCCAAGTCTTCACTATCTTCATCTAGGTCAGCCAATGGATACACATCGTTGAAGGCGGTGATGACTAAAGGTAGACCGAACATCCACGATGGAAGACCAATAGCACCAAGGCCGTCTGGTCCACTTTCGCCGAAAAATACTGGGCTTGTGGTACGTCCTTGATCATCAATGGTACGGATTTCAAAGCGCCAATCATCTAGGAAACGTTCGTTATGTGGATCGGCTGGATCGGATCTCACCATCAATTCAATAACGCTGAAACCTTCGATTCCGCCAGCACCAGCCACAGGATTGACCAAAGGGACATCTGGATCAAGACCAGTGTTAGGTACGAAGGGTTGTCCACCATTAGCTGGAACTATTACCTCTGCGTTGTTAACTGGATTAGCTGCTGGGGCTGCAGTCTCGCCACAACTTGTGACGAGAGCTGAAGCTGCTAGAAGTGCACTAAGCACACTAGCAACTTTAAGCCCTTTTATGAAAAAATTCTTTGCCATTATTCGTTCCTCCATGAGAGGGAAAGAATTCCTCCCCCCTTGCACGAAGAAAGTTACTGTGCATCGAAAATTGGTCGCAACTTTTTGTCCCATCAAAAACCAGTTTCGTGGAAAGAAAATTAAAATTGTTCAATATTTTCAATGGGTTATGAAAGAAAAAATGTTTTTTTAAGAATGACAGCGCAAAAAAAAGCTGGCACCAACTATGACATCAGTGTCCAGATTGTTTTGGGTTCAACCGTTTTTTGTACTAAAACATCTCACCCATTAAACGAGCGAGCACGGCTCTCGGTTTTTTGCCGTCGGTGGCTATTTGCGGGGGCCAACTTATCAATTTATCCGGCCATTTATAAGCAGCGAGCCTACTTTTTAACCAAACCGTAATTTCGTTCAAGCTCAGTGCTTGCCGTGACCATTTCACAAAAGCGACGGGGCGCATGCCATATTTGTTATCCTCGACACCCACCACTACGCACACATCAATATGTGGGTGAGATTCCAAAACTCGCTCAATTTCTTCGGCCTGAATATTTTCGCCGCCAGAAATAATCCGATTATTTTTTCTTCCAATTAATTGGAGTTGGTTAAATTCATCTAATTTCCCAATATCACCGGTGAAGAAAAAGCCCTCTGCATTAAGCGGCAGGTTGAGCTGCCCCGCTTCCAGATAACCACAAAATAAACTGTCGGCCTTCACGCCTATTTCTCCATCATCCGCGAGCAAAATCTTGGCGTGAGACAAAGCTGAACCGCTCCCGCTTTGGGAATTATTTACCCACACCATGGACGCAGATTCCGTGAGTCCATAACTTTCATAGATTGGCCACCCTTGCTTTAAGGCCTGCTCTCGATCGCGAGCGCCCAAGGCGTCCCCACCTATGACCACCCCATCTAAATGAGAAAGATTTACTTTTTCGGTAATGAGCCTTTTAAGTTGAGCAGGGACAAGAGAGCAATAGCTAAGGTGCGAAGTTCTCAACGCAGCAACCATCTGTTCATGATTTTGGGCGATATAAATACCCCCACCCGCCGCTAAAGCCCGCATCACAATCGCTAAACCGCCGACATGATAAAGCGGAAGAGACAAAAGCCAATTTGATAACTGCTGAAAACCAAAATAGCGATTAACCGCTTGCGCACTGGCCATATGGGCAGAAAAATTTATCAAAGCACTCTTTGAAAAGCCCGTGCTTCCTGAAGTGCGCATGATGCTCGAAAAATCATTTCTGAGATCGTTTGAGATTAAAATTTCCGAAGATAAAGTCGCCGTCTCGGTTCTTTGGCAAGAAGAAAATAATTTATTAACGCCCAAACTGAAAAGCCATTCGTCGAGAATCTTAGGAGGCTCCCTTAAGGGACACAGTGCCACCTTTAAGCCTAGTTTGATCGCTGTCAATAAAAGCAAAACTCCGTCGAGAGAACTGTCTAGATAAAGCGCTATACATTCTTCTCTTTTAACACTTGAAAAAGTTTGGGCCAAAGAATCCACGCGATGAGCCACTTCGCTTTTGGTCAAACTCACCTGCGGCGTTTTAATGCTGATCATGTTTTGCTCGCAGAGAAAATATTTGAATAAAGACCATGCGCTTCGTGGCAAAGACCTAAATGTTTCACCAGCCTACTCATGAGTGAGGCATAAAAATCGCTCTCAAAACAATGGCTAAAAATCGGCGTAATACCAATATTCTTTGCTTCTTTGGATAAATTAATAAGCGAAAAAATATTATTAAATCGGCTTGCTTTGATAATGAGATAACGAGCCCTGGCCTCCAATAATTTATCCAAGCTATCGCCATCAAGAAAAGATTCATCAAGAGCAATGGCAACACCAGTCGCATCATAAAGTTCAGCAAGGCGAGATAATTCGTAAGTTGGTTCCTCGATATATTGCAGATTTTTCACATGGCTCAGCAAAAGTTTGGCCTCATCGAAACTTAGCTTGCGATTGGCATCAATGCGAATGGGAATATTATCTCCGATTGCCGAACGAATGGCATTCAAGCGTTCAACTTCCTGACTAATAAGTGAGCTCACCTTTATTTTCAAACACGAAAAACCTTGGCCCAAAAGATAAAGTGCGTCGCTAATCGAATGATGAGGCAATAATAAAACGGAATGCTTAACTCTCTCACCACTATCAACCGCAGTTTTTATTTGTGCGTGGAATAAGCCCAGGCTCATGATAAAACTAAGGGGATAAGCAAATGACTCACGAAAAAAATGAGACAAAAATTCGCTGTTATTGTTGCCGATTAAGCCCTCTAAAGCCTCGATGTCGTTACTTTCAATGGTCCGGGATTGTTGCACCACATCATCTATGGTGTGAGAATGAATGCTTGGAAAAGGCGCCCATTCACTTGAAAAAGTACTGCCATTATTCAAGCTAAAATCAAAGCGCAGAATCAAACGCTCGCTCGAAGGGAAATAAAAACTTCCCTCCGATTTTAAAGATTGGCGATAAATCTCAAGGCGCGCCATAAATTATACTCACGCTCATGAGCAGGCCAAATAAATAAAGTGCCTTACCGATCGCTTGCAACATCAGATTAAATTTGGCGCTAATCGGTTCGTTTAAAATCATCGGAAATAAACGTGCAGGAAAAATAAGGGCAGCCAAAGGCAACAGACAAAGCCCGCTAAAATCAAAAAAGACTACCAACAGCACCGGCGATAAAGCTGCTGCCATCACCAATAAGACAATTAAATAACGCGAAATATTCTCGCCAAACCTAACAGCCAGCGTACGTTTATGATGCCTTCGATCTTCGCTAATATCACGCAAATTATTGGTCATTATCAAAGCCGTAGACAAAAGAGCGGGGCCAATGCTAAGCAGGAATCCTTGCGTCGGCCACGACAAAGTTTGTACATAATAAGCACCGAAAACTGGCATAGGACCAAAAAGAAATAAAACTGCTATTTCCGAAAATCCAATATAGGCAAGAGGCTTAGGACCTGCGGTATACCAAATACACGTGATGGTGGAAACAATACCTAAGACTAAAATGCTCACACCGCCGTGAGCGACCAAGATCAATCCGAGTGAGGTAGAGCACAAGAGAATAATGGCTATGCCCCTTCGCATTATTTTCGGCGTAAGCCACCCCATCTGCATGGCGCGAGGAGGGCCGAGGCGTTCGGAAGTATCACTTCCTCTCATGAAGTCGCCATAATCATTGATGACGTTGGCGAGAATTTGCAAACACAAGGAGCAAATCCAAGTCACCATAAAAAGATTAAAGGAGAATATTCCCTTTGACATCGCCAAAGCCGATCCGAGCCACACTGGGCACGAAATGGCTCCGAGAGTTCTAGGTCGGGTGGCGCGCAGCCATGCTTGAAGAGAATTAGTTCTTATTTGAGCACTCACATTTTAATCCGTGTCAAATATTTGGAAAGGGAATGATCGAGATGATCAAGATCGCTTAAAAAGCCCAAACAAAATAAGTGTTGATCAGCGCGCACCATCATGAAAAAAGCTTCTTCTTGTCCTCGTAGAAAATCCTGATCGCAGGTGATGCTATATTCTTGGTCCATCATAATTTTCTCTGCATCAAAATCGCTGGCAAAAATCGGTCGAATTTTAATCGCATATTTTTCACACAGATCGTGACCAGCTTTGATAATTTTTTTTACGACATTTTTTTCAAGGTCGCGCGGAATAAAGAGCAGTAAATTAAAAAAATCATTGATGACTTGGCTATGAATATCAGTCTTTTTAACGTGGCTATCGATGAGCTCAAGGTTCGGCACGCGACTGCCAATGGCTATAGCAGGCAAAGACAAGGCATGATTTTCCAAGCAAAGGCAACCTTTTTGATAGCGAATTGCAGTTTGCGAACCAATGCGAAAAATTTTTGATTGACGTTGTGGCGATCGCATTACACGAGGCAAAACTATCCTTCGTAGAAGGCGGGCAAAAAAAGAGCCTCGTACCATAAATCTAAACAAGCGATCGGTGTACTTGATCAAAAAATCACCCACCGGTTTGCGCTCTTCGTGATAGCTCAACAACACAGAAGGGAGAGCCTCACCTCTTAACACCATCGCCAGCTTAAAGCTAAGATTTAAGGCGTCTTGCAAACCCGTGTTCATGCCTTGCCCGCCGGCGGGGCTATGGATGTGAGCGGCATCGCCCACCAAAAAAATGCGCCCTTGTTGGTAATGCAAAGCACTACGACATTGAACAAAAAATCGCGAAACCCAAATAGATTTAGTAATGGCAATGGGAAAAGGGACAATATTGTCGAGAAGTTTTTGAAACTCCAGCCTAGTTGGTTCAGGTCCCATTTTCGATCGTTCGTTTTGTCTGACCGATATTAAGCGATAATGATGTGGCCCCCACATCGGAATAAGCGCTAAAAATTTTGGTCCTTTGAAATATAATTTCAACGAATTGCGATCAATATTCGTCGCCACTTCCACATCAGCAAGAATAAAAGCATCTTCATAGGCCTTGCCTATAAAACTATTATCCATATTTTTTCTGACCGTGCTATGGGCCCCGTCAGCGCCGATAATAGAGGAATATTCCCTATGAAAAACCCGATTATCAAGGCCTTTTAATTCGGCTTTGACGACCAGATTTCCCTCCACAACCTTAACTAAACAAACACCGCGATCGACGTAAACATCAAAGTCACCTAATGCTGATTCGAGCACTTCCTCAGTATGAGGTTGATCAACAATTAAGGGTCGGGAAAATTTCGAAGTGGATAATTGAGGATTTATATCGATGGGAATAGCACTTTCAGTATTCACCTGAAAAGCGTCGACAGACAGGCCTCGTTCCATCAGTTTCGGAAGAAGGCCCAGAGCCGAGAAAATCTCTAAACTCCTAATCTGCACGGCAATGGCACGCGAATAAGGGCTTTTTTTGACCTCTTTGTCGATGATATGCACGGGAATACCGAAGCGGGAGAGCATGAGCGCCATCATTAAGCCGCTGGGCCCTGCTCCCACTATCAGCACAGGGGTGATTTCTTCGCGATACTGCATGCTCACTACGGTCGTCGAGGGAATTTGGAAAAATCAGGTTTTCGTTTTTCTAGAAAAGCATTTTTTCCTTCTTGGCCTTCCTCGGTCATATAAAACAACATGGTGGCATTGCCTGCCAATTCTTGCAGCCCTGCTTGTCCATCGCAATCAGCATTAAGTGCTGATTTTAAACAACGAAGCGCAATCGGCGAATGATTGAGAATTTCTTTAGCCCACTTGATGGTTTCATTCTCCAGTTCTGAAAGTGGCACAACCGTGTTCACCAAACCCATATCAAGGGCTTGCTGCGCATTATATTGACGGCACAAAAACCAAATTTCACGAGCTTTCTTCTGGCCAATAATACGCGCCATATAACTCGCACCATAACCGCCATCAAAAGATCCAACCTTAGGACCTGTTTGTTGAAAAATCGCATTATCTGCGGCAATGGTCAGATCGCACATCATATGCAAAACATGCCCGCCACCAACCGCGTAGCCCGCCACCATAGCAATAACTGGTTTTGGCAATGTGCGGATTTGTCGTTGCAAATCTAAAACGTTTAAGCGATGAACTCCGCTTTCGTCGACATAACCAGCTTCTTTACGAATGCGTTGATCGCCGCCCGAACAAAAAGCCAAATCTCCAGCGCCACATAAAATGACTACTCCGATGCTGGAATCATCGCGAGCATCAGCGAATGCGGTTTTCATTTCTTCCACAGTGAGCGGACGAAAAGCATTTCTTAGTTCAGGACGATTAATGGTAATTTTAGCGATACCATGAGTTTTTTCATAAAGGATATCTTCAAACTTTCGGGCCGAACGCCATTCTATGGAACTCATCATGCACCTCGCGAAAATCTTTTAAAGGTTCTTTAACGAAATAGTCTACAAAAACAAGCGGCTCAGCCATGCGTCGTCGTTGCACAAATGATTTCGAGACTAAAATGAAGCACCACGCTCCCTCGCCCGCTTACGGGAGAGGGCTGGGGGTGAGGGTGGAGATACGCAGACGAAGGGTTTCTAATCGAAAAAATAATCACGATTATGTTTCTCCACCCTCTCCCTAGCCCCTCCCGCAAGCGGGCGAGGAGTTGTTGAGGTAATATCTGCAAGGAAATTGGTACTATTGGTTGGCAATTGCTAAATGCACAGCCTTATGCAGCGCCACATTAATCGCACGCTCAATACCAATTTCGAAAACCTGGCTTTCCTTGCCCAGAAAAAATTGTCCAATCGCTCCCTCAAAATCCTTCACCCCGACTCTGCGATAAGCCACCTCATGAGCCTCACACAAAGCCCCAATTTTCACCTGATGCGGGGTATCTAAATAGGGCGTCACCACCTCAGCTTCTTGACCAATGGGCAGGAAATGAAAAATTCCCCCGCCATTATTATTGATCACCACGATCAACAGCGGTGTCGTGCTTTCTTTGAGCAGCATCAATGCGTTGCTATCATGTAAAAAAGCAACATCTCCGATCAATAAAATAGTGGGCTTTTTAGAAGCGACTGCCACACCAACCGCGCTACTGATTACGCCATCGATACCGCTGGCGCCGCGATTAGCAAACACATCGATTGCCTGTGTACTCGGACTCGCAAACTGGTCGAGGTCCCGAATAGGCATGCTCGACGAAACAAAAAGATTGACGGGCTCTGAAATACTCGCCACTAATTTAGCAGCAAAATAAGCTTCGTTATGCTCGCTGCTTTCCAAAAAATCCCCTACTTTCTGCCGAACATTTTCATGGATGTCGAATATCTTTGGGCTGACCGATCTCGTCTTTGTTTTCAGCTCTAAGCCGTCAATAGTTCGCGCCAAATCTCCGACGCAAAAATGCTGGCCTCTCCCAATGTGATTCACGGTGTTGTCATATTCGCTTAAACGGACAAATTGCAGGTGCTCGTTTTTTTCTATCCATGACCAAAAACGTTTAGAAACAATGCGGTCGCCAATATGAACAACTACCTCAGGGTCAAGTTCTTTTAGAAATTGGTGATTATTAAGTGCCACATCAAAATGATGAAGGATGAGTGGATGCTTGGTGAGTCGCAAGTTGGATGTAATATCGGCAAATATGGGCCACTGAATTTTTTCGGCTAATCCCACAATTTTTTGTTGAACTTCACTGGGAAAGAGCTCACCGAGAACTAGCAAACCTTTGCTGCGATTAAATAAATTTTGCAGAC
Source organism: uncultured Myxococcales bacterium (assembly GCA_964368985.1). Lineage (GTDB taxonomy): Bacteria > Myxococcota > UBA727 > UBA727 > JABDBI01. The sequence continues at coordinate 24,618 of CAYJDW010000020.1, read as the reverse complement.
GATCTCGGTGATCAAATTGTGCTTTGCACCAGTGATCCACATGCGCTAATCCCGTCTCTTTTTGCCATTCAAGTGAGTCATTGGCGTTATGCAAAGGCTCTCGCAGCTGGATATTAATTTGGACAGGCCCTGGTCGCGGGCGGTGAGCATAGTTAAGTGCTTGGTCAAAAATACTTTGGGATCTTTTAATGCTCACTGTCACAGATGGCGACGATAAATCGTAACTTTTATTAGTGTGATGGGAAAAAATATTTGCTTGCTCAATAGTTTGGTTAGCGCCGCTATCGCGCAGCTCATAGGGACGATCCGCCGTGAGAATAAGCATGGGGACGAGACTCATGCGCGCTTCCACCACCGCCGGCATTAAATTGGCCACGGCGGTACCAGAAGTTACCACCACTACCCCAGCTTTTTGCGTTCTTTTTGCGTAGCCTAATGCCATGAATCCAAGCGAGCGCTCGTCGATAGATTGGCGAATGTGAGCCTGACCATGACGAGCTATGGCAGAAACAATCGGAGAAGAACGTGATCCGGGCGCCACGAAAAAATGATCGATGCCCTGGGCGATTAGCCGCTCAATCATCATGTGACACCAATAATGACCAAAATTATTTATGGACATTAGAGAACTCCGTCGTCAAAAATAGCTAAAATATTTTTTTGTTTATTATTAAGTTCTTCCCATTCTTGATCGGGTATTGATCCGGGCACGATCCCGCAAGCCGCATAAATAAATAATTGTGATGCTTGATAAAGTGCCGAGCGAATTCCTACTGCAAACTCAGCGGAATTTTTCCCGACATAGCCAATGGGAGCCGCATAAAGTCCCCGATCAAAACCCTCATAATCGCGAATAAATTGCTTGGCCCAATCCGGTTCAATGCCGCAAACAGCGGGCGTGGGATGAAGGGCCGCAATGATTTTATCGTCGCGAAGTCCCTGATCAATCCGACCATGATAGCGACGATGCAAATGTTGAACATAAGGCAGAGACATAATCTCGAGCTTAGATGTGAATAAATCGGTAGCCCCAAATTCTCTCAAGCGATCTTCTATATGTTTTGAAACTAAAAAATGCTCCGATTTATCTTTAATGCTATCGAAGAGATCCTGACGCAAGCGCACATCTTGCTCGTGATCATGAGAGCGTGGCCTCGTTCCGGCGAGAGATTCAGTTTCGAAATTCTGTCCTATTCGCCTATAGAGAAGTTCGGGGCTGGCCCCAAAAAAAGTACTGCCCAAGCCAACATCAAACATAAAAAGAAAAGCATGACGCGCCCGTCGAGCTAAGCGAAAAAATAAATGAGCTGGATCCGGATCTTTAGAAAAGAAGCGTGTATTTCGTCGCCCTATCACAACTTTTTTTTGCTCAGCTTTACTAGAAAAACAAGCCAATGCCCGCTCGACATTGAGAGAATAGTGAGCTCGTTCTGGGATTTCTTGATCATGAAAAATGAGCTTTTCCTGACTGCGTGCAAGCGAGCAGTTATTCAGTGTCATTAATAAACTTTCCGCATGATCTCGCCAGATTTGATACGGAATACCGTCGGTGCGATAATTGAGTGATAAACTAAAACCCGATCCACAATGACGCAATAAAATCAGCGGCAAGATAAATATTTCAAACTTGAAATCCTTCCATTCCTCGTCGATAATTCGCTCTTTATCAAATCTCATGGCACCAAAGTAAATTTGATCATCGTCTAAGCTATGAACTTTTTTTACGACTTGACTTAAAGCGCAGGGCTCATTGATGGAAGTCTGTGAAATATAATCGGCCGCCCCTAAACCCCACCATTCAAGGTCACAATCTCTACTTTTGAAATAAGTACGGGGACAGCCAAGTGGAGCAAAAAATTCCTCTTCATTGGCTCCCGCGATATCAATCTTCACACTCACATCGCTTGCGCTCGCGATGCTCGCTCTCAGCCACGATAGCAATCGGGCAGCAGCCTCACGCAAAGTTAGGGCAGGTTCTAAGCGAAGGCCCATTAGCGCGCCGTTGCATGATAAAGAGTGGCGATACCAAAAGTGAGAGGAGATTCCTGTATTTCGACAAATCCTGCCTTATCTAAAATTGCGCAAAAGGCTTTTGAATAAGGAAAAGTTTCCACTGTTTCATTCAAATAGCGATAAGCCATTTTATCTCGAGAAATGATGCCACCTACGAAGGGCAAGACATGGCGAAAATAAGCGAGGTAGGCGCCACGAATAAAATGATTTTTGGGGAGCGAAAATTCCAAAATCAGTAATTTTCCCCCGGGCTTTAAAACTCGATCTATTTCTTTTAGCGCTGCGTTAATGTGCGTAAAATTGCGAATGCCAAATGAAATACTCACGACGTCAAACGAGTTATCGGCAAAGGGTAAAGCCACCGCGTCGGCTTTCGAAAGGGTGATTTTTTTGGCGAGCTCAAGTTTATTAATTTTTTTCTGACCGATGGCGAGCATTTTTTCCGCCAAGTCAACTCCATGAGCCTCAAAAATATTGGCTCGATGTTGACACATACTGATGAGTAAATCAGCCGTGCCCGTGGCAATATCGAGAATGCGCAAATCGCCTAGGAGCGGCAAACGATCAGTCACTATCCTTCGCCACCTGAGGTCTTGGCCCATGGATAATACGCGATTAACCGAGTCATAAGTACCTGCAATACGGTCAAACATCAGGCAAATTTTTTCTTGTTGTATGGACATTATGAGCTCGCTATCGCTAGTCAAACGCTCAACACCCTTATGCGATTGAATTTTTTTGCCAACGCGGGCAAGGTTCTTTGACTAAAAAAGTCGGGAGGACTTTAATCCACCCGACCTTATTGCTTCCATAATCAAATTAATAAATGAGAATCAACGAGCATTGAAGCTATTTAACAATCCCTGTGCGATACGCCACTACCTTTCAGCATGCTTCACTGCAACTCGTCACAATCAAAGATAATTCTTTGGGATCAGCAAAGCTCAGCTATTTTTCGCAAAAAGCCTTTCACTGCTTTGGCCTGACCACCGGCGACAAATAGCCCCCGTCAGTAGTAAGGCGATATTGATGATTGCCACTGAGACTCGCAATATAAACATCTGGTTCAGCACGACCGTCCCGCTCCGATGTAAAAATCACAAAACGACCGGATGGTGTAAAAAATGGCTCTTGGTTTCGCCCCTGTTTTTGCGTCACGCGAGAGATGCGTCCAGACGATCGTTCGAGCAAAAACACGTCAAAGATTTTTTCTTCATCGCGCCCCGTAAAAGCGATAAAAGAGCCATCGGGGCTATATTGCGGCGTTTGATTATAGCGTCCTTGAAAAGTCAAACGCTTAGCTTCGGTTTTTTTAGCGTTGAAATCGAGCGTTTGTTCATAGATTTGTGGGGTGCCGGATCTGCTGGATACGAAGGCGAAGGTTTTAGCATCAGGGCTAATGGTGGGGGAAAGATTAAATCCGGAAGATTCCGTAAGCGTACCAATAACATTGCCCTCTCGGCTGGTGCGATAAATATTGGCATTTTTACCAAGTGAAAGTGTCGCAAGCATGCCAAGATTATTGGGCAACACTCGCGGGTCGAGATTGAGTCCTGGTTTTTTGGTTCTAAACTGAACACCGACGGAGCCAATTTCTTGCTCAACAATACCTTGGCCCTCTTTCGAGATAATAGTGTACAAAATACTCTTGCCGCTCGGTGCAAAAAATGGCGTCGCCTTTCCCCAAATGCCTTTGGTAATTTTTTGTTCGTTTTGCCCATCAAAATCAAAGAGCACGATCTGAGAATCGGTTTTAGTACGCTTAACCGCCGCTATTTGCAGTAAAAATAAATCTTCGGCTCCAATAAATTCTTCAAAAATACTTTGGGCCAAAAGATGCGACAACCTGCGTGATTCTTTTTTGAGAGTGGCGATATATTTTTTCGAAGTCTTGCCGTTGATGAGATTTTTGTGCTCAACCACTGCGGCTATTTTATCGTTACTAAAGCTAAGTTTAATGCGGCTAAGGCCTTCGGCGCCTTTTTGTTTGATTAATGCGTCATTAGGCGTTTCAGAGGCGCTTACCATGGAAAAATTGCCGGTAATAGCCAAATCTCTTTCGACAATCTGACGAACCTGAGCTAAATTTTTTCTGTCTTCCGCAGTGGCTTTTCCATCGATAGTAATTTCAGGGAAAAAAAGGTTAAAACTGCGAAAGGTTGCTCCCTCAATTTTTAAGCGCGTGGCTCCCCCAATATCGTTAATAGACAGAGCTTTTTTCACGTTGGCAGCGGTGTCATTTTGCTTAGCAGTGGCGGCAGCTCCAGGACCCGCCTTGGTGTCAAAAGTTGGCTCGCTTAAAGCGTTTAGCGCCAGCAAAAAACTTATTATGATTATTTTCATCGTTCTACTTATCCTATTCGCTACATTTGAAGGGGCATAGCTCAACCACCACGCCTCGTTCGCTTAAGGCATTTTGCAATAAGATGGGGACCTTGCCAAAATTATTCACGCGCTTCGCACCATCGATAACTGCTCTATCAAAATGCTCATCGCCCGACGAATGCTCAAGATCAAGCTTCGATAAACTTCCATCATTGAGCAAAAACAATCGTATAACCGCCTGCAGCTTATGCCCTGCCGGACCGTTAACATGGGGCGGAACAATAAATGATTCCTTGATCAAGCCATAGATTTGATCAAAATAATTGCTATCTTCCTCGGAAAACTCTTCAGGCTCATGCTCAGGTTTCACATTCGACAAATCTTCGCTAAAAGATTGACTGAGTTTTTTAAGCTCACTGGCATAGTCTTTTTTTGCTTTGGCTATTTTAGTTTCCTTGACCACTGGCTTATCCACGGGAAGCGCTACCTCTTTGCCTACTTTGGGCAGTTCAGGCGCAGTGGCAGCCTTTGCTTCGGGCGCTTTTTCCAGTGCTTTGGGAGGAATGACATTTTGAGCGACGGGCCGAGATTTTTTCCGCGGCAGGAGCTCTTTGTCCCTGGCCTTCCCTTTGAAAGTAAGCCTTGCTTCAATGGCTGCAAGATTCTTTTTAGGTTTCATCCATGAAAAACTAAGGCCCGCGCTTAAAAACCCTAATACGATAGCGTGTATAACGGCGCTTGTGATTATGGCCCTTTTAAATTGCATGAAAAACCCTTCTTAACAAAATTAAAATGAACTATTTTTATGGCTTTTCCATAATGATGTTAATTTTATTGGCACCCGCCAAATAAGCGGTGGACATAACCCCTACCAAAGCCTTATGCCGAATACTTTCATCCGCCTCGATATAAAGCGGCTCGCCATTTTTCACCCGTGGACTATCTCGCAAGAAAGTCTCAAGTTGCTCAAGGTTGAATAATTCTTTAGCAATGGTGATAGCCTCATTCTTATCAATGCTAATGGTGAGGGGCGTGGTTAAACCTTGCGCTTCGGCCCCCGCGCCTTTTGGTAAATTTACGCCAATGGTTTCAATCATAAATGGTGCGGTCACCATGAAGATGATTAACAACACCAGCATCACGTCCACCATCGGCGTGACGTTTATATCAGCAAATAGTTCGCCGTCGTGGTCTGAGCTTAATAATCCCATAAAGAACCCCTTTGCTGCCTAAAAAAAAAGTGGAACAACTCATTCGCGACTCCCTCTAGCGGGCTGCGCACCAAAAAAAAAGGAGCCGTTTCATCATGTCACCACTCTACTTAGCTATTTTAACGTTAATTAGTACCCAAGCTCTAGTTTTTAGCGCTTGTGCCCCTTATCAGGATGAACCCGCGCCCGTAGAAAGCACATCCTCTGAGCGTGTCATCTTATCGGTAGACAATCTTCCCTGCGATCCATGCCTAATTAAACTTCATGGCAAATTAAGAGCTATGAAAGGGATAGAATCTGCAAAGGCCAAATTGGGCAACCAAGATAATCTGGAAGTCATCTATAACCCCAAGCTAATCAGCTTGGAACAGATTAAACAAGCGGTAAGAGATTTAGGCAAAAAGGTGAGCTAGCTTGAGCAAGCACGATAGCCCCGATTCTTTTGCTTTGCGGCTCAAGAAAAGCTTCTTATTTCGCGCTCAAGCAGTATTCTTTGGCCGCCTCAGCATCAATGCTCTTTATTGTCTTCTCTTCATATTATCCCTCGCTGACAATACCATTAATTTTGGCCATTCCCCTAGCGACGCATTCATACTATTGACTACATTCCTTTACGCTTACCTTTCATATTATTTAAAGGGCCATGAGCGTTTAGGCAGATGGGTTCATTTTATTACGCTTATTTTTGATTTATTAATACTTCTTTATTTCACACGCAGCTCTGGTTATTTATTGTCGCCGTTGATGGCCATTCATCCCTTTAGTACCGCCATTTTTCTCTTGTTATTTCATAACCCGCTCATGATAATGGTGCCATTAATCAGCATTCCACTAAGCACCATGCTTACGCTGTGGGGCAGCAATGATCCAAGTTTCTTAAGCGTAATGTATGCCATGATGCTTCTTTGTACGCTGGATGCTTTAGCCATATTTTTTATCTATTTTGTCCAAAGCCAAGAACAAAGATTAATGCAATCTTTGATAGCTCTAGAAAAAAAGTTAAAACGTCTCGCCGTTGATCAAGAGCGGCAAAGAATCGCTCGAGAATTTCATGATGGCATTGGCGCTCAACTAACAAGTATTGTCATGCAATGCGACCTGTTAAAAAAGAATCCTGATTATTGCGCCATCAGAGACGATCTAAATGAAATACAAAATAGCGCCATTGAATCCATCGATGATATGCGACGCTCCATTGCTCTTCTCAACAATAATTTTGATATAGCTGAGCAAGTGAGGATTTTATGCCAAAATTTATCTATTCGTCATAAATTGTTGGTAAATATTAACCATATAGAATTATTAAGGTCCCTGAGTCTCGAACAACAACTTGCTGTCTGCCGAATTGTTCAGGAGGCACTGAGCAATGTACTAAAGCATGCTGAGGCCAATGAGGTCTCGGTGAACGCCACACCGTTAAAAGACAAACTTATTTTGACAATAAAAGATAATGGTCGAGGTTTTGATACCAAGATCCGCCGCCCAAATCATTATGGGCTTGTCAACATGGCCGCTCGCGCTCAGCAAATTGGCGGCGAACTCATAATGACGTCGCTGCCGGAGGGGGGGACGAAAATTGAGTTGGCCATCGTGCTTTAAAAAGTTCATTCAATCCAGCCAAGCATAATCGCCAACAGCGAAAAGGTGCTTACCAGGCTCCACAAACAAAGTCCCTGCATCAGGGGTCGAAACCCAGCGCCCTTGAGGCTTTCCCTGGTGAGATTGGCACCAATCAAGAACAAGGTGAGCACCAATAGTCGCTTAGCGATTAACTCGATATTTTGTCCTAGCGGCACCAGGGCCGGGAAAAAAGTCACTAGGGCAGCGACTAAAACGAAACCAATAATAAACCAAGGCACTTTGACTTTTTGTCGCGCTCCATCGGCTTCGTTTCGGGACCGAAAAAATCCCACCAAAAAAGCCACCGGAATAATCCACAAAGCCCTCGTAAGTTTTAAGGTAGTGCCCACCACCAAGGCGTTCGGGCCATAGTGAAGCGTTGCACCAACTACCGAGCTCGTATCATGAATAGCGAGGGCACTCCAAAGGCCAAATTGTGTCTCGGTGAGATCGAAATAATGACCAATCCCAGGAAATAAGAGAAGCGCTGCTGCATTTAGCAAAAAAACCGTCACTAAGGCAATGGAAACCTCGTGGTCTTTGGCACGGATCACCGGCGCGAGAGCCGCAATCGCTGAACCGCCGCAAATGGCGGTTCCCATCGTGATGAGAAGTGAGGTGTCTTTTTCGGTGTTGAAAATTTTACCGAGCAAACTCCCGAAGAAAAAAGTAAGCGAGATGCCAGTGATGGTATAGCCGATCCCGGCTAAGCCAAGCCCACCGATGAGCTTCAAATTCATGCCAGCCCCAAGCCCCATCACGGCAATTCCTAGAAGCAGGGGGCTCATTTTTTTGGTACGGTTTTGATAAGGATTGCCGAAGCTAAGCGCAAGAAAGAGCCCTGCAATCAAAGCCGCGGCGGAAGAAATGAAGGGGAAGAGACATAAAGTTGCAAAAACCGGTATGAGCACGTGACTCATGGCAAGCTTTGTGGGCAGAGAAATGGCTTTCATGATTTCCTCCTTTTTACCTTCCCGCATCGCCATTGCCGCGTTAGGCTCGCAAATGACGACAGGCTGTTCTTGGCTTATTAGCTAATAAAATCGGCAGTTTAACTCCATAAAGCCTCACAAAACCCCGCATCTAGCCCCAGGGCTTAACCAAGCTCTAAAACCATGCTAAACCAGATAAACAAGATGGCCCACCGGAAGCCTTTGGCGAGTGGGTAGGCGAGAAAATTCGCAAAAATAAATTCCACCTAGATAGGCATTTGACCTAATGTGGGCATGAAAAAAATAAACTAAGCGTCGCTACTTAAAATGCTCTTATTTCCTGAACGGTGTTAGCATGTGCCCTTAGTAACTTAACCAAGGTGAACTATGGATGTTATTCGTCTTTTTATAGTTGAAGATCAACCAGCGATTTTGAAGGCGCAAATAAAGTTATTGAACAGTTTTGATAATATAGAAATAATCGGCTCAGCCATGTCGGGCGAGGATGCAGTCCTCCAGCTTGCCACTCTTCTAAAGCCTCCTCACGTAGTTTTATGTGACTTGGGTTTACCAAAAATGAGCGGTATTGAGGTCACAAAAAAAATTAAGGATCTGAATCACCGCATAGAAATCCTTATTTTCACCGTTTTCGAGGACGAAGAGAAAGTATTAAAGGCTATTCAAGCTGGCGCTTCGGGGTATTTGCTAAAAGGAGCCGAAGCTCATAAAATTCACGAGGCTATCATTGATGTTTTTCAAGGCGGTACCGTGATCCAACCGAGCCTCGCGCGGCGCCTGCTTAAGTTTTTTGCAATGCCTCTAGAGGGTACACCCACAGCGCTCCTCGATACCCCAAGAGAACGCCGAAAAACCGAGCTAGGTTTGCTATTAAGCGTTCGCGAACTTGAATGCCTACAGATTATTGCGAAAGGGCTGAGCAATACGGAAGCGGCGGAAGTTTTAGGCATTTCTACCACAACCATCCGCACTCATTTGGAACATATATATCAAAAACTTGACGTCAATAATCGCGTAGAAGCGGTAACGGAAGGCATCAGACAAGGCATTATTGAAATATGATAAATATTCTTAAATCACTTGCCATATTAGCAACAGCAATAACGATAAGTTCTTGCCTCGTTAAGGCCATTAAACCGAGCGATCCTTGCAATACCAAAGAGTTCGCCAATAATCTGTCCTATTTTAGTAAAAATGAGGTTGCTGAATTAGAAAAGCTTATAGCAAAGCGTCCAGATTCCGCTGATTATCGGTGCGGCTGCCAAGCTGGGCTCTTAGGGAAACTTTATCTCGCGCAAGGACGGCCCCGCCAGGCCGCAAATTCATTTGCTCTCGCAGCAGCAAAACTTCCTGAGCTCAGCGATTATTTTATGTTGGCTAAAGCTAAAGCTGAGTATAAAAGTGGGAATTATCAAAGCGCCAAAAACATCGCGACCTCTCTCTTAAAGGCACAACAATCAGTAAAGTTCATGACGCGCGTACACCAACTTCTCGCAGACCTCGCCGTCAAATCGCAAGATCATCAACAGATTATTGAAACCCATAAGCGAGTCTTACGCGATGCGGGAGCGGAAAATGAAGACCGTTTATATAAACTCGCCTTCTCTTTAAGCAAACTTGGCAACAACAAAGAGGCAGATGAAATATTTAAGCAATTGCTTATTCGCTACCCAACCTCTGCCGAGGCCAAACAAGCGCAAAATCTGCGAGGAAAAAAGGCTTTAAAACTCACTTTAAAAGAAAATGAAGGTCGTTTTGATAAATTGATTGGCAAGCTCGCTTTTGATCAAGTGGTTTTAGACGCCGACAAAGCTATCAGCGAGTCGGGCACCAATAATAGCGAGGCCAGCGCTTATAATGGCTTTGCGGTCAAATCTCTCATTCTTAGTAATAAATTTAACCTTGGCCTGCTGCGCGCCCAAAAAAGGGCCTTAAGCCCCAATGCAACCCCTAAAGATTTTGAGAACTATGCCTGGAGTCTGGGCAAAGTTGAACGTCTGGTGGAAGCCGCCGATTATTATTCACGCTTTGCTAAAAGTTCCACCGATCCCAAAGAGAAATCCAAAGGCTGTTTTTTTGCCGGTTTCTCACTTTATGAGGCCAGTCTTTATTCCATGGCCTTGTTTACCTGGCAACAATGTAAGCCCCTCATGACCGACAGTCACTTGCTGGAAAATTATTTATGGTATCAAGCGCTCAGCTCGATGCTCATCAATAATTACCCGCATGCTCATCTTTTATTGACTGAGCTAATGACCAAGTTTAAAGGCGAAAATCAGGAAAAATATGCCTATTTCCTTGGCTATAGCCTGCATAAACAAGGTAAGAAAAATGCGGGCGATATAGTCTTACGTCAAATCGCTAATAAAAATTTGCCCACTTATTACATAATGTTAGCGAGACGTTTCTTGGGCCTACATGATCCCCAAGGCCGAGAAATCAGGGCGGACGCGCTCTCTCAGCTCGCCAATAAATGCGATAAGCCCGCATGCCAAAACGCTCTCACTCTTTATCATTTGGGTTTTGCCGAAGAGGCCCGCGAAATGATTGTTAACGCCAAGCTTAATAGCGACGACAAACTCGCTATGCTTCAACAAATAGGCCAATATCACGAGGTGTGGCAACGCTCCTATTTGCTCAATGCTCAGGCTTTGATCAAAGAAGGAAAGCTCGATACTACTTATAAAATTCGCGCGTCTTACCCACTCCCCCATCAACCCATCATCGATGATATGAGTCGCAAATATAGCATCCCAAAAAGCTTGCTCTACGCCATTATTCGCGCCGAAAGCGGCTTTGCTACTGACGCAGAAAGTTATCGAGGCGCTTTAGGCCTGATGCAAATGATGCCCTTCGTGGCCACGGATTTGGCGAGCAAGCTTGATTTTGCTGAATTTTCTTCCGATCATTTAAAAGAGCCAAAAATATCCCTCGAGCTGGGTACTCTTTTTCTGGCCACGCTAAAACGACAGTTTGCCAATACCCACTTAATGGTGGCTGCCTACAACGCAGGCCCCCATCAAGTGCAAAGATGGCTGAACCGTTTTGGTCATTTGCCGACGGAACTTTTTATTGAGCGGATTCCCTTTGAACAGACGCGCACCTATGTGAAAAAGGTATTGCCATCGGAGAGTTTATATTATGCCCTGCGCGGACAGCCATTGAGGTTGATTTTTTAAGCTGCCCACAGAAAATGCCTTGTTGCATAACTGTGGACCATTTTCCCTCAACAACTCCTCGCCCGCTTGCGGGAGAGGCCAGGGAGAGGGTGGAGAAACATAAACGTTATTTTTTATCGAAGAGGATGCCTATGTTTTCGTTTCTCCACCCTCTCCCCTAGCCCTCTCCCGCAAGCGGGCGAGGGAGCGTGGTGCCTGATTTTTTGCCTCAAAATCTATTTATGCAACAACGCTTTTTCAAAGAAGCAGAAATATTCGGCTCAACTCTTCGGATAAGCCCCAATCCCACCGCTAAATCCTTTCAAATAAATAAACTCATCATCCTCATGATCGATAGGATTAGGCACCAAGGGCACCTTGCCGTGACCGTGGGGAATATCGATGACAAAAGTAGGCATGCACAAGCCCGAAATATGCCCGCGAAGCGCCTCTACAATTTCCAATGACCGCTTTAGCGGTACGCGAAAATGTTCAGCCCCTTCCACCACGTCGCACTGATGCAAATAATAAGGCCTGACCTGATGTTTAACCAACATGCGCAATAAATTAGTTAATATTTCCGGGCTATCATTAACCCCTTTAAGCAACACAGATTGATTAAGAATTGTGACGCCACTATTACGCAATAATTTAAGCGCATCGAGGGTGAGCGATGTTATTTCTTTTGGATGATTAAAATGGGTCACTAAATACAATGGTGAATATTTTTTAACGATATTCGCCAAATCATCATCAATACGCATAGGAGCAAATGACAACATGCGTGAATGAATGCGCACCATATCGATGTGAGGGATCGAAAAAGCCCTCGAAAAAAGCTCATCCAAACGACGATTAGATAAGACCAGAGGGTCCCCGCCCGAGAATATAATTTCTTTGATGCGCGGGTCATTCTCAATATAACGAAAGGCCTCTTCCTGTTGGTCTTTTTGCGGCGATGGCCCCTGCCCTACCCAGCGTTTTCGCGTGCAAAATCGACAATAACTAGCGCAGCGATCGGTGGCTAAAAATAGGACCCGATCAGGATAACGGTGCACCAAGTGCGGCACTTTTTCCCGCGGCTCTTCACCGAGAGGATCGCGCAGCTCATAATCAGCAGCCTTTAGTTCTCGAAGGCTTGAAACTACCTGAGAAAATATGGGGCAATCAGGACTGCCATCCATCAAAGAAGCAAAATAGGGCGTGACTGCAAATGGCAAAGGTGCTCGAGAAAAATTTTTCCTGAGCCATTCATGGGCACTCGGACTGTTGGGCATAAAACCAACCAAATCTTCTAAAGTTGAAACAAGGTTAGCCATTTGCCAACGCCAATCACCATTCATAGCTTTGGCGGGTGATTGAGATAAATGATTAATGTTCATGGTGTCCAAAAAGAGCAATCAAATGATAAATCTAGCAGAGGTTATCTAGCATGACACCCCTAAAATGCCATAAGGATGGCTTTTTTAGCCCTCCTCCAACACTCCCCTTTATAAATGACCGATTTATTCTGCCAAAGAGCCTGCCGCTCATCCCGTGCTTATCTCTGGATGCCTTTGAAAACAATCGATTCAATGCTCAATTCTTGAGCCAAATCGGGCAATTGCGACTAAAGCAAAGCGCCATGCAGAAGGAGCTCACCGCCCTCAAAAATGATGAAGCCGGCCAAAAAAAGAGACAGGCCTTGATGCTGCAATATAAGGCCCTCCAGGAACGGCATAAATTACTCACGCTGATTGCCGAGCACATGGAAAAAACCAGTCAACTGATCGCCTCTAATTTTCGTTAATCACCAAAGCCCTCTATGCCCGAAAAAATACTATTTATTCATTGCTTTAGCTGAACCCACTCTGAAATAAGAGCAAAAAAGAAATATCCAGCACCTGAAATTGTGAAATGTTGATTTTTTATTATACCTAACTTTAACAGCCTTACAAACACTCTTAAAAGAGCTATTTAAATACTTATCAATTAGCTTAAATTTAATTATATAAAACAATAAAGGATAACCACATGAAAATGTTATAATAATTTCACTTGCTATGTTCTCCATATCATCCTTATCGGCAAATTTATGGAAACCCATGGGGCTAATGAATAATGAGGAACGAAGGCAACGTTTAGGAGATGAATTTCTTAAAAATTATAATAAAATAGAAAACTCCGCACATATTGTAGACTTATTTTCAAATAGACTTATTTCTGAAGATAATATGAACAGAGATCTTTTGACTCCTGGAATTCATACAACTTTATTGCCAGATTTTGGAAGATCTTTTTCTTTTGATGGCACTATAGATGTAGATTTTTGCAATTATTTATCAAATATAAAAAATGAAAATATAACTATTTTAATGCCAGCATTTGGTGTTGCTCGCTCTATTATGGATATTATCTCAATAAATCCAAACGCTAAAATTATTGCTAATAATTTACAGGACACGCGAAAATTTTTAAATAAATTATTGAGTGATTACGAGTATTCAGGGGAGCAAATTAACTATTTACTTGGCGATATAGTTAGCAAAATCCAAGAATTAAAAGATGATTCAATAGATATAATCTACACTCCAAATCTGATTCACTTCTTAAGTCCTTTTGAAGTAAGAAATTTATTGTGTGAATTTAATAGAGTTTTAAAACTTCAGGGAAAAATCTATATTTCTTGGAGAAATAGTTCATATGAATTTGAAAAAACATCTGAAATGCTACATAAATGGGAAATACCATATCCTAGATATATTGATGAGAATTATTTTTCTTGGATAGATGCCACGATAATTTTACCGTATAATAATTTATCTATTAATGACATGGAAAAACATACAGAAAAATCGCAGTTATTAATTTTAAAATCCGGCATAGAATACCCGGTTTCTACCGGCACAAATAGTGGTGTAAAATTTGGTGAATATAAATTTGAAAAACAAAACATATATAATGCGAATGAAAACAAATTTATGACACTAGAAAAACCATTAAATAATTTTTCAACAACTCAAAAAATTACTGTTGATGAGCAAGAATATTTTGAAAAAAGAAAAGCTACTATTGGAAATAAAATAAAAACTAATAAAAGAAAATAAAAACTTGTAAAAATCAGTTACTTTTAAGCCCCTGCTCGTCTCGGTGTTGTTGCATAAATAGATTTTGAGACAAAAAGTTATGCACCACGCTCCCTCGCCCGCTTGCGGGAGAGGGCTCGAGGAGAGGGTGGAGCAACGAATACGAAGGATTTTTCTTCGAATAGCATTCACGTTCATGTCCCTCCACCCTCTCCCTAGCCTCTCCCGCAAGCGGGCGAGGAGTCGTTGAGGGAAAATAGTCCGCAATTATACAACAACGCTGCTCGTCTCTGGGGCCTTTGAAACAAAAGCGACAGACCTTGATGCTGGAATATAATGCGCTCCAGAAACGGCATAAATTACTCACGCTGATTGCCGAGCACATGGAAAAAACCAGTCAACTGATCGCCTCTAATTTTCGTTCGGAAGGGCCTTGTGGAATTGAAGAAATCCCTGAATGTCTGGAATCAAAAATTTGGTTATCGGATTTATTTAATGAAGCTAATAAATATATTATTTTTTTTCGGATTATTCTTCTCTTCGCAGATGGTGTCAGCCAGCGATAGTGACACTGAGGAAACAGAACCTTTCTTGGAAGAGGAGGCCTGCCTTTTGACTCTAGAAAAACTAGAGGAAGATTTGAAAACCTCAGATTCGGTGAGGTTTCAAATCAACGCACTTCTTGAAGATTTCCATGCCAACTTTTCTTGTAACCTTCTCTTGCTTCCTGTTCTTTGCATTGGAACCGGCTTGAATTCCAAACGATTAGGCAAGGTGCATAATAGGCCAACGCGGCTTTGTTCGATAGATTTTTCTATCGATCAAGACTCAAGAATAACTCCCCATCTTCTCGCCAACGGTTTTGAAATAAGTAAACTTTCTCATTTATTGACAGATAAAAGCTTTGGCGTGGTTTTTTTTGCCCACGTAGGTACGGAGGGTTTGCCAATAAATGACGAGATGAAAAATTCTCTGGCTGTATATTCTGAACTTATCCAGCCCGAGGGTTTTTTAGTTTATAATTCCATGGTCTTTGCGAATGAAGATTTTTTTAATCAAGGACTGCAGGTGGATGACTTAAATAGTTTTTCATCGTTAGAAGAAAAATGGCGAAACCTTTTAAGCACACAGGGCTTTATCGATATCCAAATTGCTAAAAAAGACGAAGCTCACTACTTTGGTGCTGGAACAGTTTCCTTGGTGATTTTAGGGAAAAAATCCTTAAATTACGCCTCTCAAAAACCTTGAAATACTTTTTTGCTCCAGGGTTTAAGCGAGACACAATTCCACAGGGATGAAATTTTGTATTAATTAAACGAATCTTAAAGATCTTTATTAGCACAAGTATTAATCCTTAAAATTAAGACATATATTTCATTGACAAATTCGTCCATTATAGTAAAACACAATCACCGCCAACGGATTTTAAGAATTAATTATGAATAGCTTTATTTCTATCCCAGTATTCTTATTTATAAATATATATTTTATATTATCATCAATGACTTGTCATGCCATGGAGGGCAATACAGTGCCTCTTTCGGCGCTGGGCAAGCATCCTATTGGATTTGAGGATAAACAATTACGCAAATTTCAAAAAACTACTGAAGAGCAGCAGTTTAATAGCCAGGAATTGCCAACTCCCAACGAGCAAAATCAAATTTATCCGCCTCTGGAGCTTTGGGAAAAGGTCTTAACAGGGCTGGGCCCTGGAACCATTGAAAATTTGGAATGGCACATTCAAGCGTGCCATATTTCTTTTCCTCCTTCTCGCATTCCAAGTACCTTCAATGCTTTTTCGAATATTGAATTGCCTTCTCGGGACCTTTCTATATTAATGAGGTTTTACGTTTTTATGTTGGGATTTATGCAGCACATTACAACGTCAAAAAATAATACCATTGATAACCAATCAACAGCGGCTAAAAAGTGGCTTTATTTAGATAATATTTCTCAGCTTGATAAAATTAATCCTAATTACATTAAAGATAATAACTTTTTTCAAGAATGGAAAAAAATAATAGCAATTGACCTTCCCGCCCCCTTGTCTTGTGTACCAAAAGAACTGCAGCAAATACTAGGCGACAAAGGGCATCCTCAATATTCACACGCGGTCCTTCTCATTCATAGTGCTCACTTTCTTAATTTGTATTTTTGTCTGCGAAAGAACATCTGCGAAAAAATAATTGATCATCATGAAAAACAAATCCAACATATCAATAATATGCTCTCCGCTGGTTATATTTTTTCGGCAGGCAAATGGAAGTTTTGTCATTCTGATGTGTATATTCCGCCAATGAATTATTATTTCTTAAATCATTACGCAGATGATTGCCCTGAGAAGTGGATGGATATCTATGAAGAGTCCTGTCCATTGAGTTTTGAGAGCCCATTTCAGACAGAAAAATTAAGGCAGTTACTGAATAACTATCATGGGATCGACAAAAAAGAGGCGATGATTCCAAATTTAATTAATGCCCTTAAAAAAATTATTGGACATATTAATTCGTTTGAATATTGCGATTATTATGACACTGAAGAAGAAATCAAACATTTGAAAGTAAAAGCAGACGAATGGGTTAGTTATTGTAAGAAATTGGACAACATAGACGCATATATTGATCCTGAACAACTCAAACAACAGATTATATCATTATTCAATAATAAATTGACCTATGTTCTTGGAAAACTAAATATTAATTTAGGCGACAATAATAACGATATGGATAATATCTTTATGGAAGTTTCTTATTTTAGTAATGAAAAATACAATACAATAATCAATAAAATAGCTGCTAAAGAAGACGAGCTGGAAGAAAAAAAAGAAGGAGACGTTTTGCAAGACCTCCAAGTGCGTGCGGAAAAGAGGTTAAACTTTTATAAAGGTCTTTATATCTTAAGAGAGAAGGCAGAAAAATATATTGAAAATTCTCGTTCACAATTATTGCCCCTATTACCCATAATCCGCTCTGCTTTAGCCTATATAGATCCCCTAAGGCGTACCTATTTGGAATCATATCTACTCGAATGGCAGGAGCTATCAAAAACGGGCGCCAACATTCCAGACTTTTTCTTCTGGTTAGACAGTGCAAATATCCCTGCTCCTCCTGCGACTAAATCTAAATTATCTCCCGACAATGCAAAAGTAAAATTCAATCAAGGCGTCGCTTATAATGCCTTTTGGGCCGCAAATAATGACACTCTCCCTCTTGAAGGAGCTTATATATATATTATTTGTCCTGCTCGTTTGCTGTATGTGGCACCGGAATCGAGGCTCAAGGAAATGAGTTCTTTTTTTAATAGTAGATATTCTGAGCGATATCAGCATGAGCAAATTTCAAAAGAACCGTGGGCAATCTGCGCGGGTCAAATGATTTTTAAGAAGGGCAAAATCGTCTATATTAATAGGCAAAGCGGCCATTATCAACCAGATATAAAACATTTAAAATATGGAATAAAATCGCTCCAACAAATGTACGGAAAAAAAATATTTTGCAAAGATTTTATTATTGATAACTCTCTCACAACAAAAATCGAATTTGAACCATGTGAAAATTTAATTATTTTAAGTCGAGCGCTACAAGGCGAAGTGATAATTACGCGTCTTAAGAAGGAATTGACCCTCTTTGATCTTGGGTTTAAGAACTAAAAGAGGAGCCCCGCCTTTTCAACCTTAATCAGGTCCTAAAAAGCCCTAAAGAGGCCCGTTTTTCCATTGAATTTTTAGCGAGCGCCGTCATTGACGATCATGCACCAGGTATTTAAGCAAAAAATATCTTTGGAGCATATTCGTGATAAAACAAATTCTTTTAATTGTGGCACTTTCTATTTCACTACTAAACAATTTGCATGCCTCTCATACCGAATCCGTCGGTGGGGAATTATTATCTCAAAATAATTTATTTGAGAAAATGGCAGTATATTATTTTTTGAGCCTTGACCTCAATATTCCTGCCAAAAAACTGCATGATGATGTAATAAATGGGGAATATCAAGAAAGACTCAAAGAAGAACAAGAAGCTATAAAAATCGCAACTTTTCGACCCTTCGACATAAAATTTCTTTACGGATACAGCGAATCAGTTCTCAGTGATCTTAACATCAAAACAGTGGATGATTTTGACAATAAAAAATTAAACATATTATACAGATTAGTTGAGCATATTATTGAAACGACTTCTTGCACCAAATCTTTTAGTGATGATTATTGCAAATTTTACTTAGTTAATAAAGCTATTGACACGATGAACCTATTGAGCTGCGAGAAATATGACAATCCATTAGGAAGTGACAAGCATGATAAATCAAATATACTTATTAATCGATTAGAAAGAGGGTCGCTCTATAGTAATGCAGATGGACTTATTCACAGCAAAATTATTTCCCTCTTCCAAGAACCCTATTATAGAAATGTTCCAGAAGTTGTGCACGCCATGCTTAATTTGCAGGATTATAAAGTCGATTTAATCAGAGAAGAAGCAAGGGAATTTATCAGTAATTATTATAGAAAAAACCAAGGTAACGCCCTTAGTGACTGCCTAGGCTTAATTCAGAATCTGCATGCCAAGGGTTCTTTTAGGTACATGGCAAGAATATTGGAAGCCACTAAGAATTTAGAAGCCGAGACTAAAAATATAGTTTTTGATATTTTCTTTTATAATTTAGAAAAAAATTACAATAATTTACACGAAAAAGACTTAGAAATGCTTCGTCTATTTGATGTTGAAAAATTAAATCCACATTCTCAAAAAAAATACTTAAAGATTCTTTTCTATTTTTTAAAAGCAAGAATATCAGATGCGAGCATTGAAGATTTGGCATTATTTCGTCGTTTTGATGAAAATAATCTAGGAAATTTGCTGCTGCATATTGTTTCTCATCACGCGGTCCATACCTCTTTAGATAAGGCTCAAGCCATAGAAGAGCTTAAGCAGTTAGGGAGATATAAAGAACTTGCCGAAGCTTTATTGGCTGCTTCAGATGACGAATATCTTGGACAGATTTGGGAAATTATTGACCTTATCCAGGCCCAAGAAGAGAGAAATGAGATTAGGGATAAAATTATTAGTTATTTATCCCAAACTAGCTCTTTAGATTTTTGCCAAAAAGCCATTTCGGTTTTTGCTAATCTTTTAGAACGAGTTTATTTAGTTTCCGCCCTGAGCGCCTGTCTGGACAATAATAATCCAGATATTTCTTTCCATGCAGAAACAGAAATTGGGAATTTATATGAGAGTTCCAGGAACGACCCCCAACAGGATAAGGCCGGCATTATAGCTGATATTTTCGATCGTTATGCCAAACTCGCTTCGACACAAAGCTATTATTTACCAAAACCTCAAAAAAGTCCTATTGAAAAGATAATAGATATAGTTTTGAAGGATAATTTTAATGCAGATCTAATCCTCAGAGACATAAGATATTTTGGCTCTGCATACTACTCATATGTTGCAATAAAAATTCAATATAATCACTTAAAAAGCAGCAATCATAATGTTCGAATATTAGCAATTAACACGATACACACATTATTAAGCGGTGAGGATGATAAATATCCCACCAGTAAATACCACAAGGATATGCTGATTGAACTATTGCGAAAAACCTATGCTACTGAAGAAAATAAGGACGTTAAACTTATTATTGAAGAACACCTGAAAAAACTAAATATTAAAATAAATAACTCTTGGTGTAGTATTTCCTAGCTTTTTAATTTTGGTTGTCGCGCAGCGCAAGCTTGCGGGTGGAAAGAAAACGGTTTTGGCATTCTTCCACCGCGCGGGCCAATGATTCATCTTGCGGCAACAAGGCCCTTAAACCGTCAAAAATTACTTTGGCTTGGCGATATTGGCCCTGGGCAAAAAAATTAGTACCCAAGGCAAAAAGTGCATCTTGTTCACGTTTTTCGATAGAATTTTTTTCTCTCAACATGATTTATTAACCCTTATGATGTGACCCATTGATGGCGGCAATCAGCTTCATTTCAGCGAGGGTGCTCTTAAGCAGGCTCATCATCCTTTCAATTTCTACGGCTCTTTTCATCTCAAGCATCGAAAAATCATCAAAGGAGCGACCCACTAAGCTAATGCTGGAACCGGTCTTTTTGCCTTCCTGCCGTGAAACAAATTTTTCTAGGACTTTTATTTCAATAACATGCTCCCAATCATAGCCAACCAGCGCATCGATTTGGCGCTTGGGCATATGGGGCCATGATAAAAATCTTTTATCGGGTCGAAGTTTTTGAATGCGGTTTTTTAGCGAGCTACGACCTCGCGAAACATAGCTTCTAACCGCTGATTGGATAAAACGCCACGAGTTTTTATTATGTTCAACTTTCATCTCTCACCTTTTTCATGCTTTTGATTGAGTTCAACGATAAAAGTCAGCACCTCGGCCACGCCCTCATAAAGATGCTCGGGGATTTCTTCGTTGATAGCCAGCCAAACTAAATCGCGCGCCAAAGGCACATTTCTAATAACCGGCACCGAAGCTCGATTGGCACTCGCGATTAAAAGCTTGGCGTCATTGCCCGAGCCCTTCGCAATAAGGACCGGCACCGAATCAATTTCATCTTTATATCTTAATGCCACGGCCAAATGGGCTGGATTAGTAATAACCACTGAGGCATCGCCAATATTATTCATGCTGCCCGACTCAACTGTCTCTTGATGAATACGGCGTCTTTCCTGCTTAATATGAGGGTCGCCTTCTTGCTGCTTATATTCTTTTTTAACTTCGTATTTACTCATGCGCATAGATTTCGAAAATGACATTCTTTGCCAAAACCAATCGACAATAGCAATCAATAAGAAACATAATAACACTCTAAATAAAACAGAATATACCACATCTCCTATCACGACTATTGCGCTGCTTATATTGACTCTAAATAATATACTTAAGGCATATATTGACTCTTTTATAGTTTTAAATATTATTACTGAAATAACCACAAATTTTATCAGTTGCTTAATTAATTCAAAAAAACGATCTTTGGAGAATATTTTTTTTAAACCTTTTAAAGCATTAATACGCTGTAAATCTGGTTTCAGCGGATGGCTGGTGAAAATCAAACCAAATTGCCCCACACTCCCAAAGATGGCGCCTAATCCGGCTGCAAGCATAAGGGGGATGCTGAGCAAAAACCATAAATCAAAAGCTTCACGCACAGAGGGCATCACCAAAAAGGCATTTTTTTCCTGGAAACCGTGAAAATACAACTTGCTGATGAAATCAGAAATTTTTTCCACCATCAGAGGTATGGCCAAAAGAAGTATGCCTAAAGCGAAGCTTAGGCTAAATAAGGCGACCACATCGGCGCTTTTCGCGACCTGCCCTTTTTCACGCGCTTGCCTGAGCTTTAGCTCGCTGGCATGTTCGGTTTTTTCTTCGCCTTGTGCCACCTTTTACCGCCGGCAAATCGACCCTCAACAAAACTCTCGAGGACGGCGATCTCTTCCAGCATCACTAAGCTCGCAAAAATAAATCATAATTCTGAGGCCGTTCATCAAGCTTGCTTGCCCGCTGAAGAGTTGTTAAATAAGAGTAGGCCAGGAGATTTTCGCCATTGTTAAGAAGCATGGCCTATAAGTAAGTGACCAAGACTTGTGGTCCCACCTTTGTTTGTTCGGGGGTAAGCTTATGATGCGATGCGACTGGGCGAGAGATAAAGGTGAGCACATGCTGCCTGAGGCTCACATAATTGCCGAATTAAATGAAAGATCCAAAACCCAAAACCAACCGGCTTTGATCATGCCTTCTATGGATAGCCAAGAATTAGCGGACCAACTGCGGGACGACGATGATAAAGAAAGCCAGGTCATCATTATCGAGCTATAATAAAAAAGCGGTCAAGAGACCGCTTTTAAGCAATAATTATAAGCTTATCCATTTGCTCTTTCTATATACATACCAGTACGTGTATCAATGCGGATTTTATCACCTTCATTGACGAAAAGAGGCACTTGGCAACTATAACCAGTGGAAAGTTTCGCAGGTTTGGTGGCACCACTTACGGTGTCGCCCCGAGCGGCAGGCATGCATTCAACGATGGGCAAAACCACGTGATTGGGGATTTCAATAGAAATGATGCGGCCTTCAAAAAAGAGCAGCTGCACTTCCATATTTTCCTGCATATAGTTTTTCTTATCATCAATGATTGATTCAGCTACTTGATATTGTTCATAACTTGCAGGGTCCATGAAGTGATAAGAACCTTCGCTGAAATAAAGAAATTGGCCTATTTTTTCCTCTAAATCTGCGCGAGGAACTTTATCACCAGAACGAAAAGTCGGGTCGATAGAGATGCCGGTCAATAAATTTCGCAGCTTAGTTCTTACTACTGCTGCACCTTTGCCGGGCTTATGATGTTGGCAATCGGTTATGAGGAAGGGTTGTCCTTCATAAATAATGGCTAAGCCTTTTTTAAAATCACTGGTTGAATACATTTTCGCGCTCCTCGATTATCGCCTCCACCCATACACAAAAAAATCGCGTAGGGAAAGCCTAGAAGGGCGGTGCAATGCTAAAACAAATAGACAAAAATACTTGCAAGCGCCAAAAAAGGGCCATAGGGGATGGCGCCACGAGCAATATCATTCTCATCTGCTATCTCTTTCTCCACCCTGAATTTATGAATAATACCGATGACAGACCCAGCTGCCGATGCAAGAAAAATTACTAATAATAAGTGACTTAAACCAACAAAAAGCCCAATAGCTCCTAAAAGTATCGGGTCGCCCCAGCCCATGGCCCATTGCTCAGCAGTTAATCGTTTAGTTTTTCGTAAAAGGGCTGTGGCTATAAGATTTATCAGTGAAAAACTCGTGAATCCGATCATCAAACCTGCCAGGCGATTAGCTAAAGAAAAAGAGGCACTGTGCGGCAATATCAAAATGCTAAAAAATGATAATTCCTCATGGCTCTGCCAATATTGAGGGAAAAGATAATAAAATAGCGACGACAAGCCGCCTAAAAATAATAAGCCGATCAAAAGACTATGGGGCAAACAAAAAGTATCGAGATCGATATATGCCAGGCACAATAAGATAAAAACAAAAATGAACTTTTCGATCAGGGCAAAACTCAGACCAAACTTGGCATAAATAGCCATCAAACTAAGGCTAAAGATAAGTTCCAAAAGCAAGGGCCGAAAACCATAGGGAAGCTTGCAATAGGCGCATCGCCCCCGCAAAAGAAACCAAGAAATAATCGGAATATTATGCCATATTTTGAGCGGCTTATTACATGCGCTGCAAAATGAACTGGGACTTACAATTGATATTCCCTGCGGCCAGCGGCTGATGATTACTCCGGCAAAACTGCCAAAACAAGCACCTAAGATCCCTAAAAAAAGATACACAATTGCAGGGTGATTTTGAGCAAATATATTCAACATTAATAACCTAAATCTTTCGCCTAGAATTTTTCTAAGCGCGCGCAGGTAACACAAATAGCGAGGCGCACCGCACGTGAAACCTCACGGCGCAGCTGCTCCATTAACACTGACACCGCCCTGGCTTTTAGCTCCATTTGGGTCCCATAACGCAATTGCCCTATGGATTTAACTGCCAAGGCGCGCAAAGTTTCATCGCGGTCTTTTAAACAATTGATTAAAACATCCAAAGATGAGCTAGCACCTATTTTTCCTAACGCAATGATCGAACTTTTAGGAATGAACTTGGCCGCCAAAGCTTCAGTTAAAAAAGGCACCGCCCTAGCATCAGCCAACTCCCCCAGAGCCCACGCCACCGCTTGGGCCTTTTTGCCATTGGTGCTTAAAAAAGCCTCGAGCAGAAAAGGCAAGGCTCGCTCATCGCGCAGACGCCCAAGAACCAAAGATGCGCCAATGGCCACTTCAAGCTCTTTTGAATTTAAAGATTGGCAAATGGCATAAAAACTATCTTCTTGTACCAATCGACTAAAAGGTATTTTCTTCGAAGCCCCATCCACATGAAATTCGAAGCAATAATCAGCTTCAGATTCTCGGCTTTCAGTATAGCCGTTGTCTCTCTCTGCCATCTTTTGGTCCAATCAAGTTTTGCCGAAGCAACCTTGATTTTTTGGTACTGGCTGTTCGAGAGCTAAACCACTCAGACTGATAATTTATTTATTCTTATTATTTTTATAGAGCGTTTCCAAGAATCCGCCCAAAGAGAGCGAAGCGAACGGTATACCCACTTTAAAGGGCGTTGTTGCACAAAAAAATTTTGAGGTTAAGGCCCTGCACCTACGCTCCCTCGCCCGCTTGCGGGAGAGGGCTCGGGGAGAGGGTGGA
>CAYJDW010000019.1:0-42294 GCA_964368985.1 uncultured Myxococcales bacterium | reverse complement strand
AAAAATAGTGAGCAAAAAACAGCTTTACATATTGCTGCTGACAATAATTTTTTAGATGTTGTTAAGTTGTTTTTAGAAAACCCCGAACTCGCTCTTCTTGCCGCAAAAGATAATAGAGGATTTAATGCTTTTCATTATGCTGTTAGAAATGGCAATTTAGCGATGATGGAAGCTCTTTATGAAGCGGAAATAGATATTCATAGCCTCACCAATGAAAATGAAAATGCTTTACATTTTGCTGTTCGATTGGGCAAAAGCGACGTTGTTAAATATTTACTGGGTAAATTTGTTGATATTTTTGTTGGCGAAAAAAATAATAAACCAATCGATATCGCAGAAGAAAATTCAGAACATGAATTAATGGGTATGATTAATGAACAAGAAGAAATAGTAAATAAGCTGGTTAATGCGGTTTCTAATGATGATAAAGAATATATGGATAATTTTTATGAATCTTATAAAAATTCCAACAAAGAGTTATTGCTGGCGGAAATTTTACGTTCAGTCCGTAATCAGGACGGGCAAAGTTTAATTCAAATTGCTACTGACTATAAAAGCATGGACGTTATGGTTGGGTTGGTAGAAAATGGGGCGGAATTTTACTGTAAATATAATGACGAAGAGCTTGAAAAAGCACTTTTTGAAAAATATCAAGCTCATGCTAAAGAAGTAGAATATAATAAACTGAAAATCAAAGCTGCTCTTTTTTTAATGTATCAGAAGAACGAGCTAGAAAAATTTAAAGAGTTTGTGAGTAATCCCCACAATAAAGCTGACATCAACAGTAAATTTATAAATGAGGCAAGCTTGCTTCAAATGGCTGTTTTACAAAAACGAGTCGATTGGGCCCGAGAATTAATCGCTCTTGGCATTGATATCTATGCCAAAGACAAAGATGAAAAAACTGTCCTGGAATATATTTTCTCGGATCTGTCATGGAACGGATTTTATAAAGAAACACTGTATCCTCGCCATCAGGAGCTAAAGTCCTTATTTGAACTGGTTGAGAACGGCCTTAGGCTACAAGAAGATGCGGATTATCTTAGACAACATCTAACACCAAATAATCGTGATGCTCGTAATTCCGAAGGAAAGACTTTGTTGATGGTTGCTGCACGCCATGGCGATATTGAGCTCATGAAAATGCTTATGGAATATGGTCTTGATAAATACGCCGCCGACTACCATGGTGTCTCGGTTTCAGATTGGGTATTTGATAGCCAAAATCCTGAAGCCCAGGCTCTTACTCCGATTCTAAGTGCCCATACGGCCGGCAATTTTCTTTACAATATTCAGTATGAGCGGGCCCCATATTTTAAGAAACTAAGAGAAGAACGGCGCCAAAGGGCGAAAAATCCCGGAAAAACTGAAAAACTGAAACGTTTTAATGACTCCTAATTTTTCTTGGCGAGCTCGCTTTGCGGCAAGCTCGCTAAAATAGGCAACTAAGGCAAATCCGAATAGCCAATAATCGCCATATCTAATTTACCTTGCGGTTCGACCATAATGATTTCTACCCGATAACTATTGCTACTATCGCTTTTTATAGCCACTGGGAGAGCGATGGATTCAATGTGGTTGTTGTTGACCGACACAATAATACCGCTGCGATCGGGAGAAAAATTAAATCGTCCTCGATCGTCCCAATCAAGAAAACACGCCATACCCGCCGCTGGTTCGGGTTGCCCACCGCGGGGAATGTAGAGTCCTTGTCGTTTTAAGAAGTGCATGAGGTTCGCGGCGCTGCGAAAAAAATAGGCCATTTTCGGGGTATTAGCGCCGCCGCCTATTTTTTTATAGCCGCTTTCGTCTTTACTGTAATCGCGCTCTAAGGCTTCTTTGAGCCAGGGGGCGCCTGCTACCATGACGATGTCGATGGCGCATAATGGCGAGTGAACCGGGTCAAAATCTTCAGGAATTTCCGCGCCAATTAATCCATGGGCCGCGCCAACAATTTGCTCTCGACGTTGTATTCGTGCATCACCAACGCCGCCAGATTTCTTAATCTCACCCACAAGCAACACACCTACAAGCTAGTTTTTTGTTAGTTCTAGCATAGTGGGCGAATAATAAAAGCGTATAAAGCCGTCCATGGCAGGACGAGAATTAATCCATCGATACGATCGAGTATTCCGCCGTGACCCGGCAAAATATTGGATGAATCCTTGATTTGATAAATGCGTTTAAATCGGCTTTCGATTAAATCCCCAAGAGGCGCCAAAGCAATAGCGGGAAGAGCTACCCACAAAATATCTGATGCTCTTAACTCCCCAAAAATACCAATGCCATAATGGTTGAAAATCGCTTTTATGGCGAAAATAAGGGCGATGGAGCCGAGGCTGCCGAAAATAAAACCTTCCCAAGTTTTTTTGGCGCTCACGGATTTCATGAGGGTGTGTTTGCCAAATAAGCGCCCGCCGAAATAGGCACAGGTGTCATTGCCCCAGGTGGCAATGCAAGCCAGGAAAATAAAACCTAAACCATTTGAACGGCCTAAAATAGGATCGTTTTGCAGCCAAAATAGGCAGTTAATGCCCATGATTATGTAGAAACTAAAATAAAAAATAGTGCTAAATTTTTCAAAAGTGCTGGCATTTATTGAGTGTTTGAAAAGGAAGATTAAATTGATAATAAAGAAAGCAACGAACATCGCTGCCGAGCTTTCATAAAGAGTGCTGCTAAAAACCACTGGCAGAAATAAAGCGGCCCAGGATAAAAAAGCAATCCAAAGCGCCTTTTTCGATTTAGCGAGTACCATGCCGGCTATTTCAAAAGTGCATAAGAGGCTTACCACCCCAAGAAGAAACTTGAGAAAAATACCGCCGCTTAAGACGGCCACGATTACGATAGGCAATAGCACGAGGGCGGTAATTATTCTAAACAAAAGGTTTTGCATTCTTAGGGATCCTTCAAAATTGGTGGTCATTAAAGACCAAATTGTTAAGTTTTCCAAGGCCAATAGCCCGTCATTGCGAGCGAAGCGATGGCGGAGGACCACAGAATAGTCGCCAGGAGTTGTCACAACGAGAGCTATTCACCAGTGGTGCCAAAACGACGGCGTCGCGAGGCGAAATCTTTGAGGGCCAAATCTAAATCTGAACGTCGAAAATCAGGCCACAGGGTCTTGGTGAAATAGAGTTCCGTATAGCTTGATTGCAAGAGCAAGAAATTCGACATGCGCATTTCGCCAGAAGTTCTAATGAATAAATCTGGATCAGGAATATCGCTCGTGTATAAATGGCGAGCGAGCATTTTTTCATCAATGTCGTCGACAGAAAGTTCTTTGGCGGCAATTTTTTTCGCAATTTCTTTGCAGGCATAGGCGGCTTCGCCCCATGCGCCGTAAGAGAGAGCCAAGGTGATAACGAGCTTTGCGCATTTTTTTGTTTCTTCGACAACGTTATTAAGCGATTTTCTCAAATAATTAGGCAAGCGGTCAAGATCACCAATAGCGCTTATTCTGATGCCATTCTTCACTAAATCAGCACTGTCGTTTTTTAAATAGTTTTCTAGAATTTGCATCACGGCATCAACTTCAGCAGCTGGCCGTTGCCAGTTTTCAGTGGAAAAAGCGTAAAGCGTGATGAATTGTATGCCAAGCTCACTGGCGTAACGAATAATATCTTCCGCGGCTTTGGAGCCCTGTTGATGCCCTATTTTTCGATCGAGGCCTCGCTTTTCAGCCCAGCGACCATTGCCATCCATAATAATTGCAATAGATTTTGGGAGCAGCGTATTTTGATGTGGTTTACTGAACGTCACAGATTTTTCCTTCGAGAGTTTTTAACAAGCCCTAGGTGACAATTAGCTGCTGGATTTTAGAAAAAATTTATTTATCTTCGAGAATAAATGCTTAATATCAATGCCGGACAAACTTAATATAAAAATTTCTTGGCTTAGGCATACGCTAAGCTGAGGATCCTTATCATACTCGGTGATAGTTAAAAGCGATATTTGGTCAGAAAGTTTGCCTTGATTCGGGAGGGAAAAATAGTATTTATCAAAAAGCGGTTGAGGAAGATTAATAGTTATAGAGAAAAAGTCTGTCATCTTCTGGATTAGATTATCCCTATATTGTGGTCTTATTTCAATGCAATCGGATTGGTTTAATATATTTTCTCCAATCTTTTTGGCTAGGTTTAACATGGATTTGGTTTCAATTTCGATGTTTTTTTGCCACGCCATTGAGGCTTTAATAATGCCTATTAAAACATTCTTGCGATCAGCATCATATCCTCGTTTCATGCCATCAAATCTATCTTGTTGCCGCGTTGATTTATAATCCTCTAGGACCTCACGAATTTGCTTTTTGAAATCATCAAAAAGAAGGCGAGACTGTTCTTTTTCAAAAAAGGCTTTTTCACTGAGCAAGTGATTGGGTTTAAAAATCTGCTCATGCCGAGAAGCAGTGTATTTGACAGGCTTTGATAGTCTTTTGATCAGTTGAGCCATAGATTTTTTATCTCTAGTTTTGTAAAAGTTCACCCGCCCGGCCAACCTGGGTATGAAGATGAGCATCAATAATACTCTTATTCGCTTTTATGAGCAACGAACCAGGTTTAATGGCGGCATCGTCGATAATAATCATTTTTCTCGCGACCGAGATATTTAGTTCGCCGAGATTATTTTTAATCACCAGGCTATCTGCAGGATGGGCACTAATTTCAACATCGGCATGCTCGGCTATATTTTTTAAGAGTTTTTTAAGCATGAAAATAATCGAATGGGGATCTTTAACCAAATGGTCGCTGATCATGGTTTGGGCAAGGTCGAGGATGCAATTTACTTTAAATTGGCGGCTATTACTCAATGAGGAAAATAAGGATTTGGTGAGTGCATCACAGCTTTGTAGGTGGCGAGTTTTTCCAAGCAAAATCATCTGCTTTAAGTGCTTAGTTCTTTTGTGCCAAAGTTTGTTTTGTAAGTTCCCGAGATAGTGCTTTTGGTAGGCTTGGAGTTGTTTCATTTTCAAGGCCCGTGAGCGAAAGTTCTTTATTACTAACCAGCGGCTTGGCCAGGCCATTCATTATTTCAAAACTAATCAACGGCGTGTGGAGCTCATTTTTTGCAAAAGAAATATTTTCTAAGAGACCAATTTTTTTATTGAAGCTTCGGAGACGTTGGCGCACGGTGTGGCGGTTTTTTTCTGTCGTAGGATCCTTAACAATAGTAAGTAAAAGCTCTTTGGCCAACTTTGCCGCATCATGAGCAAAAATTTCTAGGGACGAAGGCATGCCAATATTAAGAGCGCTAAAAGCGTTATTAAATGCCACAAAGTCAGGGGAAAGCGGGTCAAATGCATCGACAAATACCGCACCATTAACTTGCGTCGCAAAACGCTTTATGACAGTGGCGTCATTCCATGAACTGGGCCCAAGCATTTGCACGGCTTTGGGATTTTCAATCTTGGTCGAAGCGGCGTAAGATTTTTTTGCCGAGGGATTATTGGTGAGCAAAATGTCTGCCTGCACCAAGGCTGGTACTAGAAAAGAAAGAGCCTGATATTCGGGCACAAAAATTGCATCAAAATCAACCACTGGTTTAAGCCCATCTTTGCATACTTTAAGAGCAGCTTCACGAGCCAATCTATTGCTTTCAAGCTGAGCCTCTTTTTGACAAATGGTATAATCGTTTCTTGCATACAAAAAATGTGTCCCCACCAATTTGCGAGCGGTTTCACTAAATGTCGTCTGGTGGGTGTCATAGGATTCCATGGCACTAATGTGGCCTTTATTTTTTATGACGCTTTCGTAAAATAATTTGGCCATAGAAATACCATAATTATGGCGAGGAAAAATAATGGCAAAGTTATTGTGCTTTTGCTCCTGAATAGCGTAGCTCACTAAAGTATCAATTTGTTGCTCAGCAGAAGAGTTAAAACTAAATACATCGTCTCCCAAATTCACCAGCATTGGATGACGAGAGAGGCTGAGAATAGGAATGCCATATTGATGGCTTCTCAAGGCCGCTGAAATACTTGGGTCGGTGCTAATGTCGCCAATAATCAATGCACAAGCGTATTCTGTCGCCATTTTATCTACTAAATCGTTATTAGCGGCCGGGTCTGCCGCGGAATCAGCGACTATTATTTTTAGCCCCTGGGCCGTGAATATATTAATTTTAGGCTCAGTGAGCGGCATGGGGATAGCAAAACCAATTGACATGGCACCGAGGGCTTTTTTGCCAAAACTTGCAAAAGGGCCGCTCAAAGGCAGTAGGATTCCCACGGTGTCAATGGCGACCTTTCTTAAATTATCAATTTTTCTTTGCAAAGAAACCAGCTCATTTTGTATATGAGGAGGGCTCATAGTGAAGGCTTTGGCCGATATATCATATGCTTTGGCGAGCTCTCCTAAGTGGAAATAATGAAAAGCCAAACGTGCGCCGCTTAAACCCGTAGCAGGGCGAGACTTCTGTGCTGCCCATATTTTTTCAATCGATGAGATAGGGGCTGCCGTCAGAATAAAATCGCTTAACTGAGTCTTTGACTCGCTATTGGCGGATATTTTTTCTAACTCAAGGAGAAAGTCTTCACTGGTATTTTCATCCTTCGGGCTTTCAGGGGGCGTCGTGGTCACTGATTCGGGGCTGGCTGTTGTAGGCGGAGCCTCTGGGCTTGAGCCTTTTTTGAATAATGGGATAATTTTATTCACGCTGGGGCTGTTTTTATGATTAGCTATAAAATAGGAAGCAAGGCGTTTGGCCTCGTTATCTTGGCGAATTTCAAGTAACCATTCGATCAAAAGCTCATAGGCACGGTCCAATGAGGAGCTATAGGTGCTTGCATCAATGAGGGTTCTTATTTGGGAAATTGCAGCATCAAATTCTCCCATGTCATGAAGCGAGCGAGCGCGGTGAAGTCGGTCTTCTTGGTCATTTCCTTTGGCGAATCGTCCGAGCTTTGCTCGCTCGGGCCCTGTGCTTACACACGAGGAGAGGATAATGAGTGAGAAGAGTCCAGCGAAGCTTAGTAGTTTTTTCATAGAGGCCCTGAAGAGAGGTTTTATTTTTTATAGCCTAAAAAATGGAACAGAATGCAAGTCTAAGGCTCTTATCGCATAGTGGTCATTTACAGACTAGAGCAAAAATCCTAACTTTTAGTTTCAAGTTTACAGTGGATAACTCATGGCGCGAATTGCTTTTTTTGGTACTCCGGAATTTTCTCTCGCTGCGTTGCAGCAGGTAGACCGCTTTTGTCGAGCAAGGGGGCATCAGTTAGTGATGGTGGTGAGCCAACCAGATAAAGAACAAGGTCGGGGACAAAAACTCAGCCCCCCGCCAGTTAAGATTTTAGCGACGAGCCTTGAGCGTACAGTCTTTCAACCAGTGAGCTTGAGAAAGAATACCCCTGAGGGAGATGAATTTTATCAGACCTTTAGTGAATATAGTATCGACCTTGCTATTGTCGTTGCCTATGGAAAAATTATCCCTCAACGTTTTTTGTCGGCGGCAAGTGTAGGTTTTGTAAATATTCATGGCTCTTTATTGCCGCGATTTAGAGGGGCCGCCCCTATTCAGCGTGCTATCGAAGCAGGTGATTTAGAAACGGGCGTCTGTTTAATGGATATGGTGCTGAAGCTCGACGAGGGCGACGTTTTTGACCAGGTACGCACACCGATTATTGCATCGGATACTTCAGCAACGCTTTTTCGGCGCTTATCCCGTTTAGGGGCTGATTTGTTATATCGACGACTCGATGATCTTTTAGAGGGGCGAATAAAAAAAGTGCCCCAGAATGAAAGCGATGTTTGTTATGCCCACATGCTCACCAAAGAAGAGGCCAAACTATCATTTTCTCGTTCTGGCCGCGAGCTCGCAAGACAAGTGCGTGCTTTTGATCCATGGCCGCATTCCTATGGCTACATCAATAAAAAACGCGTAAAATTTTTCGATAGTTTTTTTATCGCTAGCACCGTTCATAAAGAGAGGAATCCTGGCACCATCGTCGTGACGAAGCCTTTTCTCGGCGTGAAAACTATTGACGGCATTTTATATTTTCAGCGTATGCAGGTGGAAGGAAAAACGGTGTTGCCGATTATTGAGGCAAGTCGCGGTTTTTCCATTAATGTCGGCGATAAAATTTGTGAGTCCTTAGAATAAATACGATTTTAAATTCCTCACTTGTGGTCTTACAATATTGACGTGTTATATTTCTCGAAACTAGAGGTTGCTACAAGCCAATGATTCGAGGTTTACATGGCCGAAGAACTGCGATCAAATACCCTTGTAGAGCCAGATGACAAGCTAAAAAATCTGGAGCGAAGGCAAGAAGGTAGCCCTTCGCCTAACCAAATTTTTTGTGACGATGCACTTTCGTTAATGAAAAAATGGCCCGACCAATGCCTCGATGCTTGCATTACCGACCCGCCCTATAATATCGCCAAAAAACGCAAAGGCCTAAAATGGGCTTTCTCGAGTCATGTCACCATGCAGAGCGAATGGGATCGCTTCATGGAGATTGATTATGAGGCTTTTACTTTGGCGTGGCTGCAAGAAGTATGTCGGGTCATTAAAAAAAATGGCAATATTTTTGTGTTTGGCACCTACCACAATATTTATTTAATCGGCGCCATTGCCCAAAAGCTCGACCTTAGAATTGTGAATAGCATTGTGTGGGCTAAACCTAATGCGCAGCCTAATATCACCTGTCGCATGCTAACTGAAAGCACGGAGCAAGTTATTTGGTTGTGCAACAATAGCGTCAAGAAAGCTTCCAAATGGACTTTTAATTATGACGAGGCCAAAAGACTCAATGAGGGGCGGCAGATGAGAAATTTTTGGAGTATCCCCCTCACTCCGACGAGCGAAAAGTCATGCGGCAAGCATCCCTCGCAAAAGCCCTTAAAACTGATGGAGCGCCTCGTACTTTTGGCGACCAATCCTCAAGATATCGTGCTTGATTGTTTTGCAGGCTCTGGATCGACGTTGGTTGCTTGCAAAAAAAATAATCGATCTTTTGTTGGAATAGAGCAAAGCCCTGAATATTGCGCCATTTCGGAAGCGCGGTTGAAGCTTGTTAAATGACGATAGCAGGGGTCGGGATGATGTCCCCCTTGCACTAAATAAAAGCCTCATCCATCCCATTAATCAACATCGCAGCGATAACAGTTCTCAGCTCAGGCTCAAGCCTTTGATCGAGTTCAGCGATTTTGTTTCTTAAATCGAGCCCAATATTTTTTGGTAGAGCAAGCTCAATGGCGCGGTGCCAGCGGATTTTATGAAAGGATAAATAAGTTGCCACCATAAATAAGCCGACATCTTCCAGCAGAGCTCGAGTGTTGTTGCTTATTATTCTTCGCAGCAAAGCCGATCTTAGTGATTGGTGGCTAAAAGGATTTTCGCCTGCTTGTGAATAATGGCGAGAAAAATCAATCGATGGATATTTATTTTTCACAAATTTTTGGAAGCGATGAGCATCAAGGCATTGACGCACCAAAGCAATAGCGAAGTGCCCAATGGCCGACATAACTTTCGCTAAATTACTTTCGTTTAAGGCTTGCAGGCGCATGAGCACGGGATCAAAGAGGGCGACCTTAGGGGGGCTGTTGATAATTCCTGGCAAGAAACTTTGAATCAATAAGTTTCGGGGAAGAGCATGCTTTTTGCTAAAGATTCCCGCTAATTCTTCGCTCAATAAAGTTCTCAAATAGGGGGGCTCTTTGAGAAGTTCATCGGCGATCCAGCTTTGGTGAATCCAGGCTATTTTATTTTCTTTGGCCAATAACAATCGTCTGAGCTCAAGAATAATCTGGGTAATACGCTCACTTTTCTCGAAGCGTAAAAAGCGATCTTTGGCCGCTTCGATGCGATTTATTTGTTCGTCGGGAAAGAGGGCCAAAATATCGTCAAGATGCTTTCTTGAAAAAAGCATGGCGACGAGCAGCATGCTTTGTTCGTAATGATGGAGTAATTTATTGCTAGCACTCATAGTTCACGAGTTGCTAACAATTTGGCGCTTAAATAAGGACGCAGAAATGCATAAGCGGCAATAATGAGGGCCAGTATGGTGAGGCTCAATAATGCCCACACTAGCTGGGCAGAAAAGGAATTCTTCTCGACGATTGGCTCGATGTTTTTGGCTTCGCTTATTGCGAGTTCCTTAAAAACAACTTGAACTTGCTCGGGGGCCATGTTGCCTGCTGCTGAAGCAACCAGATTTTTGATTTCTAAAATAGTCACAAGATCGCCACCCTGACCTGCTCGGTGAATCAATGCCACCGAAGCACTTCGATCTTCAAGCCGATGTCCAAAATCAAGGGAGAGCATTACTCTCGTGTCCACTATGCCGGGCAATACGCGAATAAGTGCCTCTATTTCTCCTTGAAGCGCCATCACCAGCCGAGCATTTTCATCGCTCTTGGTGGGAATAAGGCCTTGAGAGCCGGGAGGATAAACATCCCTAAGGCCCGCCCGAAAAGTCTTTGGCAATTGATTATTCACCAAAATACGCAAGGCTTTGTCGACCTCGGTTTTATTGACTTTTATTGCATAGCTACTTTGTTTTCTCTCGACCACCACTTCTTTATGAGCTGCAACTTGGTGATCTTTCAATACCACGAGGATTTCATTGGCGTCGTTTTGCGTGAGCCCTTCGACGACGATCTCAGGTCGTTCGCAGGCCATAAGAAAAAGGGAAGCGAAGGCAAGGAGAAAAAAATATTTTTTCTGAATAATGCTCATCAAGCTTCTCGTCCTCCTACCCATTAAAAATGCCAGCAATAAAGCTGGCAAATAGCTAACGTTCGAGACGCGATGAATATTTAGTAATTAAGCAGTCAACTTTCTTACTTCATCAGCCAAGTTATCTTCTTTCTTCTCAATTCCTTCGCCTACTTTAAAGCGAACAATGCGAGAAACAGTCAACTGAGCACCAGTGGACTTAGTAAGCTCATTGAGCATGCCTTGAACGCTGAGGTCTGGGTTTTTAACAAAAGGTTGGTCAAGCAGGCAGAAATCTTTTTTATGTTTCGCCATTTTGCCATCAACAATTTTATCAACCATATTTTCAGGCTTGCCCGAGGCCAAAACTTGGGTTCTAAAAATATCGCGTTCGCTTTGGACCCATGATTCAGGAATTTCGCTTTCATTGATGAATGATGGATTGGATGCTGCGGTATGCATAGCGATATCGCGAGCAGCTTGTTCCACTTCAGATTTTTTCGCCAAAGCTGGATCATTCAATTTGCATTCAACCAAAACACCGATTGATCCTGCGCCATGAAGATAAGAGCCATAAAGATCGCCGCCGGAAAGAAGAGCGAAACGACGAAGGGCAATTTTTTCACCGATGGTCGCTACTTTATCAGTAATAAGACCCTCTACGGTATGGCCGTCGGCAGTCTTAAATGAATTAAGAAGACTTCCGTCGATATCGGTGCAATCAGGAGAGCTTTTTGCATCGAAATTGTGAGCAGTTTTTACCAGCGTGCTGAGCAAGTTTTTAAAATCATCGTTACGTGCCACGAAATCGGTTTCGCAATTAAGCTCTACCATGGAGGCTTTTGAGCCTAAAACGTTGATGCCAATTAAGCCTTCAGCAGCGATGCGCGAAGTTTTCTTGGCGGCTCTTGCAAGACCTTTTTCACGCAAGATTTTGATGGCGCCTTCCATATCGCCGGCACTTGATAGAGCACTTTTGCAATCCATCATACCTGCGCCAGTTTTCTCTCTTAATTCCTTAACCATTGATGCGCTAATTTGTGTCATATTTTCCTCACTTATCGGATAAAAGCTGCCAATGGCAGCTTTAAAAAAGGTAAATTCTTCAGGAGAGTTTAGGATGCGATCTCTTCTTCAGTCGCATCAGCATCATCAGCAACGGCAGCAGCTTCATCTTGATCATCAAGCTCAGCTTTCTTTGCTACTACTTCAACTTTCGGTCCGGATTTTTTGCGAACGTCTTTGTTGATGTGGTGAGGCTTATCTCCCTCTTTGTCAGTCGCTTTTTGACGGCGATCTGCGAGGTCAGCTTGGTGCGCGATATCGCCTTCTTTGCACGCATCAGCCAGTTTCGCCATGAAGAGGCTTACGGAGCGGATGGAGTCATCGTTAGCGGGGATTGGATAATCCACTACATCTGGATCACAGTTGGTATCGAGCATGGCGACAACTGGAATCTTAAGATTGTGGGCTTCGCTCACGGCAATATGTTCTTTTCTTGGATCAATGATGACAATGGCGCGCGGTGCTTTGGTCATTTCTTTGATACCGTCTAAGTTTCTCGCCAATTTTTCGAGTTCACGAGTAAGTTTGAAAACTTCTTTTTTAGGAAGTTTTTCAAAGGTACCATCAGTGGACATTTCGCTCAGCTTACGCAAACGCTCAATGGATTGTTTGATGGTTTTAAAATTAGTGAGCATGCCGCCCAACCAACGATAATTTACATAATATTGATTCGATGCGAGTGCTGCATCTTTAACGATCTCTTGTGCTTGCTTCTTAGTGCCGACGAACAACACTTTGCCGCCCTTCGATACCGTGCCACGCATAAACTCGTAAGCGTCTTTAAAAAGACCAACAGTTTTTTGCAAATCGATGATGTGAATCCCGTTTCTTGGCCCAAAAATATAAGGGGCCATTTTCGGATTCCAGCGACGGGTGGAGTGACCAAAATGGGCTCCGGCTTCAAGCATTTCTCTCATACCAATCTTAGACATTATTTCCTCGTTTAAGTTCCCTAAAGAACTTGGTTTTGGGTTTTTTCCTCCACACCAAAAGACAGCGAACAGACGCTTATTGACCCGTTTAAAGGGGCACCCAAAGTCTTTAGTGTGTGCGTACTTGGGGGCTCTATAGCAGTGAAAAATGTGAAAAGCAACGCGAAGCGGTGCATTGGACTGGGATATTCCTGCTTCGAAATACCTTGAACCTTGAAAACACACCATATCTTTCACTGAGCCCCGCAGAGCCCATAAGATAGATACTCGGTCAAGCCCGAGTATGACAAAACCGAGATAGCTTAGTTATATACGCCTAATCATTAAAAATTCTCAAAAATTCCCCCTCGTTCGCTGCGCAGTACCGCTCAATTTAGTATGTTTACCTATGTTTCGGGGGCTCATAGTTATATATGGATAGTGATTTATCCTACTGGCTAGTACTTATATCCTGTCTGCTATTATCAGCGGTTTTTTCCGCTGCTGAGACGGCTTTAACTACGGTGCCAGAAACCTATATTAGAAAAATTATCGATGAAAAACATGGGTTTATTAAGCCATTCATTTTGTGGTTAGAACGACCTAATAGAATATTAACCGCGATAATTATTGGAAGTAATATAGTTAATACCTTGGTGGCAGTAGTGGCTACCATTTATGCTCAAAGAATATTTCATGACCACGTAATAACTATTGCTACAACCTTGGTAACTCTTGCCTTAATTATATTTGGTGAAATAACTCCTAAAACCTTTGCCCGGCACAATGCTCGTAGCATTGTGAGATTGATGATTTATTTTGCCTATCCTTTGTATTTCCTCCTCTTTCCAGCTGTTTGGTTATTGACCCATTTTGCGGTGTTTTTGGTCCAAGCTTTGGGCGGGAGCACGAAAAGGGATGGTCCGGTGGCTACTGAGGAAGATATTGAATATTTGATTAGGCTTTCCCATGAAGAAGGGGTTTTTAAGCTAGAGCAAGGCAAAATGCTACAAAGTGTGATGGCCTTTCGCGACTCGGTGGCGCGCGAGATCATGGTGCCGCGCACCGAGCTTCACTCGCTTTCTCTTGATGCCAACTTAAATGAGATTTTAGCCCAGGTTTCTGAGCACGGTTATACGCGCTGGCCAGTCTACACTGATGATATCGATCATGTGGTAGGGGTTTTTTATGTCAAAGACCTGATCAGTTTTCAAGTGGCAGGGCGCACTACCTTTAATCTTAAAAATCATCTTAGAAAGGCGATCTTTATCCCTGAATCCATGAAGCTTAATGCGGTATTACGTGAGTTTCAAAGACAAAAAGTTCATTTGGCCATTGTGGTGGATGAATATGGCGGCACAGCCGGGATCGTCAGTCTGGAAGATATTCTTGAGGAGATCGTGGGGGAAATTCGTGATGAATATGATCACGAAGAGGAAGGTCCTTCCATTCAAAAGGTTGCTGATCAGCATTTTATCGCAGACGGGCGTGTGACTATTTCGGATTTTTATAAATTCAGCGATATTCATCTGCCAGCGGATGAGGCCTACGAAACCTTGAGCGGGTTTTTAGTGAGTCATTTTGGGAAAATACCTAATAAAAATGCGGTCTTTGTTTATGATGGTTGGCGTTTGCGCGCGGTTGAAGTTGAGGAAAAACGCGTTGTAAGGGTTGAGATTCGCAGAGCTGAGAATGAAAGCGATTAGGGCTCTTAAGTCCCTCCTTAGGCATTAGCCATTTTTCGTGCTAAAGCCTCCTTTATTTAAAATGAAGGGCGCCCCCGTGTTACAAAAAACGACATTTTTAAGCGATTTTAAACTCGCACTTTTTTCTCCCCGGGTATTTTTTGAACATCGATTTTTAGGCTTAGATGCTAAACGCCTCCATGCTTTAGGTTTTGCAGGTGTGTTTTTAGGCTTGGGCCTCGGCAGCTTAATAAATTACGGTGTCACAACCTTGGTGACGAACGATTATTTAGTTCGTCCAGAACTTTACCAGTCGGCCATCAATAGCCTCGGACTTGAAGGGAAAGGATTTGCTGATTTGCTTAGTTTGCAGCGTTCTTATGCCTTACTTATGGGTATTTTATCGCCGTTGATCGCTTATATGGCTCATCATGTTTTCGGTGGGGCAGTATTTGTTTTTTTGTGGTTGCTCGCGCGAAAGCCAGATATGAAGCTGGAGTTTTTGCGGATTCTTGAGTGTGCATCGATTGCGCTATGCTCCATGTTCTTTTACGCGGTTCCCATCATCGGCCCTTTATTAGCGGTGACGATGGTGACGATCAATTTATCTCGTGCATTGCTGGTGCAATATAAAATGGTGGGATTTATGAAGGCCATGAGTATATTATCGGCTATTTATATTTGCTTCTTTCTTTCCGCCGCCACCATGCAGATGCTTGCTGAACATTTAGCCACCATGTTCAAACTTTAGGCCCAAATTGCGCTATCTTCACTATTGAGGTGAGATATGCGCAATTTTTTCTTCGAGGCTCTACAGCCAGAACATTTGCTTTTTTATTTCTTTGCCTACGCACTGGCAGCGACACCAACCTCTTATTTGGTGGCCAAGATTATTCACAAGGTTGATTTACGTACGCTGCCAAATCATGCCCATAGCGGTTTGATGTTGTGGCGCACTTGGTCAAAAAAATCCGGATTTTTAGTTTTCATGTTGGACCTAGCCAAAGGGGTTATTCCTTGTGCCATTGCTGCTTCTCTCGACGTGAAAATTGAAATTATTGCTTTGATTGGTTTCATGGCAGTAATCGGCCATTGTTTTTCCATTTGGCTCATGTTCACCGGCGGGCGAGGGGCGGCAACTGGGGCGGGGGCAATGTTGTTCATTTTTTGGCCCGCGTCTTTATTAGCCTTGCTGGTATTTTTATTCTTGCTTTTTCTCGGTTTTGTCGCCGAGCGCGCAAGTTTTTATGGCACTCTGAGCGGAATTATTAGCTTTTCTGTTTGGACTGAGAACAAGTTTGCCCTCATAGGTGTTTTAGCTATGGCAGTCATTATTTTGCTGCATCACAAAAACCATGTTTTTTCTGCCAGGCAAACCTAGGGGTGAATAATGAACAAAAAAGCAGTCGTCTTTTCAGTGCTTTTTTGTTTGTTCTTCGGCTCCTGCTTTAAGCGTCATCGACCTAATGAAAACGCGCTTCTGCAGCAAAAATCATGCATTGAGAGCATTCATATCAAGGATTATCCTCGCGCGCAGATTCATTGCGAGCTGTGTCTAGAATACGATTCATCGATGCCCGAATGCCTAAACGGTATTGGTCTGATTGCCCTCACCCATGCCGATGAACCAAAGGCTATCAAGTTTTTTTCGCGAGCCTTGAGGCAAGATAACGATTTTTCTGAGGCCAGAAATAATTTAGGGGTGATCTATTTTTCCCATGGCGAGTTTCGTGAGGCGCTCAAATATTTTGATCGGGCTTTAGAAATCGATCCCAGCAATCGCGACGCTCGTTATAATAGCGGCCTCAGCCATTTACGCATGGCAGAGCGATGGCGGGCCAAGGAAGCGGTTAAAAAAAGTTTGCATCATCTTGCTTTGGCGCGGGATCAGATAAAAAAATTAATCGCGCTGGAGCCGGAATTTGATCATGCCTATCGCGATTTAGGTCTGATTGAATTAAATAGATACGATTTAACTGAGTTTGCCGACGAGAGTGAGCCCATGTTAAAGGCCGCTGATTTAGCATTTTCACAATGTCTTCAGGTCAACGCAGAAAACGACGGCTGCTATGAAGGATTAGGACAAGTAAAAACTGAACAAGCAAAGTTTGATCAGGCCTTTGCTCACTATTTTCTTTGTCTGACTCATGCGCCCGACAACGCCGCTTGTCGTAAAGGCATAGTGTTTGCCTATGAAAAAAGTGCAATCGCCGAAAATAGTTATAAAAAATTTCGCGAGACCATCGCCGGACACAACAGCAATGCCGAGGCTCATGAAGCATTTTGCGCGGCCTTATTTGAGCGCGGCCTTAAAAGTGAAGCCCAAGCTGAATGCGAAATGGCTCTAAAAATTAAACCTAAACTGTGTAGTGCTCATTTTCGTTTGGGCACCTATTTCGCCTCAGTTCTTAATGCTCGACGAGCGGTGAGTCATTGTCAGGAATATTTGTGGTGCGAAAAAACTCCACTAAGCATGGAAAATCAAAAAACGTGTCAAGAAATTATCACGCAGGTGCAGCGCTGATGGGACGATGGTCATGGCAATAAAGCTGAGTATTCGTTCGCGAGAACTCGACTGCCCTCCTAAAGAACATTCTTTGGAGGATTTAGTAATTAGCGTGGGCCGCAGCCAAGGCTGCACCGTGGAGCTTGAGCACGAGGAAGTGAGCCGACGACACTTTGTTATTAAATACGAAGGCAAAGCTTATTTTATTGTCGATGAAGGCTCGAGGCATGGCACTTGGCTCAATGACTTTCGATTGGAGCCGGCTCAGAGCTATCCTCTCTCAATCACGCAAGTTGTAAAAATTCCTGGCTTTATCATCGAGGTAACGAGCGACAACCAAATGCCGCGCGCTGAAAAAACTACCGTGGTGGCAAGAAAATTAATGGGCCGGATTTTTGAAGATTTGTCGATGAAGGAAGAAGTGCCCTATTTGTTAGCCACAAGCACTGGCGATCGCTTCATCTTTAGCGGAGAGCGATCGTCCTTCGTTTTAGGCAGAGCACATCATCTCGATTTTGTGGTCGAAGACGAGCTCATAAATAAAGAACACCTTTCCTTTATTCGCGACATCAACGGCGTGAGAGCAATTCTTATTAACGACGCTAAATTGGTCGTAAACCAGGAGTTTATAAAAGATTCGGTGATTTTGCATCACGGAGATATGCTGAAAATTGGCGCCACCGATTTTCGTTTTTTTGAACACGACGACGATTCATATAGCAAAACTCACGTCGAGAATGTGGCATTTGAGGAAGAGCACGAGCCCATTTCTTTGCCTGATGTCTCGGCCCCTATCAAAGAAGAATATCGACCCGTCCAAAAACGAAGTATCGTGCGAAATCTCGATCAAATTTTTTTCGCATTGTTTTGTTTTGTGGTCTTTGGGGTTTCGTGGTTATGGTTAAAAATGACATAACATCGTGCCGATCTTTAATCCCCGAAAGTTCAGTAAGTGCGGCAAAAATGCATCCAGCTTTGGTTCATTGGGCCAGCGTCCCAAACGTTCAAGGATGGTTTTTAGCACCAAAGGACGAATGCTTTGCTTGGCGTCCCCGTCGACAATCTTAATAGCGATGCCGAGGCCACTTGGAAATTGAGCATTGGGCCGAAGAGAAAGAGCATGCATGCCATCTGCGCCAGTTTTTGAAAAAATATCGCCTTTTGCAGCTTTCATCAGTTCAGTATCAAACCTATCATTGCCGGCGATATATTCGGGATAGGTCGTCGCTGCCTGCCAAATTTGATTGGTATAGAGAGTTGCCGGATTTTTGGACCAATGCCTCAGTCGGGCATAAGCGAGGGCAATGGATTTGAAGGGCAAACAAAACGATGGCATCGAACAGCCATCCATACCTGAGTCAATTTCTGATTCAGCGACTTCAGAAAATAAGCTGATAACGGCTTTAATTTTCTTTTGGATTTCTGAGTCGAGCAGCTCATAACTTGTGCGATCGAGACCAAGCTGTTGGCACAAAATCAGCATGGCTGTGTGCTTGCCTGAGCAATTGTTATGCAAACTAGTTGGAGCCTTATTGTTTTTTAATAACTCAAGTTGAGCAACCTGATTTTGCGGCGGATGAGCGCCACATCGTAAATCATTTTTGGAGAGCCCAAAAATTTGCAAAATTTCCGCCACCCGCTCTGTGTGCAAGGGCTCTCCACCGTGAGAGCTCATAAATAAAGCCAAATCCCTCGAGGAAAGTTCGGTCGGGAAACCATTTTCGAGCAAAGGCACTACTTGAAAAGGCTTGGCTGTTGAACGCATGTGGGTTTTGGTGTTGGTATCGCCAACTTCAAATAGAGTATTTCCGTCGCCATCCACTACTGAAATCAAACCTCGATGACAACACTCAATTATCGGATCGTTGAGAGAATTGAGGCCACGACTGAGTGAAGCGAGCACGGGCGCATTAACTAATGTATTATTATTCATTTTTAGATAGAGCCTTTTAAGATAATCACTTTGCCAGCTTATAGCATCAGGCGCTTTAGGAAAGACGCCCCAAAGACTAATCAAATGGTTCCGCAGGAGGGGGATATTATGGGGTTTTACAAGATATAGGCTTAGGGGCCGGCTTTACCGCAACAACTCCTAGCGCAAGCGGGCGAGGGAGCGTGGTGCCGCCTTAAAACAAAAACGCTCGAATAATCGAGCGTTTCGAGCGCTAAGCGCTCAAAGCACCAACATCAAGTTAATAGGCAAAGGTGAAATTGCCAGTGACGTTAAAGGTGAGAGGCTTAAGTTTCAAGGTGGCCGGAATCAGATGAGCTCCACCAGGTGCGATTGCTGCAGGCACAGCATTTTCAAGCGAGGTTTTATAAGCGCCAGCATAACCGCCTTCGGTAAAATCAACATTTTGCAGACGCCATGGTCGGTTGTCACCTAAAAAGTCTAGGAAATCAGCGGTGGCTTTAGCGCGTGCTTTAGCCTTGGCGCTCCTTCTCAAAGCATCGGCGGTGGCTTCATAGACGCCCTTTTCAACGTCGGCGATGGTGGTCGAGACATAGGCTTGGCCAGGTTCATTGCTATCGCTGTTAAGTGGCCATATTGCCAATTGAAGAGCACTGTAAAAGCCTTGGACTGTCACAGCTTCTAGAGTTGCAGCTTCCTCAGATCGATTGAGAACAATCGTTACTGATTGAGAGGCAAAATATTTGCCATCGCAATAATCGCTGTTAGGGCTATAATGTTGTCCATCTTGTCGCCAGACATTTATTACATCATCGTCATAAGTGACGGCGCCACCGGTAGTATTTGCTTGGTTAAGGTTTACCCACTCAACAAAACTTCCAATGTTGGTAGTCACGTGATTCGCAGCTTCAGTGCGGTCATTGAAGCAGGCTGCATTAAATTTCAACGAAAACTCGATAAAGTCGCCGTCGTGAAGTACCTTCCCAGTGCCGCCGCTATGATAGGTATTACCCTCCCATTTGAGTTCCGACGAAGTTGCTAGAAGCGAGCTTGCTGCCAATAATAGCGATACTATGATCTTGATCATTTTATTCCCCCCTTAGGAATTTTTTGTTAGGCCATGATTCATTGGAAGGCTCATCAAGATCAAGACTAATATTGCATTTATTAGCTATTTAATTCGTCCGGGCGGGTTCACTGGGCATCAAGTTTTCTAAATCCTGCTTGTTCCAACACTTTAAGGCCCGCCTTTTGCAACCAAATTTCGGGAGCTTTCAGGCAAGATAGCACCACAAACATGCCAAGCTTAGCAGAATCGCTGGTGATGATAGTTCGGTCGTTGGCAACCATAACGATAATCTCAGGCGCACAGCTTAAAACACGCCCCTCTCTTTTTAGCGCCATGAACTCATTGCATACATCGATATGTAGCGTCGGTCCCATACCGCTGATTTCAATTTCTCCTCGTAAAAATCCACTTTTTCTTTCGAGCTCAATGCGAGTTATTTTTCCTTGCCCAAGCATAGTGCCAATGGGTTTTCCTTCAAAGTTCTGTCTCCCCAATCTGATGGCTTGCGAAAG
Organism: uncultured Myxococcales bacterium; assembly: GCA_964368985.1. Classification (GTDB taxonomy): domain Bacteria; phylum Myxococcota; class UBA727; order UBA727; family JABDBI01. The sequence goes on along the minus strand of CAYJDW010000019.1, from coordinate 21,975 downwards.
GGTATTTTTAGCGATGGCTTTTTTTGCTTCAAACCCATGCATGACATTGTAGATGAAAGCCGCATTGCCGCCGAGACTTATCGCTAAGGCGCGGCTAATGGTTTCAAGTGTTTGCACGTCGGGACTATCAATTTCAACGATAGTTTCGCCCCCTTTTCCAGATAAAAATGCGGGCGTTGGTTTAATACCGAAAAGGGAAGGCGTGTTCATCTGAAGCATAGGAAGCGCACGGCCGACGTTGTCGCCATCAATAAGCGGCAAACCCAATCTCGCTGCAATCAAGACGCCCACCAGGCCGTTGGCCCCGCCGATCTCGCCGCTTAAAATGGCATCAACTTTTTTGCCAAATCGGAGTTCTACGCGCTTAATCAGTTGCTCGACATCACGGCCATCAAGAACCAGAGCTGCACTCGGATCGGGTGCACCCATATATTCCACGGGTACCACCAAAGCTTCATCGTCAAGTGTGTCTACATCGACGAGGAGCACGCCCGTAGAGCCCTGCATGGCCATCTCTACGCTCTTTAAAAGCAGTTCGGGATTTTGACCGCCACCTGATCCGAGCACTGCTGCGCCACGAGCCAAATACGGCAATTGTTCTGGACTAATAATCATGATGGCCTCCGGGCATTTAATAACATTAATAGAGCACCGCTGAAAAATAAGGGCAAAGTAATAGAGATGAGCAAGTTTTCAAAGGGAACATGGATGGTGAGGAGAGCGCATAAGGTTCCGATACTACCGATCAACAGAGCTCTTTGCTGAAAGGCGAGGGGTTTTGACTTCCACTGAATAGCCTCGAAAAAAGTCTGGGCGGAGAAAAGATTGCAATTATTGGTGGTCCACCCGGCTAAAATGCAAAATCCCAAAAACAAGTCTCTCATGAAGCCTGAAGAAGCCTGCATAACTTGCATTGCGAAGTCATCTGTTCCTAATGGGGAGGAAATGCCAAGCCCCAAAATTTCGATTGCAGGAACCACTACCAAAAATAGCAACAAAGAAGCGATAATCCCGTCTCTTGGCGATCTAGCCCGGCAAAAATAGGTGGGAAGGTCAACAATGCATCCGAACAATCCCGATACCACGACGAGGACACCGGTCAAATCCAAAGTGTAATTTTGGCTTGAATCCCAGGATTGCACATAGGTTTCACCATTTGCCATAGACAGCATTCCCCATAGCAATAAGGGAAGTGAGTATTTAGCTACTTTCTCAAGCCAGCTGATTCCACCCAGAACCGAAATCGTGATGACAAGCCCCAAAATGATAATGGCGGCCGGGGTGATAAGGGAGATGTGAATAGGAAAACGGGCGGCGATAAGATCTGCCATGGCGACGAGGTGAATGCCGAACCAGCCAATTAAGTTCAGCATAAAAACTAGAGAGAAGAGGAAACCTAGCTTAGGGCCGAAAGTGCTTAGTGCTAATTGGGGTGTCGTTTTTCGTGTTCTCGTCGCCACCATGCTCATGTAGCAAGCCAAAATAGCCAGAAAACCGTTGCCTAAAAAAATGGTGATAAGCGCATTGCCTAAGTCCAAAGACTTCCCAAGCAGAAAGCCCACCATGAGCATTGGCAGGCAAATAGCGCCGCCAACTTGTACCAGTAATAATCCTGGCCATCGCAAATTCGTTGTTGTCATTTTTTTATTCTTTGCAAAACCAAGCGGTAGCCTCCATGGGAATCTTCGTTTAAAAACCTCGCTATTCGCCCAATCGTGACTAAGCTAACTTTGGTTTTTTCATGAATGTCGCGATAAGAAAATTCGCCGCTTTCTAAAAGTTGGCAAACTTTCCATCGCTCTCTTAACGCTTTTATTTCTTGATGGGTGCATAAATCCCGCAGGAAATTCTCGCATTCTTTTGCATTTTTTAAATGCAAGAGAGCATCAAAAAGCTCAACGTAATCGGCATGGTGGCCAGCGCTCAAGATAGCACTCCTTTGTTGTACTGTAATATCATGATAGTACAGTATGGCGGTTTTTATTGCTGTCAAGGCCCCTGGAGTCTGCTAGGAAAACCTGAGCTTATTGGATTATTTGACAATAGATAAATTGCCAAGTATAGTTGGTGATAAGTCGTTAAGTAGGGATATGCGATGCCTTTAAGCGGCAAAGAAATTCAAAAGAAGTTTGAGAAGGCGGGTTGGCAGAAAATCCGGCAAAAAGGCTCGCATGTAATCATGGCCAAAGGCGATGAGCGCGAAACTATTCCAATGCACAAGGAATTGGGAAAAGGGCTTGAGAAATTTTTACTGAAACGATTGGAGGAGTAATATGCGATATCATTTTAAAGTACATCAAGAGAAAAAAGGTTATTGGGCAGAATGTGTAGAGCTCAAGGGATGTATCACTCAGGCAAATACCAAGAAGGGCCTTATCGAAAATGCTCAAGAAGCTCTCAATCTCTATCTCGATGAACCAGAGAATTCCAAGATGATGTTTCCAGAGCCGCTTAGTTCAGTCAGAGGAAAAGAATTAATTGAAGTATCGGTGGATCCTAAGATCGCTTTTGCGATGGTATTGCGCCAAGAGCGTGTAAAAAATCACTTAACCCAAAATCAAGTAGCTAAAAAATTAGGGTTTAAAAGCCCCTACAGTTATCAGCGACTTGAAAATAGCAAAACAGCGAATCCATCACTGTTAACTATTGCATCCCTTAAAACGATTTTTCCGGGTCTTAACTTAGAAGCGATAATAGCCTGATTTCTCTGGTGCCAAGGCTAAAAGATGTATCAAGTCGGAAAGATGGCCTGAGCCAAAAAAGATCTGCCGATAGTACTCTGCTGGGAAACCCTAGCGATCCACAAAAATTTCCCGTTCTCCTTTCGCGTTGAGCACGGGGCCCACCATGCCGGCTTTTTCCATTTGTTCAACGATGCGTGCGGCGCGGTTATAGCCTACGCATAAATGGCGCTGCAAAAAGCTGGTGGAGCATTTGTTGTGTTCGCGAACGATGGCGATGGCGTCGGTCAACTTTTCGTCGGCGTCATTTTTGTCGAAGCCCTCAGCATTTCCTTCGTTATTTAGGCTTTCTTCAAATTCAGCGATGTCATCACGATATTCGGGGGGTTTTTGCTCCTGCAAAAATTGCACTACGCGTACGAGTTCTTTTTCGGAAATGAAAGCACCGTGCACCCGGAAAACATCGCTGGTGCCCGGGGGCATTATCAGCACATCGCCTTTGCCAAGCAGCTTTTCAGCGCCAGTTTTATTGATGATGGTTTTTGAATCGTGATTAGAGGCAAGCCTAAATCCCATGCGCACGGGAAAGTTGGCTTTGATAACGCCGGTGATGACGTCGACGCTGGGACGCTGCGTCGCAAGCATGACGTGGATACCCGAGGCTCGCGCTTTTTGGGCGAGACGCATGATATAGCCTTCTACTTCCTTGCCGGCGACGGCGAGGAGGTCGGCATATTCATCCACCACGATCACGATGAAGGGCAAATGTTCATGTTTGCGGCCATCGGGCTCTTTGAGTTCCTCGAGGGGATGGGTTTTGATTTTTTCGTTATAGGTTGTGATATCGCGTACGGCCGCTTCTTTCATCAAAGCATAACGCTGATCCATTTCTTTTACCGCCCATCTCAAGGCGTTCGCGGCTTTTTTGGCGTCGATAATCGGCGGCAAGAGCAGGTGAGGAATGCCATTATAAATCGAGAGCTCGAGCATTTTTGGATCGATCATCAAAAAGCGCACTTCGTCGGGGGTGGCGCGATATAAAATCGAGCAAATCATGGCGTTCACGCTCACTGATTTACCCGAGCCCGTGGTGCCGGCGATAAGCACGTGGGGCATGTCAGCGAGGTTCATGAAATAAGGCGTGCCTTCCACGTCTTTGCCGATCGCCATGCAGAGTTTATGAGGCTGAGCGCGATACACTTCATCGGCGACGATTTCTTTTAAAAACACCGTCTCGCGTTTTTCATTGGGTACTTCAATGCCGACGGCACCTTTGCCGGGTATGGGGGTGACGATACGTACGTGCACGGCTGACATGGCCATGGCAATATCGTCGGAAAGTGCAGCGATACGGGATAATTTTATGCCGGGGGCTGGCACAAATTCATAATTGGTGACTACGGGTCCAGGCCTAATTTCGCGAATTTTTCCTTCGATACCAAATTGTAAAAAGGCGCGTTGCAAGCGTTCTGCTTCTTGTTTGAAGTGATTTGGATCCACAATATTTGGTGGAGGCGCATCAAAATCCAGCAATTTTAAGGGCGGAAGATTAAAAACTACGCCTCTTTTTTTGCCATCTTTTTCAGCAAATTTTATGGCCGACAATTCCGCCTCACGGTCGCGTTCGATGATTTGAAAACCGCTATCATAGGTGGCCTCTTTAATGAGGATTTCTGGAGGCTCGGCAGCAGCAGGTTTTGGCGCTATCGCTGGAGGGGGTGGGGAAGGGGGCACGAGGCTCGCAGACGGGGCCGCAAAAACCGGCTCCCGCATGGTGAGTCTTTGCTCCAAGAGCGGCTCTTTGATGGGGATAGATATTTTTATGTCACGGGTTTTTTGGCTGAGCTGGCGTAAAAGATTAAGCATCGCGTTTAAACTAAAAGCCACATAAGGCCGATTGACGATGAATAATAATCCGCAGGCGCACGCAGTGAGGCCGACAACCCATAGGCCTCCTCGCGAGATGCTCGCGCGTAACGCGTTGCCTAAAGCTATGCCAAGCCTGCCACCCATGGCGGGCCAGAGTTGAGAAAAGATGGGCGCGAGCCCTAAAACCATGAGACTGATACCGCCAAAACGGCCCAGGCTAAATAAGCTTTTGTTGCCAAAAAACCAACGGCTTGCTACGAGCAGAGCCATAATGGGCGGTGCTATGGATAAGATGCCGAAAAAACCCATGAGCACGCCAGCTATTTTTGCGCCCATTGGTCCAAGCCAATTGTGCAGGTCGTGGTCATGAATGCCCGCCTGATTATCTAAAGAATTATAGGACATCAGGGCGAGCGCCAACATTATGGCGATAGCGAACATGATGAGGCCTAAAAATTCCTTCATTACCAAAGTGGTGGTGGAATCTTTTTCCGGTTGGCTATTTAAAAAGCCTTTCAGTGCCAGCCAAGGGGCTATGAAGCGCGTCTTAAAACTAATGGTGGGTTTTTTCATATGAATTCCTAAATTTTTTAGCCTCAATCATCATTGCGAGTGCAGCGCGGCAATGAGAGCGAGGCGCTCGCAATAACCCTAAAATGAGTCCCTTAAATACGTATTGATACTACCAGCCTCACGGCCGAACTAAAATTTTGCTCACTTATCAAATATTTTGCCGGGATTTAACAGGTGATTGGGATCAAAAGCCTGTTTTATCCGTTTTTGTAAATCAATCAACGCTGCCGACTGCTCCAAAGGCAAATAAGCTTTTTTTTGCAGCCCAATGCCATGCTCAGCGCTTAAAGTACCGCCTAAATCGAGTATTTTTAGCAGGACCTGATGCCGTAGCTCTTCGGCCCGAGCACGGTATTTTTCGTGAGCATACATAATTTGCACATGTAAGTTGCCGTCGCCGGCGTGCCCGAAAAGCGCGCAGAGGAGGTGGGGGCTTAACTCCTTCGCTTTGAACCACGCACTAAAGGCTTGCATTTTACTCAGAGGAATGGCGATATCTTCGGAGATTTTATGGCCCAAAAATTTGCTACATGCCTCGCTGAGATTTGAGCGCGCTTGCCATGCTATTTTTCTCTCTTCAGCGCTATGAGCAAGTTCTGCGCGAATAACCGACGCTTTGAGCCGTTCTAGAATAGCTTTGAGCTGTTCTTTTGCGCCGCCGTCAAAAGAGGCATCGCATTCGATTAAGAGGGCCGAAATCCCTGGCTCCAGGTGGGTGAGGTGGCCGGATTTCTTGAGGGCATTGAGGCAATAGCCATCAATAAATTCTAAGGTTTTAGGCAGGTGGCCATGGTGAAGAATAGTGTTGACGCCCTCGAGCGCCTTTTCGTCGTCGCTAAATAAAAATAAGCCTGCACATTCATCTTTAGGAAGAGGCAATAGCCTCAAAGTGAGTTTGCTAAAGACTGCCAACGTTCCTTCGCTGCCGCATAACAACGAAGCGATGTCATAGCCTGCAACACCTTTGGGACATCGCTTGCCGAAATCAATCACTTCGCCGGTGCCGATAATGGCTTGGCCTCCGAGCAGATATTCTTTGGTACAGCCATATTTAAGCGTCGAGGGGCCCCCTGCATTTTCCGCCACGTTGCCGCCCAGGGTGCAGGTGGCCCATGATGCAGGATCTGGCGGATAATAAAGGCCATGGCTTTTAACCGCCGCCTGAAAATCGCCTAAAACCACTCCCGGTTCAATCTCTGCAGTCATATTTTCAACATCGATGGCAATGATGCGATTAAGGTTAGTGATATCGATGACGACGCTGTTATGAGCCCCGACAGCGCCGCCCGATTTGCCCGTGCCTGCCGCCCGTATTACTAAGGGCTGCTTTGCTTTGATGCAGCATTGAACCACAGCGCAAAGCTCGTCGCTATTGTGTACTTTAACAACCACCATGGGCGAAGAAGGCTTAACATTGCTGGACTGATCAAGCTTCGCATAAGCTTTTTCCTCTTCGCTCGTGAGCACCTGCGCGGGGGCGACATGGGTTTTTAGAAGATCGATGATAGTCATTGAAGACCCGAGCGATGAGCACAAGAAAAAATCACCATGCCAACGATGCCGCACAGGGCGATGGCAAAAACGATTGAGTTAAAAATAACTCGGCCGATAGCCAAGTTTCGCTCCATTTGCGTTTCGTTTAAGCTGTGGTCTCGAGTTCGTGGTCTAATCATGAGATGCTCCCTGCTAAATATTTTTTTTCCCGGCATGGCGCTCTACTTTTATTATTGATAAAAAAGTTGAGGACCAAATCAACGGTGAACATATGCGAAAGTTGTTAGTTTTATTAATAGTACTTTGCTTGGCCGGCGCTGGCTATCTCGGCTATGCCCACTTTAGCGGAGGCGCTGTGCCAACCTTTGGCCTAGCCATTGGTGGTGAATCAGCCATCATCAGGCAGCAAGCTCTTAGGTTCTTTGAGCATATCAAATTTAAAAACATAAGTGCGCTTAAAGACTTTGTCAAAGAAGGCTCAGAGGCTTCAGAAATAAGTGAGTTCATCACCAAAACTATAGGTTTTCAGCCGGCTAATGTGGATTTGCAATCCTTGGCGGTGGAAAGTGTCGAGATCGATTCGACGAAAAAACGCGCCCGGGCCAAGGTCCATTTGGCGGGGCTAGAGCTGTCAGAACGACGACAATTTGATGTGACTAAGGTGATATTTTTATATCTTGATGAAAAGAATCAGTGGTTGATTGATATTGATACACTTTCGCCTTGAGTCAGGGCTATCGAGTTTTAAAATTTTTGCGAGCCTAGCGTGGCAATCCAGTGCGGCTCTGCCGATGCACTATGGATGGCCACGCTAGGCTCGCAATGACGATGAAATAATGATTATGTTTTTCCAACTAGTTTCTTGAAAAATCCTTTTACTTTATCTCGTTTACGAAGCGTTGCTTCTGGGATATTAACCACTGGATCTGGGCTGGCCTCATCGGCCTCAAAAGCAAGCGTCACGCCAGCTCCCCAGACTCGTCCCGCTGGTAGTGCAGGCTTATAATTGTCAAGATTATTATAGGCGTCGGCATATGCTGCGGCAGAAGCGGCTTCCGAGGTGGCTTTTTTTATGTCGTCGATATCTTTCTGTAATTTTGCGATCTGAGCAATCGTATCATCAACTTTTACCCCCATCGATTGAAATTCTTTTTGGATTTGAGTTAAAAGAGTTACTTGCTCTTGAAGGTCGGCAATCCGCGCTTGATCGCCCGCTTTGTCAGCCATGGCGCTTGTAGTAAAAAGGCATGTAGCCAGGATAGTGGAACCAATATAAAAATACTTCTTCATTGTATGCTCCTATTCTTTACTTAAGTAGTTATTATGTCAGCAGATTTTGCTGATATTCTATTACATACTAATTGTGCAGAATTTATTCATTATTGATCCGCAATTATGAGCTCTTCTTAAATCACTACGCGCTCTAAACGCGCGGCGATGGAGGTTAGAATTTCCCATACCACGGTGCCACTTAGGCCGGCCCATTGCTCGGCTTTGATTATTTCAGTGCCGTCTTGACCGATCAGAGTAGCCATATCGCCCTCTTTGACTTTTTCGATTTCGCTTAAATCGATGGCACAAGAATCCATCGAAATAGTGCCTACGACCTGGGCTTTTTGGCCTTTGACGAGGACATAAATACGGTTACTAAGAATACGCTTTAAACCATCGCCATAACCCATGGCCACAATGCCAATCTTTCGAGGCGAAGGGGCGTGAAAAGTATGGCCATAACCAATGCCTGCGCCTGCTTTTAAGTTTTTAATGGCAACTATTTGCGCTTTGATGCTCATGACGGGCGTGACAAAACTCGGATTTTCTAGAGGACTAATGCCATAGGCGAGGAGACCAGGGCGGCTTAGTACTTGATAATTATTAAATTTTGAGTTTGGCAGAATGCAGCGTAATATGGCCGCGCTGTTGGCGAAATGAATATAGGAAAAATCTAATCCACGGGCAGAAATATAGTTAAGACACTGCTCAAAACGCTCCACTTGTTGGGCGGTAAAATCGGAATCAGGATAATCAGCGAGACAAAAATGTGTGGTGATGCCCTCAAGCTTGAGATGAGGATTCATTTTTAGTTGTTCCAAATCCTGATCAAAGACCCCCTTGAGGAGGTCTTCATAATCAAAACCATTCCTCATGAAACCGGTGTCGATTTTAAGGTGGACTGCCAAAGGGGATAAATGATTTTTTGATTCTGAAGCGAGGTCATCTAAGGCTCTTCTCGACGACAAAACCGGCGTAATAGCAAGATCGAAAATTTCTTTGGCATTGCCCACAAAAGCGCCGCCATCGAACAAAAAAATCGGGTTTCTAATTTCATTTCGTCGTAACAACTGAGCTTCTTTGACTGCGGCTACCCCTAGAAAAATTTGTGGGTCATCCTTTAAAATCGAGGCTATTTCTATCAAACCATGGCCATAGCCGTTAGCCTTCACCATGATAATAGTTTTAGGATTAGGAGTCAGGCGGCGGATTGCTGCCACATTTTTTAGCAATGCTTCTTTGTTAATCAGGGCCATGCAACGATTCATATTCATTCCACAAAAAAAGTAATAATAACTTCTAAGCTAAAGCTTAGAGTTCGCGAAAATCTTTGACAGCCCCTTTGGCTTTTAAAGCGTCAAACAAAAGGGTGAAAGCTTCGTTGTTTTCCAATAAATCCATCCCTTGAGTCACTAAACGGCTCACTTGGGCTTTGTCACGTTGTAAAAATTCTGCCACTTCAGTCACGCTGCGCGCAGCGCCTAAGACCGCGGCAGTGGCGAGCAATCTTCGAGCCATCACCAGGTCTTGTTGCCTCGAGGAACTGACCATGTTTTCGAGAGAAATACTGAGGAGTAAGCTTGCTCGTTCGGCTAAGGTGCCGAGGGATGATTTTTTGATAGCCTCCTCAGGCGCATGAGCTTTACGTAAAAGATTGGCGGCATTGCTGGCATGGGCGCCGATGCCCGGGCTGATAGTTTTAATACCATAATCATCCGGTTCCACCGCTTTTTGCTCCACGAAACGACCAAAGGCCCGTCGCTTGCTTTCCAAGTCGCCACCAAATTGTTCAAGCACCAAAGATGTGGAAACAAAATCAATGAGCTTATCTTCAGCGCCCATATAGACCGCATGAGAGCTATAGGCGTAGTGCTCAGGCCGACGCAAGAGGCCTTGGCGCACGGGCCATAAATGAACGCTTCTGACCACTTCCAACAAATCGTCTTGATTAAATACCAAAGATTGAAAGCGCCCTCTAAAGACATGGCCAATACGGGCAAATTTGCTGTTGATGTGCGCGCTATGCTTAGCATGCAGGCGTTGCATTATGCGCGGCAGCATAAGGCGACTTGGCTCAACCACGAGCCTTAGCTCTTTCTCAAGGAGGGCAAAAGCAAAAACTTTAAGGAGTCGATCCCGCACCATTTGTCGCAGCATTTCTAGGTAAAAATGATAATCGCTTTCATCGCTAAAGAGGTTGGTACCGCCGTTTGATTGCGCCACCACTAAATGGGGATAGTTCAACCAGCTTATTCTTTTAGAACGGGACAATGGGTCACCAAGGATTTATTTACCTGCCTTGACGATTCTACTCCAAAGCTAGTCGAGAATTAAAATTTACCGGCCGTTCTTTGCTTGTTGCTTTTTTTAAACTAAGGCCAAAGAGGATTATTTAGCCGATGCACACCAGAAATTCACGGCCCCGGGGTAGCTTATGGCACTATCGTTTGTCGATCTTCTCGCCGAGTATTGCGAAAGCTTTCTCGACGACGACACCAAAAAACGTATCGATCAAATAGCAGCCCGACAAACTAATGAGTTTGGCGTGGATCAATTTGGTCTTGATGCTCAGACTTTAAGAGCTATTACTCCGATCATGTGCTGGTTTTATCGGCATTATTTTCGCGTAGAGACTTTTGGGGCAGAACATATTCCGAAAGGGCGCATGATGGTGATTTCCAACCATTCAGGTCAGCTCCCTTTCGATGGCGCCATGATTGCCATGGCCTTTTTGTTGGAAGCAAAATTTCCTCGCCTCCTGCGCGGAATGGCTGAGCGATGGACTGCTGAAATTCCCTTCATATCGACTTTGCTGCCGCGTATGGGACAGGTGGTTGGCAGTCCTTCAACCTGCAAGACGCTGCTTAGTCACGACGAAGGGGTGATTGTTTTCCCTGAAGGCGTGCGTGGCATCTCGAAACTTTTTTCCGAGCGTTATCAGCTCACCAGTTTTGGCACGGGTTTTATGCGCATCGCATTGGCCTCAAAGGCTCCTATTATTCCGGTCGCGGTGATTGGTGCAGAAGAGCAAGCGCCGGCCGTAGCCAATCTTGGGACATGGGCAAAGTCCCTTGGTATCCCCGCTTTGCCCGTGATTTTCCCCCAACTTATTCCGTGGCCCTTGCCGGTTAAATACCGTATTTATATCGGAGAGCCCCTGAACTTTAGCGGCGACGGCACGGAAGATGATGATGACATCGCCTTGATGGTTTTAGAGACTAAAAATCGTGTGCAAGAAATGATCAACCACGGGCTTCGTGAAAGAAAACACATATTTTTTTAGTTCAGATAAATCTTTTTCATTGCCAAAAAAACTCGTCATTGCGAGCGCAGCGCGGCAAATATTGCGGCACTGCGTGTGGATTGCCGCGCTGCGCTCGCAATGACGCTGCTAGAGCCGAAGCGCGCCTAGGGGTATCTTGAAAATATGAATATATAAATTCTGAGTCGCATGCATTGGTAATTTTTTGTTTTAATTTTGCCTCTTTGATATCATAAAAATGGTGTTTTTATGTGATCTGTATTGCGGATCAATAATATCAAAGAGGAGCGACTAATGTTGCCGTGTAAATTATTGCGTCAGTGCGTTACGCTAATAGGACTAATATTTATTATTAGTTGTGACCAAACTCCTGAAGTTAGCGATGCTCTTCCCGAGCCGGTCAAGAATCCCGTAAGCAATAAGGAAGAGATTGACCCAGACGCAGCGCCCTCCTCTCCAAACCCCGAATCTCCGACTCCCCCAACTACCAATCCTTCTTCCAATCCAGCAGAGACCTCCAATTCCAACAATGGTTTTGTTGGTGACGGCGGCAACAGCGGCGGTGGTGGCGGTGGTGGTAGTGGCGGTGGCGGGGGTGAAGCTGCTTCAGCAGTTGGTCCGAACGGCATATGTGGCAATGGTATCCAAGAAGTTTCCCCAGGTGCCCACAATAAGTGTATTTATGATTTATATGGCACTACCACCAATGGTCCGAATGGCCCAAGTTCGCTCTTTTTCTTTGCTAATGATACGGGAGTTGGTTACCAAATTGGGGTTGTGAGCGAAGAAACTGTTGGGGTAGAACGTATCGGTGCGATTGATTTTGATTCCCGAGGAGTTTTATACGGCGTTGGTGAAAGAAGCAGTGATTCAAAAAGTGTGCTCTTAACTATTGACTGCGTAACGGCTCAGGCCACCATAATTGGTCTTACCAATATCGATTCACTCTTTGGTTCCGACGCAGTTATTACCGACATTGACATTGATGCTCAGGGTCGTTTTTATGCCTTTTCCGATAGCAACACTAATCCCAATGTTTTGGGCTTACTAAATCCGCTGACGGGCGCTTTTACTACTATTGGTGCTGCTGGGGTGGCATTGCCTAATGATGATATCGGCAACGGGATTGCCAGTGCGCCTTTTCCTAGTTCAACGCTTTATCATGGGGGAGCCGCACTTCTTTCGTCTTTGAATGTTGATACTGGTGTAGCAAGCACCGTGGACACTTTGAAGTTTTCCGCTCCTATCGATAACAACCATCGAATTAATGCCATGGATCATAATGCATTTTTTGATATCACTTATGTCGCTGTTAACGATGGCATTGACGGAGTCGATGAAAATTATGTCGCCAAGCTCGATCGTGTCGATGGCACCGTTTCATATTTGCCACAAGGTCCCCAACTTGCACCAGCTGGCCTCGATGGGCTCGCCGTCAATCAACATTATGAAGAATGCGATCCGAGCCTTGGTGTGGGGCTACAAAATGTTCCAACTTTGCCTTTAGGAACAGAGTGCGATGAAGCCTGTCAAATCTTTGAAGCGGATTGCACTGATGGTCTTGATAATGATGATGATGGTTCTATCGATTGTGCCGATCCTGATTGCGGTAACCAGGCCTGTGATGATGACCTTGCTTGCACTATCGATGACGTTTGTGTCAATGCCGTATGCGTCGGTGCTCCAAATCCTTGCATAGATTCGAACCCTTGTTCCGTAGATGGTGTTTGCATTGAGCCAAGCGGCACTTGCGATTTTAGCCAGCTCGAAGACCGCCCCAACTTTGGCGATTGTGATGTTGATGGTCTTGCTTGCACCATCGGTAAATGCGTTCTTAGTGAAGGCCCATTCTGCTTTGAACAAAATATGTCCTTGATAGCCATCGAAGAAAATGGTTGCCTCGACGACGATCCATGCACTGCCGATGGCTGTGTTGAAACACCTTTCCTAGAGATCGATCCGCCCACCTGGTCAGCCTTCAAAGTGCCAGATTTATTCGATACCGAAGCACAATGCATTCATGAATCCCTCGTGGGTGTCCTTTGTCAGCCTGGTGATAATCCTTGTTTTCAAGGCGTATGTACCTTGACAGGTGAGGGCACGCCATCATCACCTTTTGATGTACAGTGCTTAGATGTTCAACCACGAGATTGTGGCAATAATATTGAAGCTGAGCTGTGTATCGATTCAGGTTGTTAGTTTATTAGTTTAAGCACCACGGCCCTCCCCCCGAGGAGGGCCGCTATGTTTTTTAGACAGGACGAGGGTGGGTGGACTTAGAAAAGGAAATAGGACACTTTTCAAAACAACATTCCGATAAGTCTCCAGGAGGAGATATGATGTTGTTTCGCTTGCTCATCGGAAAATTTTTGCTTTGTGTGATTTGTTTGCCCCTAATGGCGGTTCAACCTCAACCGGAAAAAATAGCCACGCTAAGCGGTTATGGTGGGGCGGTCGCAACCATTAGTGCCGCGGCTTCACAAGCAGCCCTCACTATTTTGCAACAGGGAGGCAATGCGATTGATGCAGCGGTAGCAGCAGCAGCAGTGCTCGGAGTTACGGATCCATTTAGCTGCGGGATTGGTGGTGGAGGATTTATGCTGCTCCACTATGCCAAAGATGGACGAATCGTTAGCATTGATCATCGTGAGACTGCGCCTAACTCAGCAAGCTCCACCATGTTCTCGGGCAAAGATGTAGATAAGAACAACATTGTAGCAAGCGGACTTTCCGTAGGTGTTCCTGGCACCATCCGAGGCTGGCACGAGGCGCTGACGCGCTTTGGTACGCGTACCCTCGCCCAAGTGCTTGAACCTGCGATTTTAGTTGCCGAAAAAGGTTTTATTATCGATGAAAATTTTCATCGGCTAACGAGTGTCAATGAAAAAAAGTTTGCTTTATTTAGTAGTTCGAGCAAATTATTTCTTAAAAATAACCAAGCATTGCCCATAGGAACTCTTTTTAAAAATCCTGATTTAGCTCGTACTTATCGAGAAATCGCCGAGCATGGGGTTCGTTATTTTTATGAAGACAAGCCAGCACGCGCCATTGTTGCAAGCATCGAACATCCTCCGGTGGTGAAAGGCGCTAAAGTAGCCCCTGGCAAAATGACCATGGCCGATCTTGCTAATTATGAAGCTCGCATACGTTTGCCTCTTCATTCCACTTATCGAGGCTACGATATCTACGGCATGGCCTTGCCGAGCAGTGGCGGCGTAGTTATTGCCGAAGCCCTTAATATTTTGGAAGGTTTTGATTTAGCCAGCATGACGCGCGACCAAGTGGAACATCTTTATTTGGAAAGCAGTCGCTTAGCATTTGCGGATCGGAATAAATATCTTGCCGATCCTGAATTTATGACAGTGCCGGTGGAAGGCTTATTGAGTAAGTCATATGCTGCTGAACGACGAAAGCTCATTAAACGAGATAAAGCTCATTCCTCTAATGCCTCGGCCGGCAATCCTTTTGTCTACCAAAATGGCCTGCAAATGGGAGACAAAAACGCGGCCAAGGCATCATCGGAGTTAGGTGAAGAAAGCATGCATACAACCCATTTAACGGTAAGCGATAAATGGGGAAATATTGTGGCCTACACTTTTACCATTGAAGATTGGGGTGGCAGCGGCATTGTGGTGCCTGAGCATGGATTTTTATTGAACAATGAAATGACCGATTTTGATTTTTCATCGTCTGCAGCCAATCGTCCTGAGCCACGCAAACGACCGCGCTCAAGTATGTCTCCGACACTAATATTTAAAGATGGCAAGCCACTGATTTCGGTAGGAAGTCCCGGCGGTCCCACGATTATCACGACGGTATTGCAGATTTTAGTGAATTTTTTTGATTTAAAGATGTCGCTCTCTGAGGCACTTGCGGCCCCTCGGATGAGTCAAAAAAATAGCGATACCACCTTAATCGAGCCTTCCCTGGTGGGCACTATCACCGCAAATATCCTCATGAAGAAGGGGCATAAATGGAGTTTGGAGCCTGCAGAAATAGGGGCCGCGAATGCAATTTTCTTCGGAGCCGATGGTACAGTGACGGCCGTTAGCGAACCTTCTCGCCACGGTCGGGGGAGTGCTCTTATTGAAAGCAAGCGCCCGATTGCCAAGCCTTCGCCTAAGGCTATTCATAGCAAGGGCACTTTGGGGGTTGGGCTACCCGAAAACACTGTTGGTGCCACTTAAAGCGCTCTTTCCATCTTTCAATTCAAGCATTATTATGAAAATCTCTCCTATCACGAGAAATCATATATGCTTGGTGGCCCACTCTCTCTCTTTTTATTAATGCATAGTCTGTGCTTTGCCAATTCGATAATTGGCAACACTCCTTTCGGGCCCAGCCTGCCACCTTACTTTTATCTTAATCAACATATCGAAAAAGAGATCGAAGGAGGCTCGGTGGTTGGGACCGGCGTGGCGATTATCGAACAAGGCCACGTTCGTTTTATTAAGGCCTATGGGCACCTGAAAAAGGGGCAGCCCGCTAAGGTGAGTCCACAAACTATTTTCCAAACCGGGTCGAGCACAAAGCCGCTTACTGCCACCTTATTTTTATTGGCTCAAAAACGAAAAAATATTGATTTTACAACGCCGATTATTCTTCCAGGATGCAAAATTTCAAATCTGGAGGCGCGCCATATTCTTAGTCACACTTCAGGATTTAAGCGTGAAGGCTGGAATTGGCAAATCGAGCATGGCGCATCACGTCAGCATTTATTAGCGCTCTTTGCTAAAAAAACTCATTATGGTGTGGGCAGTTTTTTTGATTATCACAACGTGGCCTTTAGCCTGATCGAGGAGCCCCTGGCCAAGGCCTTTAAAATGCCTTTTAATCGCGCCATGCAAGTGCATCTATTTAATGCACTCGGAATGAAGAGAAGTACTATTGGTTTTCTTAATTTTCAAAAGCAAAATAATCGTGCTTGGCCTCACGAGCGGGCAAAAAACGGTGCATTCATTGCGTCAGAAAATTATTCATCCCGCTATCATGAAACGGTAGCCTCATCAGGCGGAGTAAATGCAAGCATTACCGATATGGCGCAGTTTTTACTCTTACACTTAGGCGGTTTTCCTCGTATCGCCACCGCTAAAGAGCTGGAAGCTTTGCATTCCCCAGTTTGCTTGGCGCCTGATGCCGAGAGGTGGTTTAAAAATCATATTAAAGGCCCATTTTCCTGCCACTATGGCTATGGCTGGAGGATAGTGAACGATGGGAAAGATATAATAGTTTTCCACGGCGGTTGGCTCAAGGGCTTTGCCAGCATCATGGCCTTCTCGAAACAACAGAAAAAAGGCATTGTGATACTTTCGAACACCGAAAGTCCCTTCGCTTTTTCAACCGCCATGGCGTTTTTGCTGAACAAATTTGGCTCTTAAAGATTAGTTTGATTGCAAGCTTTGGAGATGTTCCCGATGGTATTGATAATAATTTTGTCTTCCCCGCGAAGGCGGGGATCCAGAGCTTAGTGGCTTTAGGGCTGTATTTCTCCCGTTTTGAAGCGACTAACTAGGCCTTTTGGGCCAGCAATTTTAAACTCACCAGCTTTTTTAAGCCGGCCGGCATATCTAGTAAAAACTTGGCTACTTGCCAAAGGTCCTGACGAACTTCTTTATTGGTGAGCGTTTGATGAGCCAATTCTAAAAGCTGATAAACACCTTTCATGTTGCCAAATTGAGCAAAATCCGCTTTGACTTGCTCGAGCAAATTAAAGGTGCTTTCGTCGTGCACTTTGATCGTAAATCCCAAAGCTGAAAGGCCGCTATTTAAGCGCTGTGCCTCGCATAGATAGCCGCCAAATTCAGGGCGGGCAAAATATTCGCGAATTTTTTCATTGGCGCCATCTGCAATACACAGCTCGTTGAGAACTAAAAAACCGCCGGGCTTGATAATCCTGGTCATTTCAGCCAGCGCGCTTTCTTTTTGCTCATTAAAAAGCAGCACTGATTCGCATAAAACGGCGTTAAAATAAGCATCAGAGAAGGGCAGTTGACTTAAATCTGCTTGTTCAAATTGTAAGCGATCAAAATAAGGCTCATTTTTATATAATGCTACGGCATTTTCTAGGGCAGCGCTTGATATATCGATACCGTTAACAAAACAGCCATATTTCTTAGCAATATGAGCGCTGGTGTGACCCGCACCACAACCAAGGTCAAGCACTCGCCAGCTTTTATCGATATTGGTTTTGTTGAGCAAAAATTCACTCGCCGCCAGTCCTCCCGGGTGTCTCGTGTTAGCGATTTTGCCGATCAAACGAAGATAAGGGCTGATTTCATTCATAAAGACTCCCGTGAAGTTCTTGCAGAGAAACTACGCGATTAAGATCATCGTCAGGTTTCATCGCAAGGGCCTGCGCCAATGCTTTGGCTGCTGAAACCGAAGTAAAATAGGGGATATTTTTTTTCAAGGCTATTTTTCGAAAGAGGTGGCTATCGTGAACGCTGGTGGAGCCTAAAATGGTATTAAACATGAGATTAATGGCGCCCTCTTCCAATAAGTCGAGCACATGGGGGCTGCCTTCCCTCACTTTATTGATTCGTCGTGACTCAATGCCGTGAGCTTTTAAAAACCAATGAGTTCCGGCGGTGGCCACCAAGGAAAAGCCCGAGTTATGCATTTGTCTGAAAGCCGGAAGTAATGCTTCTTTGTCGCGATCCGCCACCGAAACGAAGAGGTTTCCGGATTTTGGCAATTGGGTCCCGGCCGAACGCTGGCTTTTTATGAAAGCCCACGCAAAGCAGTTGGCGGTAGACATCACTTCGCCAGTGGAGCGCATCTCGGGGCCGAGCAGAGGGTCTGCGGCGGGGAATTTTAGGAAGGGCATGACGGGAGCTTTAACCGCGCTTATGCCGCTCGGCATTTTTTTCCTAAAATCCTGATCTTTAAGATGCGCCGGCAAAGATTCGCCGCACATGATGCGGGTGGCCCAGGCCGCGAGCGCAACGTTGGTGGCTTTGCTAATGAAAGGGACGGTGCGCGAAGCCCGGGGATTGGCCTCGATAATAAAACAGGCCCCATCTTTGATGGCAAATTGAATATTAACCAAACCGACAATCTTTAGTTCTCGACATAAACGCCGTGTCGCCTGTTCCACCTCTTCGATGACGCTCATACTTAAATCATAAGGTGGGAGCACCCCTGCTGAATCGCCAGAATGAATGCCTGCCTCCTCGATATGTTGTAAAATACCAGCCACATAAACCGATTCGCCATCACTTAAAGCATCAACATCTAGTTCAATGGCTCCGTCGAGAAAACGATCAATCAAGACGGGTTTATTGGGGGCGGCTTTAAAAGCTTTATCAACATATAAACTTAGCTCAGTTTCGTGGTGAACCCGCTCCATAGCACGACCACCCAAAACATAGCTCGGGCGCACCATCAGTGGATAACCTAGACTTTTGCCGCCCTTTAGTGCCTCGGCCATATTGAGGGCGGTGATGGAAGCGGGCTGATTAAGGCCGAGATGAGCGAATAATTCACTGGAGCGTTTTCGATCTTCGGCGCGATCAATATCGTCGGGACTGGTGCCCAAAATCGTAAAACCGGCCTCACTGATGGCGCGTGCTAATCCCAGGGGAGTTTGCCCGCCCAGCTGAACAATCACGCCGTAGGGCCGCTCGAGACTTAAAATATTAACGATGTGTTCAAAAGTTATGGGCTCAAAATAGAGCCGGTCAGCGATATCAAAATCAGTACTTAAAGTCTCAGGATTGGAGTTGATCATGATGGCTTCAAGGCCCATCTTTCTAATGGCCATTATGCTTTCGGTTGAGCAGCAATCAAACTCAATGCCTTGGCCAATGCGAATCGGCCCCGACCCAATGACAACGATCTTTTTACGATCACTAACGTGAGCTTCACAACCGGATTGCTCCACCAGCTCGCCATTTTCCAAAGAGAAATAGGGGTTCTCGTAAGTCGAATACAAATAAGGCGTATGAGCACGAAACTCGCCCGCGCAGGTATCGATGCGTTTAAAAACTGGCACGACCCCTAATTTAAGCCGAGTCTTGGTGATAACCTCTTCCCTTTCGCCCATGATTTGAGCGATGCGATTATCCAAAAATCCTGCCTGTTTGAGCGCACGAAAATCCCGTTGGCTCAGTTCAAAAAGCGATAAGTCGGCGAGTTTTTGTTCCCACTGCACTATTTCGTAGATCTGTTGCAAAAACCATCGATCGATTTTGCTCAACTCTGCGATTTCATCAACTTGGTAGCCCCGATGAAAAGCCGCTGCCAAGCGCCATAAACGTTTGGGGGTGGGTTTTTCGACGTTGAGAGAAGTGGCATCGAGCAGTTCACTTTTAAGTACTGACGGGTCAAAACCGCTGAAGCCTTCCTCGAGCGAAGCCATGGCTTTTTGCAAACTTTCTTTAAAACTTCGTCCAATGGCCATCACTTCACCCACCGAACGCATTTGCGTGGTGAGATTTGGCTCTTGAGCTGCAAATTTTTCAAAAGCAAATTTAGGAATTTTTGTGACGACATAATCCAAAGCTGGCTCAAAAGCGGCGGTGGTTTTTTTGGTGATGTCGTTAATAATCTCATCGAGTCGAAAACCCACTGCTAACTTCGCCGCTACTTTGGCGATCGGGTAGCCGGTGGCTTTGGAGGCGAGGGCAGAGCTACGAGAGACGCGGGGATTCATTTCAATGACGGCAAAACTCCCATTTTTAGGATTCACCGCGAATTGCACGTTGCTGCCGCCAGTTTTTACGCCGATGGCACGTAAAACTTTAAGGCTGGCGTCTCGTAAAATTTGATATTCCGGATCACTCAAGGTCTGCGCCGGCGCCACCGTGATGGAATCTCCTGTGTGTACGCCCATGGGGTCAAAATTCTCGATCGAGCACACGATCACCGCGTTGTCCGCTTCATCACGGATCACTTCAAACTCATATTCCTTAAAACCAATGACACTTTCCTCGATCAAGAGCTGATGATTTGGACTAAGCGACAAGCCACTTTGCACTAAGTCCCAAAATGAGCTCTCCGAATGAGCAATGCCGCCCCCAGTGCCCCCGAGCGTAAAGCTTGGCCGAATGACGATCGGCAAGCCAAAATCATTCAAAGCAAGTTGAGCCTCCGCCTCGTTATGACAAATATGCGAGCGCAAAGTGGGAAGCCCCGCTTCAGCCATTACTTTCTTAAAGAGGTCGCGATTTTCCGCTTTTTCGATGGCATTAATATCCGCCCCAATAAGCTCAATCCCGAGCCGCTCAAGCACGCCCGCATGATGCAATTCCACCGCCAGGTTAAGCGCAGTCTGGCCGCCGACCGTCGGCAAAAGAGCGCAAGGACGTTCCTTCTCTAAGATCAGCGTCACATAATCGAGCGTAAGAGGCTCGATATAAGTTTGATCTGCGACGTCGCTATTAGTCATGATGGAGGCGGGATTCGAGTTAATCAAAATAACCCGATAACCCTCCTCTTTGAGGGCTTTGATCGCCTGAGTACCCGAATAATCAAACTCAGCCGCTTGACCGATCACCACCGGCCCCGAACCGATAATGCAAATGCTTCTAAGATCATTTCGTCTAGGCATTGCGAAGCTCCCTTCGTGAAAGCGTGGCTCCCCTATGGCTTAAAACGAAATAAATGTTTTAGATATACCAGGCCCTCGGCTTTTTTTATGAGCCCTGATTGACTGCTCCTTATTTCCTTGACACTAGTTTCGACAACTTGCTGGAGCGGTGGCCGAGTGGCTGAAGGCGCACGCCTGCTAAGCGTGTATAGGAGAAATCCTATCCCGGGTTCGAATCCCGGTCGCTCCGCCAGTTTTACTTATGATGCGTTTGGCATCGAAAAAATACTCAAATATATATTTTTACATGATAAGATTTTAGAGTTTTGCTTTGGTGGATTTTAAACATAAAAAAACCCGGGTATTTCCCAGGTTTTTTTTATGTTTAAAACTTTCAGTTATTAGTTCAACTAGATCAGTCAGGGTAACAACCCGGAAGCAAGGCTCGGGTTGCCTCCCATCGCGCGCGCAGGGCTGGGCAATCAGCATCTTCCCCTGCTGCTACGTCGACAGGACAGGCCCAGCGCCGGGGGTGCCAATTATTTTCTGCCATTGTTTGGCGATATCGATTGGTTATTCTCCCTCTCGGAGACGCGCCATCCCCGGGCTGATCGAATCGCGCATAGAGGTCATCACACGTCGCAGGATCATTGATCACTGCGCGGTCATCAACCGGTGGCGGTGGTGGCGCAGGTACAATTGCAGGGGCGCTGCCCGTCCAATAGGAATCTGCGTAAGGACCTGCATAGGCTATCTCTGCTACTCTAACCCCAGCTGCATCGCGTTCAAAACATGATTTAGCGGAAATATAACGTTGACGAAGTTCATCACATTTTGGGTCTTCGCCTGCTTCATTGGCCTCCAAATTGCAAGTATGGGCTGGCCGAGGCCTTAAAGCCGAAATAAAATAGGGATGAGCCTCTCCTAAAGCATTTCTTATATTTGTCAGCCTCCCCCGAACTTTTGCGGGCCTTAATAATTCAGGACCGCTTCCGTATTCTACGTCGGTTAATTCAGCGATGTCCTCGTATACTTTTTGACAGAAAGTCAAAGCTAGATTTGGGTGAGGCGGAGGCACGACATCAGGCGGACGAGCTCCTGGCGCAGGTGGAGGCGGAGCAGGCGGCGCCGGAGGAGCCCCTGGTCCTGGCGCAGGTGGAGGCGGAGCAGGCGGCGCCGGAGGAGCCCCTGGCCCTGGCGCAGGTGGAGGCGGAGCAGGCGGCGCCGGAGGAGCCCCTGGTCCTGGCGCAGGTGGAGGCGGAGCAGGCGGCGCCGGAGGAGCCCCTGGTCCTGGC
>CAYJDW010000018.1:0-42721 GCA_964368985.1 uncultured Myxococcales bacterium | reverse complement strand
CCCCCCCCCCCCCCCCCCCCCCCCCCCCCCCCCCCCCCCCCCCCCCCCCCCCGGCAGGCTCGGCTGGTGGTAAATAATTCCAAGGAAAAAGAACGTTGCCATCGCATGGGCATCACGGACGTAGAGAAAAAATGGCATCTTTTGGAACTGGCCGGTGGCGACGTAATGTTTGCCGCAACCGGTGTGACCAATGGCGATATTTTGAAAGGGGTACGCTATTTCAAAGGTGGCGCTCAGACTCATTCGCTGGTCATGCGCTCGCGCTCGGGGACCATTCGCATGGTTGAAACCAAGCATCATTTTGACCGCAAGCCGCATTTTGGGCATTAGTAAGTTTTTTTCCAGTCGAATTTTCGATGTTCCAAAGAGCTTCAATTTTTAAATATTCCCTCTTTGAAAAAGGGGGCTTAGGGGGATTTGTTGCTAGAGTTTAGACTTTTGCAAGTAGTGCCAGTTTGAAATCCCCCTCAATCCCCCTTTTTCAAAGGGGGAAGATTATAGAAAAAGAGCTTTTTAGTCGTAGTTTTTTTATTAAGAGTAAAATCATGAACCAACCAAGAATATTTTATAGTGCTTCCGATTGTATAACGCGATTTAACGCTAGCAAATTTCCCCTTAAGAATGTGGCGGCGGATGTAATAAAATCGAAGAACTTGAACAGTCGCGAACGAAAAATATTTTTAGATTTAGTTTTTTCTTGGAGTAGAAATCGCCATTTAGTGCGCGCATTTTTTGCCAAATATGTGAAGCTTTATTACGCCATGTCTGAACAAGAAAAAGAATTGCTGGGATTAAGTTTAGTGGCTGATGTTGAATTTGATTTTGGTACCAACAAAATCACGCCAGAGTTTATTGAACAATATAAAAGCTGGCTCAGTTCCCTGGGCTCTGAACGCTATTTCGTGGCCCTGGGCCCGCTCGTGGGTGAGCGTTTGCGTGAAAGCTATCCCGATCTTTGGCAGGATTTGGTTGCATCTTTGTGGGCAAGTCCTGCTAAGTATTTGGCCTTCGATTCTCGGGTTGTGAAAGAAGAATTGATTGAGGTTTTAAAGAAGGCTGGGGTGGAGATTGAACCGCATTCTGTTTTGCCATCGGCACTAAAAATAAAGGGCGATCTGGTTATCACAAAGCTTCCTAAAAAGTTCGCGGACCATGTGTGGTTTATGGACGCCGGGAGTCAAATTATTGCGCGTCTATTGCGCCCTAAAGCAGGCGAGCGCGTGCTTGATATGTGCGTGGGTGAAGGATCGAAAGCGCGGCTTATTTCTGAGCACGATTGCGAATATTTTGCAGTGGATATCGACGCGCGCCGCTTGGAGCGCGCCAAGAAAGTTCTTTCTAGCCGCGTGAAATTTTTATGTTCAGATGCAAGCGCCCTAAACTTGCCGCGTGCAAGCTTTGATTGGGTTCTGCTCGATGCTCCTTGCTCAGGCTCGGGTGTTATTCGCAGGAATCCAGATTTGATTCATCGACTCGACCAGAATGATCTCGATAAGTATTTGAAATTGCAGAAAAATCTATTGAAGAGTGCCCTAGATATGCTGAAGCCTGGTGGCATAGTCATATACGCCACCTGCTCTTTATTTGCAGTGGAAAATCAGCAACAAATCGCCTCAATAGTGCGAGAGACTAAGAATCTAATACCGGTTTCATTAAGGGAGTTATTAGCTGATGGCGCAATAAAGCTCGATGATTTGGATCTTGATAAAAATAGTCTGACACTTCTGCCTCATATTCATGATTGCGATGCTTTTTATCTAGCGGCTTTAAGAAAAAGTTGAAAAATCTTTAGATTGAGATAGCAATGTCATAGGTATTGGAAAAAAAAGAGAAAAAAATGAATAAAATTTCATTAAATATCTAGACAACACAAAATAAGATGACAATTTTACTTTCTCGACGAAAGACCTAGTTTTTCGTTTTAATACCTAACTTCTATTCACTAAAGACTGAGGAGTCCGTATGGCTGGTAAAACAAGAAAAAGACGATCAACCTTTTCATTTAAAGACGTAGAAATTCTTTATTTGGTGGAGGGCCTTTCCCCGATCATCAAGCTCCATAAAGAGAAAAAAGTTTCACCTGCCACTATTAGACGAGCGGTTGGGGCTCTTAAAAGTGTTGGCAAAATCGAATCAAGTTTAGAAAACTGGGTGAGCGAAAACTTGCGCGTAGGCAGCCGTGGCCGCGCCGCTCCTAAAATTGGGCAAGAACGCGTCTACCGTGCCCAACAAATCAATGAAAGCGGTCCTTTCTTACGCTTACCACTCGGTGCTTTAAGAGCGCTTAAAGGCGATGCTTTGTCGGTTTCTTTTGAAAAAGATCGGATTACGGTTATTAAGCGTAAGGGATCTTAAAAGTTTTTTTAAAGCCCCTTGAAAGGGGCGAATCAAAAACCTTCTTGTTAAGAGTGTTGCGCTCAACAAGAAGGTTTTTTTATTGTTTGAGAAGCATTTAATATGGTTTATTTATGGTTAAATGGCGACTAATTTTTATTGATTAATTTATTTATACGTGACCACATCTGGGTGATTCAGGTTATCGCAGGGAGAGCTTGCTATTTTTGAAAAAAAGTCTAATCTTCACTGCAGTAGCAAAGAGAGATAAAAACTCTCTCATTGTGCACTATCAAATCATAAGAACTTTGGACAGATTTGGTGGGAATGACTGTGTAATTATTCATGGTCATTTCCGTCCATAAACACACACTAGAGGAACATTATGAAAATTCTAATTATTGCTATAACCGCCCTAATCTTGAGCTCCTGTTCAAGTGTCCATTATAACCGCGCCGATGTTTTGGATCGGCAAAATAATATCAAGACGCTGCAACAAAGGCTCGATGCAGCGACCGAAGCAAATGTGGATATTCTAGCACCGGAAAGCTTTCAAAAGGCTGCCAATCATTTGCGAGATGCCTATAAAGAAGCCCAAAAAATTAATGATAGAAATGCTGGCGATAAAACCGCAGAGGAAGGCTTAGCTCTTCTCGAAAAAGCGGAAAGCATTGCCAATAGATCGCGATCAGTGCTTACCGAAGCGCTGGAAAAACGTTCTCAGGCCAAAGCCGCTGAAGCGCATTTGGCATTTAAGTCAGAGTTTGTGAATCTTGATCGAGAGCTAAAACAAGCCGGTAAAGCGATCGAAGCGGGCAAAAAAATCGAAGGGTTGAAGGAGAATGCTTCGCTCGCTTCTTCTTATGCTGCACTTGAGTTGAGAGCTTTAAAAGTTACTGTCAGCGATAAAGCTGAAAGAGCTTATGAAAACGCGCTCAAATCCAATGCGCAGCGACTGGCGCCCCTCACGATGAAAGATGCCAAAAACGAACTGGATGTGGCCCGAAAAATTATTGATCTTGAAAAAGATAATTATGAGAAAGCCGAATACCATGCGGAACGAGCGCGTTATTTGGCCACTCGTGCGCGCTATATCGCTGAAATTTTAACGGGCTTCATCAAAGAGAAACTTACGCAAGAGCAAGTCGTTTTGTGGTATCAAGATCAACTCCGTGACATCCATGCAAGTCTGCCTACGGAAATTCCTTTTGATCGGGCCAACCGAGATGTTGTTTCCGGCTTTGCCGCTGAACTTCGTACCCATGGCTCACAATTGGCGGAGCAATCAAGCGATTTGGAACGGCTTAAAAGAGAAGTTCAAAAACCTAAAAAGGTGGACACCTTCGATGAGCTAGGCTCGATATTTGATGAAAAAGAAGCTGAAGTCTTGAAGCGAGATAATGATATTATTATTCGTTCTTATGGTTTTCAGTTTCCCGTAGGTAAAGCAGAGCTTGTCCCTGACAACTTCACTTTGCTAAACAAAATTGTTAGTGTGATTAAGAAATTTCCTAAAGCACGAATCGAAGTTGAAGGTCATACTGATGCCACCGGCTCTAATGACTTAAATCTTCGCCTTTCCAATGAGAGAAGCCAAAACATTGCTGACTTTTTAGTCAAAGTCGCAGGTATTGAGCAGGATCGTGTAAGCCATGTCGGGTTAGGGAAAGAAAAACCGCTTGCCAGTAATGCAACTCCTGAGGGTCGGGCTAAAAATCGACGTATAGAAGTGATTATTAAGAGATAGTATTCTTCTCTTATTTGATAAAATAACGCGCTCTTAGGAGCGCGTTTTTATTTTTGGGCTTTTCTTCGCTCTTATGGGTTGAATATTAATAGGTATTTGTGTGATTTATTATTGTATTTAATGAGACTGCTTTCAGTGTTTTTCTGTGGGTTTATTGACAGAGTTACATTAAAGGTTTAAAATGATTGTAATATTACTGTATTTTTTTATTGCTTATTTTGGAGACGCCAAATGCGTATGCTGTTTTTTAGTAAGACTTTATTAGTATTTTTTTCTTTTGCGATGAATATTTTTGCGGCGGATCTTTCTCCCCCCCGGCAAGGAATTATTGTCGAAGCAGCTCCAAGAAAATTAGTGAATATTATCCATGACTTAAGAAATATTGCTCTATCGATGGCCCCCATGAAAACTCTAAACCGGGGTGAATTGATAGAAATTGTGGATGGAAAAATACAGCTTAGTGTTGGCAACGCAAACAAAGTTTCTAAGCCTCTTCAAAGCCTATCGCGGACTTTGAAGAATCAACTTTCTCCTGGGAGTGTTGGACGTGAGCCAACTTTGAAATTTGGTGAAGAAGCCGCTACTAGATTGGAAAATTTATATTTAGAGCTTAAAGTGGTTATCCAAAACGATCCCTTAGCGGTAGCGCAGTTGCTGAAATGTAAGTTTGAGGTTGTGGCCGACCTGCTTTCTAAATTATCGGTGGACTATAAGTTGATGACTCAAGGTTGGCACGCATTAAGAGGAACTTATACCGACAAAAAGATAGATATCCAAACTATTAATCGCCTTTTTACCATCGAAGGACGCATGGTAAAGGTTTCTGGAGAGTTAAGCGCGTTGTTTTCTGCCTTAATAAAAGAGATGGAATTGCTAGAAAAGACTGCAGCTCTCCACCCCAAAAGATCACCCCTTGGACCTCTAACTATCAAAACTATTTTGGGGCGAGACTCGGAATTAGTGGCACTTAGCCTAGATACAATAAATTTGTATATTTTAAAAGATACGATTAAACGCTTAAATTCCTGCGACTATTTCTGGGACGATAAGCTCTTGAAAGCTTCAGCCCCATTTCAAGATAGTGAAACAGGTCAAA
This sequence comes from uncultured Myxococcales bacterium, assembly GCA_964368985.1. GTDB lineage: Bacteria > Myxococcota > UBA727 > UBA727 > JABDBI01. The sequence goes on along the minus strand of CAYJDW010000018.1, from coordinate 37,544 downwards.
TAAATAATATTAAAGATATAAAAGAATTCTATGAATATATGATAAATAAATTTCCAAAAAATACCCGGGATTCATTAAGCCCTAATAAAATTGCTCGCTTAAGCGAGGTTTTACTTTCATTTGCTTCTATTGTTTCCTCTGAAATATCTTATGCAGATTTAAGTAATTCCCTTGCATCTAATAATAACTTGGATGAGCTTTCAAGCTGGATGTTTAGGATTTCCAATAAACATGCATTTTTTCAATTTAATATTAATAAAGAAACCAATACATTGCATTTGGTAAATCTATTTCCTGCTGAATATATTAATCTTAACGATTCGCAGTCTGATGATTGCTTACCACTGCGTCGATACTTTTTAATTACTCAAAGCTTTGCAATAGACTTAACTATGTTGAGAGAAAGAGAAAGAGAAATGACAAAGGAAGAAATAGTAGAGCAATGTGTTATTGCACAGTATGATTTTTCAGATCGTTATTTTAGTGAAAAAGAAGCAATCTTAGTGCACGCGCCTTGGGCAATTAAGTAAAAGAGCATAAAGCTTGGCACAAAAAAAAGGAGCGAAAGCTCCTTTTTTTAAATTTTCAAAGCAAGCGATTAACCAAAAAGCCTACCGCCACGTACCGAGATACCAAGACCGAACTTCATCGTCTTTTTCGCTTCAAGCGTATCATCAAAACCGAAATTAGCATTGACGTCGAAATAAGGGCTGAAGCCGTAGATGAGAGTCAAAGTCGCAGGCAGTTTTTGCCAAAATGCGCTTTTTTCCCAAGTGGCTTGGTTGTCAGGGTTATTCATTTTGATTTCGCCGAATGAACTGCTCACGTCAGCCCAGAGGTTTCCGTAAATTTGGTAGCCATACCACCAATCGAAATTGAAAGCCATTTCAACGTTAGGGCGCATGGTGAGGCTAAATACATCATCTAAAATTCCGCCGGCCATTACTTCATTGTAAAATACGGTGTGGAGTCCAAAGGTGACTTTGCGTAAAATTTCGCCGTCAAGAATGTGAAGCGGAACTTTCGCGGAAACTGAACCGCTAATATGGTTAATGGAAAGATAATTATATTTCGTACCAATATTAATGGTGGGGCTAAAATCTGCTTTTGATGTGGCTTTTGGATCGTTAAAGGTAACGCCATCATAACCAAATTGGCCTTCTAGCTTTTCTACGATACCAAAGCGGGTCTTAATATCCCACTTAACCGTTTTAAGCCCTGTGACCTTGGCGCCGGTGTCAAGCGCAATGATGCCGGTAGGCATTACGCTCGGGCGACTAATCGCTTGAGCAGAAAATCGCGGGTTCAAAGGGTCGTGATCGGTGCCAACAATTTCTGCATCTTCAGCGCTTAGGCTCAAGTTAAAAGAGGAAATTGCTGCCAATAAAATCATGTTAAATGATATGGTTTTTTTCATACCTGAAGGCCTCCATTATATGAAAAAATGCCTAACAGTCAAAAATTGCTTTGTTAAGTGGGGCCCGTCATTTTTGGCGTTGAGCATACAAGTTTGTGGTTGTTATCAATGCCACAACTTCTAAACATACCGCTGGTGATACTTTTAATGTCGCTATGTGAAAAGACGCCGTCGCTCACTGTCTGCCCGAAACAATGGGTGCTGCCGCTGAGACTAATGGCGCAGGTATGAAATCCGCCGGCACTCACGCTTTGATATTCTACATCTTGAGCAAGCGGCATCCGATCAAGTGAGGCTTCGCCAAAACAATGAAGTTTGTTCGTGAAATCAATGCCGCAGGTATGATCATAACCAGCGGAGATGGATTTAAATTTTATTTTTGGAGGAGGGGACGATTGACCGCGGCTGTTATCGCCAAAGCAGGTGACGGTTCCGTTAATTGATAAAGCACAGGTATGAAATCCTCCGGCGGTCACCGAACTAAATTGACCCTCACTAGGTGGGCTTGCTTGATGAAACATATCGGAGCCGAAGCAATGAATTTGCTGATTCTCGTCAATGCCGCAGGTATGAAAAGCTCCTGAACTTAGTGTTGAAAGTTGCAAATCTAATTGTTTGGGAGCCTGACCGGCAGCATTATCACCGACACACACAGTTTCGCCTGTGATCGTGATGGCACAGGTATGTAGGCCTCCCGCGCTCACTTCACGATAAAACCCTGCAGGCAAATCAAGCTGACCAAATAAATTACTTCCCTCGCACTGCACTTGATTGTCGGCCTTGAGATAGCAGCTATGCCCACCTCCCGCCGAGGCTTGAATGACGTGATCGGCGCTTCCTTCAAGAAGGTTGAGAGGCTCTTCTTCTGCTTCTGGTTGTTCCAACATAAAAGGCGTATTCGGCTCGCAAGCGCTTAAATAAAGGACCGGTGCTATTATTAGCGCGTAAAATATTCTTGGCACCCACATCATTAATCGCCACCTCAATTCTTAGAAACTGGTTCTAGTAATTGAGGTGGTAGGCGTGCAAGTAATTTCTTGATTAATGTTTAAAATGTCGACGGTGGGTAATTATCATGCATAGACCTAAGTCGTCGGCACTTTTGATTACCTCATGGTCACGAATGGAGCCGCCTGGCTGAATAACCAATTTAAGTCCATGTTCGAAGGCAAGCTTGATGCTGTCATCGAAGGGAAAAAAAGCGTCGGATGCAAGAGCTGCCCCTTCGAGCGAAAAACCCCGTTCCAAAGCCCCCTCGATGGCTAACTTAGCTGATTGAATACGATTCGGCTGCCCAGCACCTACCCCAAGGAGTTGGTGCGGTGCGGCCACGGTGATGGCATTGCTTGGCGTAGGAATGACGCAGCGATAGGCGAATTCGAGAGCGGCAAGGTCGCTTGCCGATGCCCTATTTTTTGTCACCACCGTCCACTGGTCTTTCATGAGATCAGGAGTGTCATGCTCCTGTACCAAAGCACTCCCAAAAATACTTTTGATGGTGCGCTGAGGCAGGGTTTTTTTTAGGAGATTTTCTATGCTCAGCAATCGTAAATTCACTTTTTTGTGCAACAGATTCAAAGCGCCCTTATTAAAGCTCGGCGCAATGATTACTTCAAAAAATCCGCTGCTAATAATCGAGGCACTTTCTTCATCACACTCGTGGCCCAGAGCGATAACGCCGCCAAAGGCGCTTTTTTCATCAGAAGCGATGGCCATTTTAAGGGCTAAGCTTTGACTCCTTTGGGTGCTCGCGCCGCAAGGAATACCGTGTTTTATCACCACGGCGCCGAACAAATCTGTAGCCTGCTTATCCATTAAGCATCGCAATGACCACAGAGCCGCATGAGCATCGAGCAAATTATTATAAGATAATTCTTTGTTCGCTGTTGAAAGACTTTGAGATAAATCTAATTCGTTCTGAGAGCAAGATAAATCTTTATATAAATCTGCTTTCTGATGGGGATTTTCACCATAGCGCAAGGGACGCTGATAGCTAAACTTAAAAGGCATTTTTTCTTCGGTGCCACCAAATTGCTTGGTGAGAGTTTTTTCAATGAGTGCATCATAAGTGCTGGTGAGTGTGAAGGCCTTGACGGCGAGTTGCTGGCGAAGCGCGAGCGTGCTGCCTTGGTTCTTACGATAATCCTCGATAAATTCGTCATAAGTATCGGGAGAGCTGAGTACCGCGACATGCTGATGATTCTTAGCGGCAGCTCTCATCATAGCTGGCCCACCGATATCAATATTCTCAATCAACTGACTAAGATCGCATTGGGGATCTTTGGCGATTTCTTGAAAGGGATAAAGATTTGCGATCACGAGATCGATGGGGGCAAGGTCAAGTTCAGCCAAGGTTTGAAGGTGCGAACGAGAATCGCGATCGTACAAAATGCCGGCGTGAATACGAGGGTTAAGGGTTTTGACGCGTCCGTCGAGGATTTCTGGGAATTGCCCCACCATGCTGATATCGGTGACGGGAATTTTATGTTCTTCCAAGAATTTTCTCGTGCCGCCAGTGCTGATAATGAGAATATTTTGTTCACACAAAAAAGTGGCCAGTTTTGCTAAGCCACTTTTATCGAAAACTGAGATGAGGGCGCGGGTGATCGGGGTAGGCTTTGGCATGATGGGCTCCTAGATGATTTCCCACCCTGAACTTTTTGGAATATTCTCACAAGTACGGTCAGTTACACGAACTATTTTCGTCAAAAGTAGGGTCCCATCGAGCATAAGTTTCTAAATTATCTTCGCCCTGGGAATAGGATTTAAGCTTTTCTAAGCCTGAAAGTTCAAGTTGGCGGATGCGCTCGCGCGTGAGGTTCATGATGGAGCCGACTTCCTCGAGAGTAATTCCGCCGCGATCGGCAACATCAAGTGCACAGGTTTCTTCAAGCTCCCAAACCTCTTTGTCCGGAAAATTGAACTTAACCGAGCCTGTCTCTTCGTTGACATCTAAATACAGATGGTGTCGGCATGAAACGTAAAGGCAAGGCCGGGGCATATTGACGCATTGGGACCTTAAAGTAGGGTGGCCTAAATTGTTAGTATTCTCAAGTTCCCCACAAGCGCGCATTTTTCGATGTTCGCGGGCCATGCGTCTCGTGCTTAAGGTTTGGGAACGTTTTTTTAGGGGCGCCCCCAGCTCTCTTTTTCGGATATGAAGTTTTCGCGAAGCGGGGGTCTTTTGAGATGACTCTTCGGTTTTGGTATGCAAGAGGGAATCTCCTAGTAGTTATTGTTGTTTTAAACCTGTGTTTAGAGTTTAAAAAATAACTCTTAAGGAAATGCTATCTTAAGTTAAAAGATATGGTCAAACTGTTGTTAAATAAAAACAACAAAAAGCAGGTGCTGTCGATGATATTTAAGGGTAAAAAAATAATCGTTAGGCTGGAGATAAAATGCAGGAATGGGAAAGTGAGCTAGCTCAAATCGTCAATATGCTCAAAGTTAAGGTCAATCTTTTGCAGGAAACTGGTATGACTTATTTATCTAATGCGCCAGACAAAACGGCATCTATTTCGAATATTAATAGCGATAATAATGGCTCTTTAGAAGAGCTAAAAAAATCACTAAATAATTGCCAAAAATGTAAGCTAGGCGGATGCCGCACTAATATTGTTTTTGGCAGCGGCCATGCTCAGGCACGCTTGGTTTTTGTCGGAGAGGCGCCGGGCAAAGACGAGGATTTATCGGGCGAGCCTTTTGTGGGGCGAGCGGGTCAGTTATTGACCAAGATGATTATTGCTATGGGCTTGTCGCGGGAGCAAGTATATATTTGTAACGTCGTAAAGTGTCGTCCGCCTGAGAATCGCGACCCCGAGGCCGATGAAATAGCCTCTTGTGAACCTTTTTTAAAGCAACAATTAGCACTCATCAAACCCGAAATTATCGTAGGTTTGGGCCGCTATGCCTGCCAAACTTTATTGCAGACCAAAATTCCCATGTCGCAAATTCGTGGAATTTGGCATCACTATGAAGGCATTAGTTTTATGCCAACTTTTCACCCGGCTTATTTGTTGAGGAATCCTCCGGCTAAAAAAGAAGTCTGGCAGGATTTGCAGCAGGTGATGACCAAATTAGGCTTGCCCGTCTCTGCCTAGTTTTTTAAGAATAATTTAGACAAATCAGGTGTTTAACTTGGTTATTAAGTTATAAGTAGGGCATTAGGATATGATTTTTTATTAACCTTAGTTGTGAACTTAAGCTTGCCCATCTATGGCTTTGGAGTAGATAGAAATGCTAAATAGCTATGTAAATAAAACTAGGTATAAAACTGAGTTTATGGAACCTCAAATGTTGAAATTTTTATTCGTAGTTTTGTTTTTTCTTTGTGGCTGTGGCGATGATTTTGATGAAGCTCCTCCCGAGGTGGCGAGGAAACGAAGCCCGGTGGTAGTCCCCGCTGATTCCACTGCTCCTGTTGTGCCTCTTACTCCACCGCCGACTTGTGATGCACAAGATTTGAAAATTTTTCAAAGAAACCTTGCATTCTCTGCTGAATGGAGCAGCTGTTCCAGAAAGGTGAGGGGAAACGCAACCAGAACCACAAATTGCTTACGCACAAGTTATGACTTGTCGAGCGATTGCGGAAATTGCTTTGGTGCCTTTGCAGCCTGCGGGGCAGATAACTGCTTTTCTGCCTGCGTTATGAGTTTGGGGACATCAACTAAATGCGAACAATGTGGATGGAAGAATTGTGGGGATGGCTTGGAGAAATGTCTGGGATACCCGCGAACGGAATTGGCGAAATATTATTAGCTTGGTTCTCAAAAAAGGACCACCCTCTTTTTCAAAGGGCGTTGTTGCATAAATGTGGCCCATTTTACCTCAACAACTCCTCGCCCGCAAGCGGGCGAGGGAGCGGCGGTGGAGGGCCCGGGCCTCACAATTTATTATGCTTTTCAAAGGGAGAGTCCCTGGCTCTTGGGGCGTTTTATAATTGTGCCAAGGGTTAATAAAGTCTCTTCTCCCACGCCACAATCTTGCCCGCAAAAGCCGATGCCGCCACCGTAAAAGGTGAGGCCAAATAAAGCTGCCCAGGCCCTGACCGGCCTTGGAAATTGCGGTTGATGGCCGAAACCGTCACCTGATCTTTGCTTGTACTCACACCCGGGCCACAACCAATGCACGCGCCACAACCAGGTGGAATAACTTTTAAGCCCGCTTTAATAAATAAATCGTGATAGCCCTTCGCTTTTGCATAAGCATCGACGCTTTTTGATCCATATTGTATATAAAAAACAACGCCTTCTTTTATGCTTTGTCCATTATCTAATGCTTGCTGTACTACGGAAGCGTACATCTCAATATCATCATATTTTCCAGCCGTGCAGGAACCGCCATAAGCGATGTCGATTTTAATATCGCCCAAATTCTTAACCAGCTCACCATTGGTAGGGTCGGCCGGAATGCCTCGGTCGGGAAATCCCGGATGCGCCACCATGGGTTCGATGGCGGCGAGATCGATGGTGTGACGTCCGCCGGCATAATGACAATCAGCATCGGGCTTAGAAATAAGGCTTTCTAAGGTGGCGCGATCGATTTCAGCGCGCTTTTCTAAAAGCCATTTTATCAATGCTTCATCTGGCTCGCAAATACCAGTTTTTGCCCCGCACTCAGTAGCCATATTGCATAAAGTGGCTCTTTCATCGATGCTTAAATTAGATAATCCTTCCCCGCCAAATTCCATCACTTTATTAAGTGTTAATCCTTTTTTGCTGAAGTGAAGTAATATATAGAGCATCACGTCTTTGGCAGAGCAATTAGCCTTGAGAGTGCCCACTAAATCAAAGCGAATAGAGGAGGGTACTTCAACCACCGCGAGGCCCGTGGCTAAGAGGGCCGCGTATTCGGTGGCGCCAATGCCGAAGGCAAAAGCGTTTAAGGCGCCGCCCATGCAGGTGTGGCTGTCTGTGGCTTGGATGAAATCTTTGGGTAGGATGAATTCTTCGCGAGCAACCTCATGGCAAATGCCCGGTGAGATGCCCTTGGTTGCTGAATAATCTCTGATGCCGGTGTGGTGAATGAATTGCCTTTGCTGCTCGCGCAACTCCTCAATCAAGGTTTTGTAAGGCGCGTATTTTTGCACTTCGTCGGCATAAATGAGGTGGTCCTCGAAAGCGGCAAAACGTTTGGCATTTTTAATGACATAGTGAGGGCCATATTCTTCGAGCAAAAATTGATGGACCTGAGCCGAGGTGAACTCATGTGAATAGCCACCATCCACGCGTGCAATGGTGCTTCTCACTTTGAATAATGAGTCCTGGTCGTTTTCCAATAATTTGGAAGCCATGATTTTTTGAGCCATGGTCATGGGACGCGTGGGCTCAGATGGGTGCCGATTTTTTTGCTGAAAATGATTTAAGAAATTAAATAGTCCGCCGGCTTTTAAAACTTGTCGAGAGAAATCATCGAAAGGCGCTAAAAACTCATCGAGTGAAATGGCCTCACCTTGCTGTAATCTTGCTAAAAGTTCATAGCCTCCCATGATTTGGCCTAGGTTGATATTATTTCTTTGGTGGATGGGGGCAAAAGAGGCCGCAAAAACTAAGTTAATGCCGCTGAATTTTTCGCATTGGGCCGCGGTTTCCCGGGAAGAGCCGGTACCTTTGCGTTCGCCACTAACGATGGCCTGAAAATTAGCATCAATCAGTGCGTTATCACGAAAAACCCGTTCGTTGTTATAGATAAGGCCAGCATAGGCGCGCTTCGCTATTTCTTTGGGGTCATGGTGAAAACAGACCCAGGCTGGGGTCATGACGTCGGTATTAATGTCATCTAATAAATCATTAGGACTCAGATCCTTCATCTTAAGGTCGAGTCCTTCATAAAGCTGTTGTTTTATTAAAGATAAATCTTTGGTTAAAAACAGAACCCGTTTTTTGGGGGCGAGCTTAATAATATCCATGCGCTACTCCTCGGTGGCCACTCTTTAACCTAATGGAAAACTAAAGATTTGGCCATGCGGAGCGCGTTATTAAGTAGTTATTTAACAGCGACTTTTTTAGTAGTTAAGCGTAAGACAATATAGCCTAAGAGGCCGGCCAAAAGTGAGCCAAAGATGACGCCTAATCGTACCCAAGCGGCATAAGGCTCAGGGTTTTCTCCCGCTGGATAAGCCAAGGTCCCAACGAAAAAGCTCATGGTGAAACCAACGCCACATACCAGGGCAATGCCGAGTATTTGAGGCCAAGTGGAATTGGTGGGTTTTTTAGCAAGTCCTAGTTTGACTGCCAAAAAAGTAGTACCAAAAACGCCGATGAATTTTCCCACTAACAAGCCTAGAGCGACGCCGAGCATGACGGGGCTAAAAATATTGCCTAAGCCGGGAGGGACGTCGGAGAATGACACGCCAGCATTGGCCAAGGCAAAAAGTGGCAACACAAAAAAAGCGATCCAAGGGTGAAGGATTTCTAACAAACCATTGTAGGGAGGATGGCTTAAAGGCTGATTTTTATCGCGCAAGGGAATAGCAAAAGCGAGAGCAACACCGGCAAGAGTAGCATGTACGCCTGATTCGAGAACACACAGCCACAAAATAGCGCCGACCAAAAAATAAGGCAGCTGTGATTTAACGCCCAATCGATTCATAGCGAAGAGAACGAGCACAAAAAACACGGCTAGGCCCAGCGATAAAAAGGATAAATCGGCAGTATAAAAAATAGCGATGATGATGATGGCGCCCAAATCGTCAAAAATTGCCAAGGCTGTTAAAAATACTTTCAATGAGAGCGGTACACGTGAGCCTAAAAGTGACAATATGCCCAAGGAAAAAGCGATATCGGTTGCGGTGGGAATAGCCCAACCGCGCATGGCATAATCGTTGCCAAAATTGAGCAAGCTAAAAATTAACGCGGGTATCATCATGCCGCCCAAGGCCGCGGCAGCGGGCAAGATAACTTTTGAAGGGGAGTTTAGTTCACCTTCGACCATCTCGCGTTTAATCTCTAAACCCACCACCATAAAAAAGATCACCATCAGGCCGTCATTTACCCAGTGGAGTAGGTGCTGGGACAAGCTCATAGTGCCAACATGGATGCTGATGGGGAGGTCTAAAATTTGTTGATAAAATGGCGATAAAGAGGAGTTATCGAGGATGATAGCTACGAGCGCTGCTGAAAATAAAATTATACCTCCAGAGGCTTCGAGCTTAATGAAATTTCTAAATAGTTTTAGTGGCAAGATTTACCTCATTTAAAATTGTAATCATTCTGGTCTAATGATTGAACAATCCTAGTGCAATTAAATATTTGCAAAATTTTCAAACGTTGATTAAGAAACTTAAATAAATTCATCTATTACATGATTATCCTTACTAAATCGATCAAAATACCAAGTCAATGCACGACGATGAGCGGTGGATTCTCGGTCGGCTAATGCATGAAACCTCTTCCCAAAGACTAAATTGATAAATATTTCAGGGGCTCAGCCTACCACCGGGAAAATGGATCTGCAACCTGCGAAATGGGAGCATGATTGATAGATCACGCTGATATAGTGGGTTTTTTTGTCTAAATGAGCTTGGTTTAGGGTGATATTTCGCAGACGGGGATGGGAACGAAAGTAGGAAGCATTGCTCAAGAAATTGGCGGCAGGTTTCGTAGGGGTATTAAATGTATATTGGAAACTTGAAATTTATGCTTCTGGCGATAGCAACAATTTTTTTGATGAACAGCTGTGGCATTGATTTAACAGAGTTAAGCCGCCAAACTAAAGTGTCGAAGAACAGAGATACTGATGAAGAAGAAGAATCCGATCCAGAGGATGAAGCAAAAATAAGCGCCAAGCATCAACTTTCTTTTGAGGGCCCACTCGGTTCTCAAGCAGAACTTTCAGGGTCGATTTCAGCTATTGGCACCAATGGTCGACGGTCATATCTTTATTTTGGCAGTCCTGCCTCGTTAAACAAGGTCTACGCCTTTGAAATGGCATCAGGCACCATCTCTGCCCTTGATACAAAGGTGAAAGGCAAAAGTCATGACAAAGAAGGGCTCTATGATGCGGCGAGCGCAAAAAATAGCGTCACCAAAAATCCCCAGGACGAGACTTTAATTACGGCCATCGTGGCTGGTCCTGGTGATGCGGCCATTATTTCCCTAAGCGGTCTCATTCATCGGCATGGCGGTGTTTATGGTACGGCTGCTCATGGCGGCGTTTTAGAGATCAATAAAAATGTGGTAAGTGGCGTTTGGGCTAACCTTTTAGGGAGTCTTAATAGCGGCGATGGGAGCGAAATATCGGCCCTGGCTGTCATCAAAGACAAGTGGATAGCCTTCTCCAAGGAGAAAAATAGCATTGCTGCCTACCGCAAATTTGGCGACAAATTGGATGAGGCTCTTTTAGGACCCTCAGGAATTAATGGCGATTCCATCGGCACCATCGTGGATGTCTCCCTGGGGGCTGGTACGGATTTATATGTGGCCTATGACGGCGCCGTCAAGTTAAGGAAAACAGCCGATGTCAAGGAACTTTGTGAAATCGACTTAGGCGAGGGAGCAGAAAATCTCACTGCTATTGCGAAGTCTAGTGATTTGCAAATTATGCAGGGTGGAAGCGATATTGTTGTCATTAGTGCCCTTGCTTTAGTGGGGCGAAAATTATTGATCGGTATGACCAATTACAGCCAAAATGGCGGCGGCGTGGCAGTGGTTGATTTAAGCGACCCAAGTTTTCCCGTCACCCCTCCGACAAAGAACCAATCCGGCGTTAATATCAAACATATCGCCCCCAGCGAAAATGGCGAAATGGCCGTGATTAGCACTGAGGCCAAAGGCATAATGTTTTTCGTCGATAATAAATTTATCGAGATTTCCGATACCACCTTAGAAAGATTAAAGGGCAAAAAGAACGCCGCTATTAGTAATGTAGCGCTCCTGCAAATGGACCGAGCAAGCGAAGCGGGCTTTAAGGCGAGTGACGCACAGATAGGGGCCGTTAATATTGCTAATATGTGGTATGTGGCGACGGCTAATAAGGGTATATTTAAGTTTAGGTATTCTCAAAAGGATTAGGTTCTTTTCCTTGTCATCTTCGTATAAAATTGTCCTCGTCGGTTTAAATTGTCATCCTTGGGCTTGACCGGCGTTGTTGCATAAATGTGGCGGGTTTTACCTCAACAACTCCTCGCCCGCTTGCGGGAGAGGCTAGGGAGAGGGTGGAGAGACATGAACGTGAATGCTATTGGAAGAAAAATCCTTCGTATTTGTTTCTCCACCCTCTCCCCCAGCCCTCTCCCGCAAGCGGGAGAGGGAGCGTAGGTGCCCGGCTTTAGCCTTAAAATTTATGCAACAACGCCGGCTTGACCCTGAAGGATACCCACAAAATGTGGTGTTCTAACCGCGTATTTATTTTCGAGGGATTCATAAAATTCGTCATGGCGAGCCCGTAGGGCGTGGCCATCCAAGCAACGTTTTCTGGATGGCCACGCCCTACGGGCTCGCCATGACGAAAAGAGTTTTGGTATCATCTGAAAGTGCAACGATGAAAAAACCCGTCAGAACAGCACATTTTGTGGGGATCCTTCAGGGTCAAGCCCGGATTACAAATTGCCCAGAAGGGAAAAAACTTTCACAGCGCCTTTAATAGGGCTTTTCTATGACAATTCTTTTTCCACCCATGCCATCATCATAAATAGTCCTGGTATTGCCCGGAGGATCGTAATTACAAACCCAGAGTTCTTCTTGGTCTTCGCCCATCGGACAATAGGTCACTCCGCAGCCAAATCTCTGCGATTTACTCCACACTACTTGAGTAAAATGGCCACATTGCTCGCCGGCTGTGCAAGCGCTAGTATCATAGGTAAAATCCTTACATTCCTCGGCCCACGCTAAAACGCTCTCTCTTGCCGATCCCAAATAAAGAGGAGTGTTAAAGGCCGGCATTCTTTTGAACCAAGCCAAGTTTTCACCCCACGATTTCCCATCTTTTCGGCCTAAATTCTGTCGATGTTCCTTTTTACAATTATGTTTATCTTTCAAATAATCAGCCCATTTTTGAGCATAATCAGCAATTTCATCGTCCCATACCAAATCAGAAAGACCATAAAGTCTTCGCACATAGTTATGAGTTTTAGTAAATTCATCGATCATGGTTTTTTTTACATCTTCAAAGCTAAAGCCACCTTTATCGTCCAGCTTCGAATATTCTTCCACAACCGTGCGGCAAACACCGCTAAGCTTAGAAAGATCGGCGGGCGGCTTAGGGGGAGTTTGATTCGGGCCTTTGGTGCGACCTTGGCCTTGGTTGGCAGAGCGAGTAGGGACCGGATCAACTTTTCCCGGAGCCTCCTCCTGCTCTCGCCGAGCAGTCGGCTTGGTAGTTTTGCCTGAGCCGGTAGAGCCGCCTAATCCGCAAGACAATAAAAAAAACACTTGAATAATAACTATGAAATATTTCACGTTGAGCAGCTCTAAGCAGAAAGGTAAGCATTATTTACTTATCACCTAATGCTCACCTTGGCTAGAGATTGAGTCTTTCAGCTAATTTTATTAATATTCTCAATCCAATCATTCAGCAATATATTTAGTTTTCTTTCCTAATTCAATAATAATATTAAAAGGCGAAGCCCAATGGTGAGGCTCGGTCTCATAGAGATATTGCGAATATTCTTTAGGGAGAAAATAAAAATACCATCGAGCACCGTCACGCTCTTCGGGCATATCACTGCCCATTAATTCACGCATAGTTTTTTCGCTACCCAAAAGTGTCGTATTAACAATAAAATTATTTACAAAAGACTTTTCGCCATATCCTATTACCACAGCATGTGGATCGATTTTTTTACCTATAGTTCGCTTTATTTTATTTAATTCAAGGGTAATTTCTTTGAGACTCATCGTGCTTATATCCATTTGTGTATTTATATAATCGTCGGCACGATAGTCACCGAAAAAATCAACCAGCCTCAATTCAACCTGGGATAACCCATTACTGAAAGCCAGCATGGAAAATAATAAAGCCATCGAAAATAGTATTTTTTTCATAAAAAAACCCCTTGTTAGGGGGTTTTTCGAAATCACGTCAAAAAGGTTGCCTACTAATTAAACCACTTATGCCACAGGGCGTTATCAGTACCTTTTCCAAAAACATCGAGGCGACCCGATGACCAGGCTGATACCGCAGGTGCTGAGGTCAGTACGCCGCCCAAGGATTCCCAACCCGACCAGCCACCTTGGAACCATTTATGCCAAAGCGCGTTGTCAGTGCCTTTTACGAACACATCAATACGACCATTAGCCCACGACGCAGCGGCGGGAGCGGAGGTCAACACACCGCCCAAGGATTCCCAACCCGACCAACCATTTTGATACCATTTATGCCAAAGCGCGCTATCCGTGCCTTTAACAAAAACATCCAAGCGGCCATGAGCCCAGGAAGAAACTGCAGGTGCAGAGGTCAGCACGCCCCCCAACGATTCCCAAGCTGACCAGCCATTGTCGTACCATTTATGCCACAACGCATTGTCAGTTCCTCTAACAAAAACATCGAGGCGACCATGACTCCAAGCGGCAACCGCGGGCTCTGACGTCAATACGCCGCCTAGGGATTCCCAAGCTGACCACCCATTGTCGTACCATTTGTGCCACAACGCATTGTCAGTTCCTCTGACAAATACATCGAGACGTCCCTGACTCCAAGCGGCGACCGCAGGGCCAGAGGTCAACACACCCCCCAAAGATTCCCAGCCCGACCAACCGTTGTCATACCATTTGTGCCATAACGCATTATCAGTTCCCCTGACAAAGACATCGAGACGACCCAAAGACCACGACGCCACTGCAGGACTGGATGTAAGAACCCCAGCGAGTGATTCCCAGCCCGACCAGGACTGAATTTTAACTTCGCCAGAACTCGCAAAAATGTTGGATTGAAAGGCAAAAGCAAGCAATGCTATTTGCCACCAAGGATTTCGCCAAAAACGAACTTTAGTCATAATACCCCCCGGGTTATTTTTCTCTACTGATGGGGGGATAGGGGGACTAAAAAGTGTTCTCTAAATTTTGGCGAATAAAATTATGCCTTCGATTTTTTCCCGAGGAAAACATGCAAAATAATCGCACCAAAGGTGGCAGTACCGATTCCGCTAAGACTTAATGTTCCTAGTTTTAAACTAAAATCGCCTGCGCCGAGAATAAGCGTAACTGCAACGATGATGAGATTACGGTTGTCAGAGAAATCAACCCGATTCTCTACCCAAATGCGTGCGCCAGCCACAGCAATCAGACCAAAGACCACCATGGAGACACCGCCCATAACCGGGCCAGGAATGCTTTGAATGAGGGCGCCGAATTTTGGGGAAAAGCCTAAAATTATCGCCATCAAACCTGCTACCACGAATATGAGGGTCGAATAAACTTTGGTGACAGCCATGACACCGATGTTTTCGGCATAGGTGGTAACGCCGGGGCCACCAACCGATCCGGAGAGCATCGTGGCAAAACCATCGCCTAAGAATGCGCGCCCCATATCGGGATCAAAATTTCGCCCAGTCATGGCGCCGACGGCTTTAACGTGACCTAAATTCTCAGCGATAAGAATCACCGCCACCGGGGCTATGAGCGATATGGAGGAGATATCAAATTGGGGAACAATCATGGTGGGGAGGCCTAACCAAGATGCAGCAGAAAGGTTGCTAAAATCGATGGGCAGCCCCATGCCAAGGCCATTAGCAAGCAAGAGATAAATCATATAAGAAAGAATCAATCCCATCAAGATCAATAATCTCGACACTATCCCTTTGGTATACACCGCCACGGTACCGATCAGGAATACCGTCATCACTGCCATCCACGCATCGAAATTGGACGAGCCCATGGCCCCCTTTACCGCAACCGGCGCAAGATTTAAGCCAATCACCGCCACCACTGCCCCCGTGACTACGGGAGGCATGAGTCTTTCAATCCAGGAAGCTCCCACCTGCATGACGACAAGGCCAACCAGAGCAATAATAATCCCGCACACGACGATTCCACCTAAGGCCGTCGGTATATTGAGATTAGGCCCCGTTCCTGCATAGCCACTGGCGGCAATTACCACGCCGATAAAGGAAAAGCTTGAGCCCAAAAAACTCGGAATGCGACCCTTCACGACGATAAAAAAAATCAAAGTCCCAATACCGCTCATCAAAATAGCCAAATTAGGATCAAAACCCATCAACAATGGTGCAAGTACAGTGGCGCCAAACATGGCCACCACGTGCTGCATCCCCATCACTAAGGTCTCGTGCCAAGGCAAGCGTTCATCTGGTCCAACGACACCATAATTCCCGGGATTTCTTTTGAGTTTCCAAAACTTTGATTGTGTCATACGCCCTCACCTAGCCTCACAATTGTTTTATATTGTCACTTTGCCCACCTTTCTTTAGCAGGGCAATCCGCATCGGTAACTTAAATAAAATAGCTGAAAACAAAAAATATCTATAGAAATCATTTATTTGTAATATTTTTTATTCTCTTTAAAAACGCTTATTCTAAGTCAAAATTCCGATATTCTCTTGATCCCGAGTAAGCGAGCTGCTATGTTGCCCTCACCATTTAGCGCTGGAGCCTTTATGCTTAGAAAAACCTGCGAAAAATTAGGTTTGGTCGCCCTCGTTTTGTCGGCCTCGGTTGGCTGCGATCAGACCACGAAACGCATCGCTGAGCAAAGCCTCAACGGCGGCAACAGCCATTCTTTTTTCTATGACACCGTACGATTGCACTATATACAGAACTCTGGGGCCTTCTTAAGCCTTGGCTCGCACTTTGATGATGTCACTAAATTATTCCTCTTTATTTTATTGCCCATAATGTTTTTAATGGGAGCTTCTCTTTATATTGTTCTAAAGCATCATCTAAGCCATACCCATATACTTTTGAGTGCACTTATTATCGGCGGTGGTTTGGGTAATTTAATAGACCGCATTTTCCTGGATGGGCTGGTTACTGATTTTCTTAATATAGGGATAGGCTCACTTCGCACGGGTATTTTTAATATTGCCGATGTTGCGATTATGTTTGGTGCCTTTGGGCTTTTATGGCTGGAGTTTAGAAAGAACTCGTCGTCCTCGAAAAATATCGCTAATAAATTGGACTGTTAACCGATAAACATAATTCCCTCTTAGACGGCAAAATAATCATGATATCTCGCTAATTATTTATTAAATAAGTTAGTAATCTAATTAGCGGGGTAATCATGAAGGCATTCATCGTATTTACTGGATTATTTATTGGCTTAGGCCTCTTAAGTTGCGCTCCCAAAGAATGTAGCCAGGAGCAAATCAATGATTATAATCAGGCCCTGGATGGGACCTATGATGTTTGTAAGGCCTATGTCGCAAAGTATAAAGAAGATTGTACGGTGAAGCGCACAGATCCTAAACGAGGTCCGCATATATTAGAAGGCAGAAAAATGGCGGCCAGTTGCAAATAAATTTCATCGCGGCGCAGAAAAAATTAGACGCATTGACATGGATTTAAGGCCACCTACTATGCCTTGAAAAACCAGGTGATGATCGTGCTTAAAGAATTTTCCGTGGTGGTAGAACAAGCCCTTCGATGGGGCGATATGGATGCATTTAAGCATCTCAACAATACGGTTTATTTTCGCTTCTTTGAGGAAGCTCGCATCGAGTATTTTTATAAAACCAAATTCATTGAAGAAGTTGAAAAGTCGGGCATTGGTCCTATTTTAAAATCAACTTCATGCGTGTTTCGTTTGCCCTTAACTTTTCCCGATACCATTTCCATCGGCGCCAAGGTGAGCGACATAAAAATCGATCGTTTCTCGATGAAATATGCCATTTGGAGCCACACTCATCGGCGCATCGCTGCTGAAGGTGAAGGGGTCATTGTTTGTTTTGATTATAACTTAGGACAAAAAGCCCCCCTGCCCAAAAGTGTGCTCGAGGCCATAGCTCGTTTGGAATCGTTGACGCTAAGTTCCTGAGAACCGTCCGTCGCTATTCTCCTTCCTTGCCATATAAATTCATCCCATTAATCTAGTCAAAACCCCCTGACTAGGTAAGGCCCATGACTCTTAAGTTCACCAGATATCTCTCCATATTAACGGCGCTCGCGCTGCTTTCCACATCGTGGCATGCGGTGGCGGGAGTTGATCTATCGGATTATAGCGATTTAGGAGAAGTAGTCGCTATTGCAAAAAATCCTGAGGAACAAGAAAAACTCCTTAGGATTGTCGAAGATGAAAAAGTCACTACTGGGTATAATAGAGAAGCAGTAGTAGAATTCATTAAACGAATAAACACTTTCCCCGATGTCAGGCTTATCGGTTATAAACTAGTAAGCAAAAATCGCACTTTAAAGAATGCCTATGCGGGATTTGCGGCTTTAGAAGAGATTGACAAAAAATTATATGTGGATCTTTTATTCACAGCAGCTGGCGATCGCGACAAGGCTTGGGCAAGTGTGTTGAGTATTTATCTCAAGAAACAAAATAATGATAATGAGATAGGCTTTCTGCCAAACGAGCAATTAGGAACCGAGTGGGTTGAAGATTTTGTAAATATTCACATGAAGAGGAGGGCCGCAAGCAGTCCGGAGCCCTATAAAGACAGTGACACAATAAGATATAATCAAATCCGCCTCGTGCAAGGATTAACCTTTTCTTATGGCCCAGCAAAGGGCGCCGAAAGCCAAGTTTTCCTCCCAGCACGACGAGTTTTGCCTCTTAAGACAAGGGAAGCTTGCTACGCCTCTACGCGAAGCCCCCTCGCTCCCTACAAAAAAAAGCCAGTAATTATTTTTATGACGGGCGAGCCGGGAGCTGGGAAAAACTCGGTTTTTGCTGAGCTGAAAACCAATTTCCCATGGTTAGGTGATTTTCGAGAAGTGGATATCGATCTTTGGTCAGAACAAAATATCCATGCCGCTTTGGGAGGCAGAAACATGAGTGAACTTGCGGAGGAGGAAAAAGAGGAGCTCCTAAAAACTGCCTATGCAAGAGCGTGGGAGGATTTTGTTAGGGTAAGAGATGGCTTAATCTCTGAGAAAAAAGACATAGTTCTCTTTGTCACAGGGAGGCAACAAAACCTTATTCCAGAATATGACAGTTTAGCCGCAGGGAAATATCGCATTGTGACCTTCAATATTTCTGTTACTGAATCGGGACTCATTAAGCGCCGCACTCTCGCGAGACAAGAGAAAACCCAAAGACCAGTGCCCGACAAATTCGCGCAAGATTGTGCAGTACAGATTCCCATAGCCCAATTTATTCATGAGCATCTGCATAAGGCAGCAAGCCTTAACATCGTAAATAATTGGCAGGAAAACAAGGACGTTCCTCTGTTCTTCTCAAGCATGTCGTGCCCCTCCAATGCTCCTTGCGACAATGATTGGCGCGAAAGAATTGGCGAACCTACCCATTGGCTTCGTATCAATCTCACAGAAGAAACACGGCCCCGACTTGATCTTGAGTTAAAAGCATTTGTTTATGGGTTTAATGTGCAATAGGCAGTTATCCAGAGGGCGGTGAGGCCGGCCCCTACACCGTTGTTTTCTGTTATGCACTAAATTTTGTAGGGGCCGGCCTCTGTGCCCTCTGTGCCGGCCCGCGCAGCGGCAAGGCATCTATTTTTCCAAGTCGCCATCATTCCGCAACAACTACCGCCTGCACCACCGATTTCTTCAGCTTGCCGAAGGAAAATATCACCGGCACCGAAGCCCACGCGCACAAAAAAAACAAACCCGTCCAGCCGATATAATCGGCAAGCCATCCGGATAACATGGACAGCACTACTCGGCACAATGAGCCAAATGAATAAAGCAAGGTAAAATGACTGGCAGTATAGCGCCGCACACAAAGTGACGACAAATAAGCAATAAAAACCGATGTGACGATGCCAGAGCAAAAGCCCTCCAAACAAACGGAGAGCCACAACAAACTTTTGTCATAGCCCACAATGGCCAGGAGCGCGAACATCATGCAGGACGCCGATTGTAAAACAGTAGCCACCACAATGGTGCTCGCTACGCCTAAATAATTAATCAGAATGCCCGCGAATAGACCCCCAAGCACCATGAGGCCAATGCCAAAAACTTTGGTGATGGTGGCAAACTCAATTTTAGACACTCCCAATTCATGCAAAAAAGGCGCTGACATAGCCTGCAGAACTACGTCGCCAAACTTAAAGAAAAGAATGAATGAGAGCACATGAAGGATATGTTTACTCTTAAGAATCTCGAGACAAGGTTGCCAAAAAGACCTTGCCAGATCTGAACTTTCGGGGGGATATTCGAGCACTGGCGGCTCGGGGATAAACCACACTGTGATCATGCCAATAATGACCAAGGCCGCCATGATCTGATAAGCAGCCATCCACCCTAAGCCGGAAGCCAAATAAAGAGCACCCGCGCCTGAGGCCAACATGCCAAACTTAAAGCCAATCGATTCTATGGCCGCCCCTGCCCCACTCAAAGAGGCACTAAAGATTTCAATGCGATAGGCATCCACCACAATATCCTGGGTGGCCGAGAAAAAGGCTACCAAAAGGGCCCAAAATGCCATGATGCCTAAGTTTGAGACAGGGGAGCAGCGGGCCATCATCATGAGGGAAGCGATTAAGCAGAGTTGGGTTAATAAAAGCCATGATCTTTTTTGGCCAACCCATCGCGTTAACACAGGAATGCGCCAACTATCGATCATAGGCGCCCAGAGGAATTTGCAACTGTAGGGGGCGGTGACCAGCATAAACATGCCAATGGTGGTATTACTAATCCCCTCTTCCGCCAGCCAACGGCTGAGTGTCGAGAGGGTAAGGAGGAATGGTAAACCGCTGACAAAACCTAAAAGCAAGAGCGCGATCAGCCGGTGATCCGCATAAATGCTTGTTCTCTTCAGGAGTTGGATAACATGTTTTACCACAAGGGCCCATTACAGGGCCCAAATGGAAAAAGCAAAACCCTTTTAGTACTTGCCTGCTAGAGGAAGCTAAAGATCCCTTAGAGGGGCGGAGGAATTAGGTTTCCAAGTGCTTCTGTGGTCCTGCGGGTAAGAATATATTTATCGTCTTTTGTCATTTTCAAATATTCCCCAACTGCGCTCCCGAAGATATATCTCAATATTTTTGTTCTCTTCCACATAATTCGAGGAGCTTCATCTAGCACCCTATCTATTCACCCCTCATCAAAACGGACCCCTTGCAAAAAGTTAACATAATTAAGATTATGGGTCCACCTGGGCGAATAGAACTTGAGGATTAGAGCGCTTCAGGGGTGTATAAGTCAGGCACATATTGGTCCAAACTTGCCCTTAGATGGAACTTGGCAAATCTTTGTTCGCATTGGCATTGAAGCTATTTAGGAAAGGTGAAAAGTGCCATTTTTCTCTGCAAAAATGGCTAACCCAGTATTTTACTGCACTTTTAGAAGATTTAGGACCTTATCTATTGACAGCAGGCACCGCAAACATCACTGTATTGCTGCATGGGCTTCTTAGCTATTGCGAAGAATCAACCAAGCCTCTTAAGTTTTTATCAGGAACACGCTCAACCTTCTCACAAACACAGCTCGTACTAGCCTAAATAAAGTTGAAAATGTCGTTAGGCGTTCTTGATGATGTCAATAAATCCCTTAAAGGAACTCTGCAGAAGATGAATGAAGAAAAAATCAATCGCACTTCCCTACCGCGCGAACCAGTAAGAAAAAAACCGCGCAGTAATTTCCCCAACCGTTCAGAAAGAATCCAAACCGATATCGACCCCAATGTGGCGCCGCTCGATTTATCTGATCTAAAGAACGACAAAATTGAAGACCTCCGAGATAAAGTTGAGGCCGCTGGACTTTCCACTGAAAGTTTGGTGAGAAAACAAGACCTCGTATTTGCCATGCTCAAATACCAAACGGCGCAAAAAGGCGCTATCCATTGCGATGGCGTGCTTGAAACCTTCCCCGATGGTTATGGTTTTTTGAGAGAACCCGCTTATAACTATGAGCCTTCCAGCGACGATATTTATGTAGCACCATCACAGATCCGTGTTTACGGCCTTCGTACGGGCGATACCGTGCGTGGACAAATCCGTCCACCGGCAGAAAAAGAGCGTTATTATTCAATCCTCAAGATTGATTCTATTAATGAAGTTTCTCCTGAAGAGCATCGCAGAAAAGTTTCTTTTGAAAATTTGACGCCGCTCTACCCTACTGAGAAATTCAACCTAGAAACTACTCAGGATGCAATTTCCACCCGTATTATCGACATTCTTTGCCCCATCGGAAAAGGTCAACGTGCCTTGATCGTGGCGCCGCCAAGAACCGGTAAAACGGTTTTGATGCAAGAGATTGCCAATGCTATTACTACCAACCATCCGGAAGTGGTTTTGATTGTATTGCTTATCGATGAGCGTCCTGAAGAAGTGACCGATATGAAACGTCACGTCAAAGGCGAAGTTATTTCTTCAACATTTGATGAGCCCCCACAACGCCACGTGCAAGTAGCTGAAATGGTTATTGAGCGTGCCAAGCGTTTGGTAGAAAACAAGAAAGATGTGGTGATATTGCTCGACAATATTACCCGCCTCGGCCGTGCCTATAATACGGTAGTTCCCCCGAGCGGCAAGATTTTGTCCGGTGGTGTGGATTCAAACGCTCTTCATAAACCAAAACGTTTCTTCGGAGCTGCCCGTAACGTGGAGCGCGGGGGTTCCTTGACCATCATTGCAACCGCCCTGATCGATACTGGTAGCCGTATGGATGAAGTGATTTTTGAAGAGTTCAAAGGTACCGGTAATGCCGAAATCGTGCTTGACCGTAAGCTGATGGAAAAACGCATCTTCCCATGTCTCGATATTAATAAATCAGGAACCCGAAAAGAAGAGCTCTTGCTTGCTCCTGATGTACTTAATCGCGTGTGGATCTTGCGCCAGCTCGTCCACCCGTTGAACGTGATCGACTCCATGGAATTCCTAAAGAGCCGTATTAAAGACACCAAAACCAATACTGATTTTATTGCTTCTATGAGCAGATAATAAAGTTTTATTAGATAAAAAAAAGCCGGTTTTTAGACCGGCTTTTTTTTATCTAAGGAGAGAACTAATAAGGGCAGGTAAATGAGGCTGCGCCCCTTTCGACCATTGTTCTCGTTGGTGCTCCATCATTATCAGAGTTTAGTCTCAGATTTGAAGTTTCAAATTTCTCCGGTAAAATAACCAGGCTCGCTAACTTCAAATAAGGGTGGGTATTGTTGAAGAAATTAAACTGATTATATAATTTACTATTTCTTTTAAAGAATATTTCGGGATCATAGGGTGCTCCCGTTACATCATCTGAAAGATTTGCGGCGGGCGAAAATTTCCCTTTGATAAGGTCATTTTCTTCAACACCAAAGACCGCAATCATCGCCTTCAAATTAGGGTCTTGAGGTTTTCTTTCTTTCAAGCGGGCGCAAGCGTAAAATTTCGCTTCATTTAAACTTGCAGCCAAATAGAAGCCCATTCCGAGAACTTTGTTGGTGGCCACATCGAAGCGGACGGCTTTTTCACCCTTTTTGAAAATATCCATCACATCTGAGGTGGTGCCATGATAGAGGGCGACATAACGCTTGCCACTAACCGGATCTACCCATCGATCGGGCACGGTCTTCGTGAGAGTCTGCAACTTTTTATCGCCTTCTTCAGGTGACAGATAGCTCCAAGGCAAATGGTCTTTTGGTGGAAATCTCTTCCACTCCTGATTTTTTGCTAAGCTTTCTTTCGAATAAAGAGGATTATTGGCAGCTTCGGTCTCGGTTGGTCTCAATGAATACCAAAACCAGGGATCTGCTTTATCGTTGGTCGCAAAAATTATCTTTACTTCGTCTTTAGGTGGCTCAGGAGGAGTACTGGTTGACGGTGGAGTGCTTATAGGCGGTACAACAGGAAGATTTTTGCTCTTTCTGATTTGCTCAATAGCAGGATCATGAATACCCGCAATTTCAGCTCTCGCCGCTACCGGATCTTTAGACAAGATATAGAAAGTATCTGCGTAAACCCCCCATCTTGATCCTGGGGTGTCCATGTCGCTATCGCCAGTAGCTTTAAGAAGGGCGCCGGCATAATTCCATATTGATTTAATCTCTGGACTATTAATGCTATTAACACTTAAATAACTCGAAATAGTACCAAGAACTTGATCCTTTGTATAACCAACCATTCGCCTTAAATCTACATGGTGAATCCCGTAAATCCAGTTGTAAATATAAAATCTATCTACGCTACATCCACGCTTATCTGTATATATCGATTCATTTCTTTGATTGGTATCAAAACACTTAGAGGGATCGCCAATAGTCTTAATGGCAAATTCATAATCGTCGAGGTCTTTTTGGTTAGGGAAGAAACCACTGGCTGGAGCTACTTCCAGGAAATATTTTGCACTTAAATCGGCATCTTCTTTATATCTTGTATTGGATTCAGAAGTCCGCCCCGTCCTGAGCATCAGCATCCCAAAGGCCAATTGATCCACAAAGTTAGGGTTATAAAATTTGCTCAGGGGATTTGAGAAATATTCGATCCAAGTACCGGCGGGATATTTAGTTCCTCGCAAGATTTCAACACTAAAAGATGAAAATGCTGCCTTACGCATTGCATGAAGTAAGGCATGATTGGGCCTTTCCACCCGGTAATAGGTATTGCCGATTTTTCGCGAAACCACATTTAATTGAGCTTTATAGGGATAGGCTGCTTGATAATAGGGATTGGCAAGATTAATCGCTTCTTGCGGTAAATAATGACCCTGATTGTCAGCACTAAGTTGGGCACTAGTAAAAAGGCCCGTGAGCAATAGTAAGAAAAACAGCCTATTTCGGTTTAATGACATTTATTCCACCTATTTAATTATATAAATCATGCATTTAATACATGTTTTTATTTATTAATAGGCGATATTTATTGCAAGTTTAGAGATCGATTAAAAAGCTATCGTCATGGCGAGCGGAGCGCGGCCATGACAGCTTCTGGGTCGTGAGCTTAGGGTGACGTCATATTATCTGAGTTTCACGGCAAAGCCGAAGGACTATGCTCAATCGTTATTGTGAGTTCTCTCAACCCGATGAACGCCTTTGAGAGAGCCCAGCTTGCGAATTACCAAATTAAGTTGATCAAGGTCTACGACACCGCATTTGAAGGTATTGATGGCTTGGCCATCGCCTAGGCCACGGCATTTAGCTTCGGAAATATTTATGTTCATCCTCGCAAATACCGACGACAAATCCGTAAGCATTCCTTCTCGATCATCAGTGGTAACTGTGATGGAAATGGGGCGTACTAATTGGGCATCACTTACCCACGTCACCCCAATTTTGCGATCCACATCGAGCTCCATAATCTTTGGGCAATTGCGACGATGAATACTCACGCCCCTGCCCCGCGTTACGAAACCGACCACCGGATCCCCTTTAACCGGACCACAGCAACGGGCATAGTGCACCAACACATCGTCGATACCCTCGACACGAATACCGGTGGTGCCACGACGCGCTAATTTGTCAAACAATTGGCTAATGCGCGAGCGTCGTTGCTCTGGTACCGGTACTCTTTTTTCATCGTCGGGGATGCACTCTTCCGCCAACGCTTTGGCCTCAAGCTTGCCATAACCAATCAGCGCCAAAGCCTCATCAATATTGGCGCAGCGTTTTTCTCTGACCGCTTTTTCCAAAGCCCCGCTTTTTATTTCCCGCTGCAAAGTGGTGCCATAGCGACGAAGCTCGCGATCTAGCAATTCTCGCCCGATCTCTTTGCTTCTGTCACGCTCCAATTGGCGCATCACCGCACGGATCTTTGTGCGAGCGCGTGAGGTTTTAACAAATTCAAGCCAATCTTTTTTCGGACGCTGGTTTTTCTGGGTAATAATTTCGCAGTTATCACCGTTTTCTAAGACATATCTTAAGGGCACTATGCGATTATTTACCTTGGCACCAATGCACTGCATTCCCACATCAGAGTGGATAGCAAAGGCCAAATCCACCGGTGTTGCTCCCCGTGGAAGCTCGATTACGTCTCCGCGCGGCGTAAATACGTACACTTCCTCGGAAAAAAGGTCTACTTTAACGGATTCCAAAAATTCATTGGGATCGGTGAGGTCCTTTTGCCAATTCATAAGTTGGCGCAACCATTGAAAGCTCTTTTCAGAGGCCTCTTCAAGCTCCAAGGGACTGCCGCCATGAGCTTTATATTTCCAATGCGCAGCGATACCCGATTCCGCCACTTCATGCATCCGCCGGGTACGAATCTGCACCTCTACGCGCTCCCCCTTAGGCCCCACCAAGGTGGTGTGCAGCGAGCGATAGCCGTTGGGCTTGGGCATGGCGATATAATCTTTAAAACGGCCGGGAATCGGCCGCCATTTGGAATGAATATGGCCAAGAGCCTCGTAGCACTGCCCCAAGGTCTCAACGATAACGCGAAAGGCAATCAAATCATGGATCTCATCAAAAGCGAGACCCTTGTCGCTCATTTTGCGAAAAACCGACCACAGATGCTTAGGGCGCCCCTCCACCTCGAAATTTTTCATCTCCGCTTCGGTGAGGGTCTTTTCCAAATCCCGCGACACATCATCGATGAAGCGAGCTCGCTCCTTCTTGGTCTTGCCGATCTTTTCGCGCAGGTTGCGATAATCCCAAGGCTTGATGTATTTAAAACTCAAATCTTCCAGTTCAGCTTTAAGCCAGCCAATACCAAGCCGATTCGCCAGCGGCGCATAAATTTCAATCGTCTCCGTTGCAATGCGTTCCTGCTTCTCAGGGGCCATGTATTGCAAGGTGCGCATATTATGCAATCGATCGGCGAGTTTCACCAAAAGCACGCGAATATCTCGCGACATAGCGACAAGCATCTTGCGAAAATTCTCGGCTTGTTTTTCTTCGCTGCTATAAAATTTTATTTGAGATAATTTGGTAACCCCGTCGACCAAGTGCGCAATATCCTGTCCAAAAACCTCTTCTATCTCATCCTTGGTAGCATCGGTATCTTCCACCGTATCGTGCAGAAGTCCGGTACAAATACTTGCTTCATCAAGTTTGAGCTCAGCGAGGATTTTCGCCACTTCAAGGGGATGTGACAAATAAGGCTCACCGCTCTTTCTTACCTGGCCTTCATGATATTTGGCCGAGCACACATAAGCCTTACGAATCAGATCAAGGTCTGGTTGCGGGTGATAAGACTTTACTACATCTAATATGTCACTAAGTTTCAACATGTTTGTGCCACAACCTCTCGATGTCACATTTATAGGTGGCCAATCATTACGTTTCGTAAGCAAATCCAAACACTTTTGCTAATGTGCTGCATTGTTCAACTCTTGCAAATGAGGTCAGATACTAATCATCTAATTTCTTAGCGAGTAAATCGTGAGCGAACAAAACCCAAGCCCTGCATCAACCCTCATCTGTTGTAATGTAACCACAAAATGGCCACATAAAGTCCTCTTAGTAAAAAGAAGCGATCAATCGTCTTTTTTACCTGGTGCTTATGTTTTTCCGGGCGGCCGAGTGGATCCCAAGGATAAGATTTGGGGGCGAGTTCTAGAAAAAGATGAAGGGAATTTTAGGCGCATAGCCCAATATTTCCCGAAAAATCATGAAACTAGAGCCCACTTAGCCTGTGCTATTCGGGAAACACTCGAAGAAACCGGCATGAGTGTCGCCAAAATTGTTGGGGAAACAGCTTTTTTGGAAGCTCAGCGCTTAAGCGAACTCATCCATGCAGGAAAAGAATCCCCCCTTAAAATCGACCTAAGCCACATGTGGCCTCTATCTTGGTGGATTACCCCAAAAGGCGAATCGCGTCGCTTTGATACGCATTTTTTCCTTGCCCTAGTGTCTGGTGAACAAAGTCTCAACTGCCAAGGGGAAACTTCAACACCCTTATGGGTGAGTCCTCGGGAAGCCCTCGATTTATATGAAGAACGCCAAATTTTCCTCGCGCCCCCTACCCGAGCCATTCTTGAAAGAATGAGCTGCGCCGCTTCTTTAGAAGAATTACTATCGCACCTCGACGCCTCCTTGGAACCCATCTGTCCTTATTTTGTTGAACATGAATTGGGAAAATTGCTGGTATTGCCGGGGGATGAGTTGCATCACGAAGAGAAAAAGTCTGGTTTCATTATGAGAACGCGCTATTTATTTCCCTAAAAAAACCATAGTTTTAAAAAGGCCTATGTTGCAAATATATAAAGAGCTGTAAAAATCTTTTTTTAAGCAATAAAATATTCTTTAACAGTAACAGTGATAGAATTTAATTATTATCTTCCTAAGTTTTAAGTGAAGAATTCCACCATGTTGAAATTCAAAAAAATACTTTCGTTTCTGTCGCTTATTATCGCTGCTATTGGCATAACAGGATGCTCCGATAATGATCCTCATTTTATATTGCCACCTCTTGAGAGCCCCGTATTAATTATCAATAGCCTTTCAAAAAAATGTCTTTCCCTTGCTGAGGGCGCAAGGGCTGAACCTGTTCAGGCTAATTGCACAAACCTGGTGGAGAACTTGATAATCACCAAAGCGGAGCAAGGGCCGGGCAGGCTTAATGATGATGTCTACATTATTAAAAATCCGAGCAAAAATTTGTGCCTTGAGATGCCCGAAAGCGCTTCTTTGGGAACGAATGCCCGGTTTGCTCCTTGCACAGACGAAAGAAAGCAGTTCATAAAATTCATGCCTTCATTGCGAGATTGGCGCTTCTTAAAAATCAAATTTGCTCACAACGAACACTGTTTAGAGGATCAGGGTGATGGCACTTTTACTCAGAAGAGCTGCCATGAGGAAAATTCGCAAGATTTTCTTATTTCCCTCCCTAAGGAAAATAAAAGCGCCTTACCAAGAATAATCTGGACCTTCTGGGACAAAGGAGAAGCTGCACTTCCGGGCTTTTATCAAGCAAATCTGGAGCGCTGGAATAGGAAATTAAATAAAGCTGGGGGAGAAAAATGGGAAATCAAGGTGATAAATTTAATTGAAGGTGACCCCAATTATTACGGGAATTATGTAGAAAAATCTTCGCTCTTAGATCTTGCCTCTTTGAAAGCAAAAATCGGGAATGCCTCTTTTGAGAAAAGGCTAAATCCCGTCGTCATATTTAGCGATTTTGTTCGCCTAGAACTCCTCCATAAATACGGTGGCATTTGGATGGATCCAAGTATCATGCTTCATGGAAATCTAGCGGAAATTGTGTCTTTATTAGAATCAGCAGATAAGTTTAAGCTTGCAGGATTTACTACCCGCCCCCAAGCCAGCTTCAAATGGCGTTATGCAGATAGTTTAGAGAACTTTATTATCTTTGCCTTGCCAAATTCAGAATTAATAAAAGCTTGGAAAATAAATTTCCGTCAGTATTGGGACCACAAAAAGGCGAATATGGGTTTGCAGGAGAATCCACTCTATGCGAATATGGGCCTCGATGTGTCTACTTTTGTTTCCCCGTTTTATCCCCTCGCCGATTATCTAAATCAGCATCTGGCCCTGAAATATACTCTTATTAAGCAGCCCAAATTACTCGATGAGATATATGTTTTGGGCGGGACATCGATTGAGGAAAAAGGAGCTTTTAGCTTATTGCAACTTACCCAATTTGGTCGGCAGGGCTCCCTAGTAAATTTATCTTCTTCACAAATTGATGAAGTGTTTAAGAATATGAATAAG
Organism: uncultured Myxococcales bacterium; assembly: GCA_964368985.1. Classification (GTDB taxonomy): domain Bacteria; phylum Myxococcota; class UBA727; order UBA727; family JABDBI01. The sequence continues at coordinate 8,524 of CAYJDW010000018.1, read as the reverse complement.
GTACTGATTTCAAAATTTCCAAGTTATACTTCTGTGGATTTCATAAATAAGGATAAACAATATTTCTTTGATACAGGAAATATTTTTGGTCGGCTCAACTCGCTTCCTTAGGTTGGTTGTCGCGATTAGGACCGCCTGCAGCCGCAATAAAAGACAATTTCAGACCAGGCAATAATACCGCCAAAATTGCGAATAAATTTAGATACATCTCTATTCTCTGATAGCATATGAAATAAAAAGGTGTTTTACATGAAAACTTTTTTTATTTCATCCATATATATTTTGTCGAGTTTATTAGCTTCATCCATTAACGGTGAAAGCCTTCCTGCAGCTTCCTGCTTAGATCTTAAAGACATTGCCGACAACTTGAAAAACCTGTGCGAAAAAAATGACAAGAACTTTGTGATAATGGAATTCTTCTCTCCCAAATGCTCGCATTGCCAAACCAATGCTAAGGAGTTTAAAAAACTTGAGGAAGAAATAAAGGATTTCGCGCACACGCGACTCATTTCATTTGGGAGCTTGCCGCAAACGCTTTCCTTCCTTAATACCCATGGCATCAGCACTGAAACCGTTCTTGATTCGAACCACGAAGCGTTGAACGCCTACAGCATAACTCATGTGCCGACCTTAGTTATTTTGGATGAATCAAACTTTATAATTCATAGATATACCGGTGTTCTTAATCCCGAAGAAATCAATCTTATAAAAATCCTTGTCAGTGGGTCGAGCAGTATAGCTCCAGCGCCGGCCCTGAAATAAGATGGGAGGAAGGTCATTCTATTTTTTTGCACTCATGAGCTAATATTTTACAGCATTCAGTTAGTGCTCACCTATAGATGCCGCTCCAGCCGCTTCAAGACTTCTTCGAGATCAATGGCTCCCTCAAGCACTGGTGCAAAAATATCGCCAATTTTAATTAATCGCTTAGGCACCGAGAGCATATTAAAATCGAGCGGCTCAAGCCCCTCTTTCACTTCACTCCATTTTAGTGGAGTTGAAACGGGCGCTCCAGGGCGCGCGCGCAGTGAGTAAGGGGCGACCATGCTTTTGCCTTTTACATTTTGCAAAAAATCAATATAAACCCGCTTTTGTCGACGTTTAGGCATGCGTTCAAGTGAAACAAGTGAGGGTAATTGTTCTCTTAAAACATAAGCCAATAATTCAGCTAAGCGTAGACTTTCTTCATGGAAAAATTGGCCACCGAGGGGAACATAGAGGTGCAAACCTCTCCAGCCGGAAGTTTTGCAATAACTAGGCAACTCAATGGCATCAAAAAGCCGATGGGCGGCTTTGGCAACCTCTATTACTTTATGAAAAGGTATATCTTCAGGATCGAGGTCGATCACCAAAAAATCAGGAAATTCCAAATTATGCGACCGAGCAAGCATGGGGTGAATTTCAATAGAGCCTAAGTTTGCGCAATAAAGAAGAGACTGGGCATCATTGATTACGGGATGCAAATCTTGTTTCTTGCCCTTGCCATGAGGATGATCAAGCAGCACCGTGGTCAGCCAAGATGGAGGCTTCGTAATATTTTTTTGGTAAAAGGTGAGACCATCAATACCGTCGGGAAATCGACGCAAAGTCAAAGCTCGGTCCTCTAAATGAGGCACCATAAAAGGCGCAACTGCTTCATAATAGGCCAACATATCGCCCTTGGTGAATCCTTCTTTGGGCCAATATATTTTGCCAATATTGGAAAATAGCGATGAGGATATGCCACTGGCAGGACTTTCTTTTGTAATTTCCTTGGCCAATTTATCTTGCCTCAAGCCCCTAAAAACCGGCTGCCTAAGAATGCCTTGTTTGGTAATTTCTGCGAAGCCTATTTCGGCCACCAGTTGAGGTTTTAGCCATGTGGCGGGACCATTAGTTTTTGGTGGCACTTCAAAGGGACAGGTTTTTCGAATCAGGGGCTTCATTTTTTTAAAAACGGCTTCAAGGCTTTGTTGATCAAAGCCAGTCCCAACGTGCCCTGCGAATTTTAAAACGCCATCTTCATAGGTGCCAAGAATCAAAGATCTGAAATGTTCACGACTATTTCTCGTCTTGGTGAAACCACCAATGACAAATTCCTGGCCCCTGGAAGCTTTAATCTTGCGCCAGTTTTGGCTTCGCATCGAGACATAGGGACTATTTTTTCGTTTCCCAATCAGCCCCTCAAGACCATTTTTTTTCGCTTCCTCAAAAAGACGCATTCCCTTGTCTTCAGCATGGTCAGAAAAATGCAAAAATTGGGACTGAAAGGGAGAAAGAAATTGATGCAGGCGCTCCTTTCGTTCTGTCAGCGGAAGCGATCTTAGATCGTAGCCATCAAGAAAGAGCAAATCGAAGATCATATAATGCAAATTTCCTGAGTTATCAGCCCATCCTTGCAATAGTTCAAAATGAGCGTGCCCTTCATCATCAACAGCAACAATTTCTCCGTCGAGGATCGCTTTGGCTTTCAGATGCTTTAGTTCATCCACCAAAGTCGGAAACTGAGCATTAAATGACTTCTGATTGCGTGACATAAGCTCAACGTTGCTCTTGTTCAAAAAGGCCAAAGCGCGATAACCATCCCACTTAATTTCAAAGAGCCACTCATCGGAATCAAAGGCTTTATCGGCGACACTCGCGAGCATGGGGCTCACCCATTCAGGCATCTTAGTTTTTTTTAGCGGGGCTTTTTTTTTTGCTTCTTCATCTTCAACTTTAAAGAGAAGCCATGCGTTATCCTTTTCACTCTTTATTTTGATCAAGGTGAAAGTGCCTTTTAGTTTTTTTCCTTGGAGTTCAAAGTGCAAATGCCCTTTTTTCAAGCCATCTCGCATGGCTTTTGGCTCGGCAACATAAAGGCCTTTGTCCCAGACCTCAACCGTCCCTGCGCCATAATTACCCGGCGGAATCACTCCCTCGAAATATATGTAATCAAGAGGATGGTCCTCCACATGAATGGCCAACCTCTTATCTTTGGGATCCATTGAGGGGCCTTTGGGCACCGCCCAGCTTAACAAAACGCCATCCAATTCAAGGCGCAGATCGTAGTGCAGGCGCCGGGCCTGATGTTTTTGGACTGAGAAGCGCAAGAGGCCTGGCTTAGTTTTTCCTAATTTAGGTTTTGGTTCCGTGGTTTGTTCAAATTTACGCTTTTCTTGATAGGATTTTAATCGCGACATTTACTAGGCCCGCTTTTTGCTCTTCTCAACAATGCTTGCTTTGAGAGCCGACATGATGTCGTAGACCTTGGCGGTGCGAACTCGTTTGCTCGGCTCGAGAGCCACTTTTTGGCCCTTGGCCTTTCCGGCAATAATTTTTTTAAGTTCCTGATAATAATGATCTTTAAATTTTGCAGGCTTGAACGCTGCTGTCATGGTCTCGATTAATTGTAAGGCCATGCTCATTTCTTTGGGAGAAACTGCCGATTTGGGAATTTTAAGTTCACTCGCTTTGACAATTTCAGTGTCGTAGCGCATCTGATTCAATACCAACATATCGTCGTGAACTTTAATGAGCCCCAGGTGAGCGCGATTGTGGATAACGTACGTGGCAATACCCACTTTCTTCGATTTTTTTAGCGTGGCGACTAAAAGAGCATAGGCTTTGCTCGCTCCGCGCTGAGGCTCCAGATAATAGGGCTTTTCGAAATAGATTGAATCTACTTCGCCCTCGTCGGCAAATTGCTTGATATCAATAGTTTCAGAACGTTCCTGGGCCGCCCTTTGGAAATCATCATCAGACATGACTATGAATTTTCCCTTTTCACTTTCATAACCTTTAACGACGTGATTCCAAGGGACCTCTTTTTCTTCTTCTTTACAGATGCGCGCATAGCGAATGGGGGAAAAATCGGAATCATGCATGAGAACGAACTTAAACTCCCGTTCACGGCTCGCTAAATACATTTCCACTGGAATGCTCACCAGACCAAAACTAAGAGCACCTTTCCACATTGAACGCATCGTCAAAATCCTAGAATGAGGTTGGCGTCAAGAAGGAGTATTAAGCTGCCTTTTTTTTGGCCGCACTGGTTTTTTTCTTTGCAGTCACAGGTTTTTTCTTGGTGGCAGAGGCTATTTTTTTCACCGAGGCTTTTTTCTTAGCAGCAGCACTTTTCTTTTTTGCTACTACAGATTTAGCTGCTTTGACTTTTTTTGCTGCTGCTGGGCTTTTCTTTGCTACAACTTTTTTCTTGGCAGCCCCAACTTTTTTCTTGCTCGCCACAACTTTTTTCTTAGCTGCTGACGCTTTCTTCACTTTTGCAGCCGATGATTTTGCCTTTTTTGCTTTCGCAGCAGCAGGTTTTTTGGCAGCTTTGGCAGGCGCCTTGGCTGCTTTGGCAGGCCCCTTGCCTGCTTTGGCGCTATCTTTGCGAGCGGATGAAAGCCCGATAGTAATCGCTTGTTTTCCGGATTTTACAGCTTTGTCACTTTTGCCGCTTTTCAATGTACCTTTCTTGAGTTCATGCACCGCATTTTCAACTTTTTCTTGCGCCTTGTTTCCATATTTTGTCATTTTTCTCTATCCCGAAAATAGTGGTATTTTTTACCAACGATCCATGGATTTAATGTTATATTAAATTAAGAAATTTGTTAAGTTATTTGCACCATTAATAAGCAGTTTTGATTCTTGATCCATTGCAAATAATTTAAATTTCCCTCTTCCTGTCGAGCGTATTTTGCATTTTTACCCAATTTTTTCGGTCTTTACAGCAAGGCCCACGCCCTCCTTTCCTAAAAAAACCATTACAAGCTTGTTTGACAAAGCTTAAATTTAGGCTAAGTACTATCCGACTCAAATTTTTAGGTCCAACGATGGACTAAAAGGTTTATATTATGGCTAACCATCCTTCAGCATTGAAGAGACACCTACAATCTCTCAAAAAGAACGCTCGTAACCGATCAGCTCGTGCTGCTCTTGCGACCCAAATGAAAAAAGCTCGTCAAGAAATCGTAAATAAAACTGCTAATGTTTATGAAGGCGAAGTTAAAAACGCTGTGAGCATGCTGGCTGTTTCAGTACGCAAAGGCATCATGCACAAAAAGACTGCTGCACGTCGTACTTCGCGATTGATGTTGGCGGCTAATGCAGCTAAATAGTATTTAGGTTGCGCTAATGAGCGGGCCCGCACAGACGCCCGCCCCAACAACTGTTTAACATATTTTTTGGGGCGGCCGCTGTGCCCGCCCTTCGCATTCCCACCCGGCCAGCTCGTTAAAACTGCCTAAAAATCGCCTTTTGCAATTCGTGCTTAAACTTCTCATCATAAGTGGAATGCAGAAACACCAAAGCCGGGTCCAGTTTCAAACTTTCAATGAGTTTCTTCATAACCGGTTTCCGCGCCGACGCCGCTATTTTGTCGCATTTCGTGAGAATAAAAAATAAATCGATGCCGCGTTTATGGGCGATCTGCACGATCTGCTTTTCCCGATCATCTGGCTCGCGTCTAATATCGAGCAGCAAATAAATCGAGCGCAGCATGGTTCGCCCAGTCAAGTACGAAAATATGAGAGCCTCGCATTCTTCAGCCTCAATTTTTGACATGCTGGCGAAACCAAAACCGGGTAAATCTACTAATGTGATATTTTTTTTGCTCACGTCGTCAGTCATAACTAAATCATAAACAACGGCGTGACGGGTACGTCCTGGAAGCTTCGAAGTTCGTGCTAAATCCTTCTTATGACAAACCGAATTGATCAACGAAGACTTGCCCACATTAGAGCGACCCACGAAGCAAATCTCCGGATTTAGGTCACGCATCATCGGCAGCTTAGGCACTGAATATAAAAACTGACTATTTAAAACCTTAACTTCCACCATTGCCTCAACTATTACCGTAAGTATGTAGACCATCGGCAAACAGGCCTAAGTTTACCCCTAAAAATCCGATGATGATCACGAAAAATCCGCTTATCCCGAGCACAGAACTAAAAGGTCCCGACAATCCTGGTGTACGGCGTGCGTGCAGATAAATGGCATAAATAAGCCAGATGGCCAAGGCCCCGGTCTCTTTAGGATCCCAGGCCCAATAACGGCCCCAGGCATAATGGGCCCACAAAGCGCCCGTAACCAACACTAAGGACATGAGAAAAAAGGACAAAGAAATAGCTTTGTAGGCTGCGCCTTCCAGTTTTTCTACTTCCGGCAGGCGGTCAACGATTTGCTTGGGACTGAGCAAAAACCAGCAAATATAAGACTCAAGTAGCACCACCAAAACGAGCAAACCGAGGCTCCAAGTATGGGATTTAAAACTAATAAACCATGGTCCGACGGGAGATAAATGATGGGAAACCTGCGCGTCCACTACGATGGGTGTCCGCATAATATCGTGGGTTAAAACACTGAGGAGCACCGCAACAACACTCGCTAAGCTCAAAACAAAGATAATATTGGTGTATTTTTTCTCAGGCGCCACCAACAGACTCGCAGCTCCGGTGAGGTGAATAATGACTGCGATAATGAGCAGCCAGCCTACTGCGGGCATTGGCACCAAATAAGAAGCGCCATTATCCTTGGCCATATCCATAACATTGACAATGCTATCGCCAGCATGGGCCAGCAATTTTACGAAATAGGCCTGCTCCATTAATAAATGAGGACCGCCGCCTAAAGAAAAAAGCAAAATAGCCATTAAAACTAGCGCAAAGCCCGCAAATCTTTCTTTAGATACTCTTTCTTTATCTTTCATTAGCGCAAAGAGGCAAATAAAGGCAGCAATAGAGCCAGCCGCATAGGCAACTGAAGCCGAAATCACATGGATCATAATCCACCAGCTTTTGAGTGCTGGTACGAGGGGTTTGATGGAAGAATCAGTCAGTGCGGCAATTCCCAAGGTCATGAGCGCGAGGATGATCCCCATTTGGCGTAGCCACGCAAATTGCCATTTGATTTCAGCAAAGAGCGTCACCATGATGATACCCCAGCTCATATAAATCATAATTTCATAAAGATTTGACCATGGCGGATGCTGCGTAAAAACCACAAACCACGACCAGCCCGAAAGTTTTTGCCCTACTGCAAGTTCGGCAGCACTTACTTCCAAATGCCCCGCTTCAATCCAGCGCATCACCATTCCGCCGGTTTGCACCAAAAACGAGCAGGCCACGACCAGCACTCCGGCTTTGACCAACAATTTTCGTGTGTTCACTAAGTGTGCAGCAAACAAAGCGAGACTTGCGACATAACCTCCCGTGGAGAGGTTATATAACATCGTGCTATCCATGTTTTTTTTCCTGATTTATTAAGTTGATTCTTTGCAAAAAGTCATCGCGCACCGCCGACAAATTCCTAAAGCCTTGGGCAGCCAGAATAACTTTTTCTCCATCACCCACACGATCAAGACGGGCAAAATAACGAATAGGGCTGGTAAAAAAGCATAAATAAAGGCCCACCAATAACAAAAGAAAACCTGAAAATATAACAGCGATTCCCGGCACATTACCGATGCTTAGCCCGGTGGCATATTGCTGGTCGGATTCAAGAAATACGACGACAAATTTATCCTGCCTCACAACTTCGTCAAACTGAGGATGGCGCCTAAAGATATGAAAATAAGTTGAACTCCCATCGGGACTCTTTTTAAGAATCCGTATGGCTTGGCCAAGGCCCGCAAAGTCCTCAAAGAGCTTTTCGGGAATAATTTTGTCGCCACCAGGCAAGCTAAATTCTTCGCCTAGGCGCAAACGCCGCCTTTCTTTAAATGAGCCGCGATCAGAGATTTCGAGCTCTACGATTTTCTCAGAAATAAGTGGCCTGAAACTCGATTGATAAAAAGTATATCCCGCATAACTAAGCGGCTCATTAACTCTTACCGTCTTTTGTAAAAAATTTTCCGAATGAGTATTCCCGATAAAAAGATCGGACTCATATTCCATGGGGCTATTATCGACAAAAGTCCTCAAGCGAAAATCACTACAGCCAATATAAAAGCCCAAATCATGGGTATAAGTCACCCCACCCGCACCTTTAGCGGTAATAAAACGGGATTTCTTACCTTCTTCGATCTCTACATGACCGTCTACGCCATTTTGCGTGGTGTAAATCGAAGAAAACATTATTACCAACAACGCGATATGAACGATGTAAACGCCAAAACGCCCGAGCACCTTGGTGTCGGAAAAATAATAATCGCTACCCTGAATGGTTTTCTTTGGACTCGTCAAATGTTTATTAAAACTTTTGATAAGGGCACGGCCCTGCTCCTCATCCTGCACGGGCTGTTCATGAGTCAAACTAAGACCACTTAAACGACGATCGGTCAAAAAGGGGCGGGGTCTGATAGCATCGAAATAAATTCTCGGTAAACGCTCAATGGAGCACGCAATTAAATTGGCAGCTAACAATAAAATAGCGAACGAAAACCACCATGAATGAAAGGTATCGTAAAGCTCAAAAAAACTCAGCGCCCACGTAGCAAAACCGCCTGCCGGGCGGTTTTGGTAAAACTCATCAAAAGTCACGGTCTGATCGAAGGACATCCCTAAAGTGGCACCAAGGATGATGATACCGAGCAATACAAAAGTGAGCTTAAGGGAAATAAACA
>CAYJDW010000017.1:0-43498 GCA_964368985.1 uncultured Myxococcales bacterium | reverse complement strand
AACAACCTCAAAAACAAGCATTTAAATTTTTTCGGGGGGGGGGGCTACCCGGGTTAGAGGGGGTGGGCTACCCGGGTTAGAGGGGGTGTACTACCCGGGTTAGAAGGGGTGGGCTACTTTTTGATTTCTCAAAATAAGTATTTCTAACAACCTGATTTATATGGCGTAATTATGGGCTGTTTTGAGTTTAACTAGAACTTTAGAGGGGGTGGGCTACTCAGTTAGAGGGGGTGGGCTACTTTATTATTTGCCCTATTCTCCCGCGACTCAAGGGTGATGTTTAAACAATTTTTTGTGCTTTTTCTTTTTGAGAATTGTGCCGGCAATCGATCCTTCAATCTCTTTTTTGCCAGCGTTTAAGAGCATTGATTGTGCTTCAGAATACCTTGGACCTAGGTTATAAACGAAATCGTCTATTCTTTTTAGATAGTCTTCTGCTGTCCAACAATCCAAAACCCTTCCTATTAGATTGGCAGGCATTCTTGCCCTTTCAGCAAGTTCAATCAAGGTGCCTTCGTCTAACAGTATTCCACCTCGTTCATAAATCTCTTTGGCTCTAAGCCTCATTTCAATTATAAGCTCCATTTGAAAGCATGCTTGAGAACCGTGTTCGTTTGCCCTGCCAACAAATGTTGGCATTTCTACTATCGGTATTAATTGTCGCTGTCGCTGATTTTTGATCCCGCCAATGGGGAGTTCCTCAACAAACCCAGGGCAAGCAAAAGCTTCCATGCTGATGATGAGCTTGGATGCTTTGTGGCCTTTCGCTTGCCAATGCTGATAAGACAGCAGGTTTCCCTCGACAATTTGATGAGAATCTTCGTATTTATACTTACAACAAGTAAGAAGGCTTATTATGTGTTTTATTTTTTCGAGTGTTTTGTTGGTTGTCCCTGCTCCGGTTAGCTCACCCAAACCAGTATAACCGCCATCTATAATTAGCCTGTGTGGTTCTTTTATTGATAGAGCATGTTGCTTATGAACTTCCATCAAAAACCATCTCACCATTCTTTGGGTAATAATAGAGCCAAGAAGCGGAATGTTTGCTCTAAGGATACTCACTGCTGTTGGAATTTGAATACATGCAGTTGGGTCAAACTTCATGAAGCTTTTTCCGTCGTGATTTTCAAGAGAATAACCATCTTTGCTTAAGGTTATATCTCGCTTAAGGCTTTCTGATAGCTGCTGAAAGATTGGATAGGTCAAAGCGGGCGGTCTTTCCTGGATTTTATGAACATATTTTCTGGTTCTATCTAGCCATCGACATGTGGCAATCATTTTTTCAACGTATAATGGATTGCTCCACGTTTTTCTTCGTTGCTCAATATTGTAATTTTCGTCCTCTATTAACTTCTTGAAAATACTTATTGTGCCTTTATGTGCTTGCCCAATGTTATGTTGTTTAAAATAATCAAGAGCATTGTTATCAAGCACTAGAATGCCTTTGCTATCTATTTGGGAGAGCAAATCTGTGGTTGTTGGCAATCCAATGACCTTATTAGCTTTTGGAAAAACTATATTTAACTCTGATATTAGTTCTTTTTCAGCGGTCGAGAGCTGGGCGGTTTTATCTTTCCCTGGATTTTTTTGACTGTTTAAAACATATCTTGCGACCAAGGTCGCTTTATATTCCTCTGCAAAACTCCGCCAAGCAGAAGACCAATAAAGTTTGAGCAGACCTAATATTGCAAAACTCTCCTCCACTTGCTCGGATTGATCATTATTTTCTTTCAAATCTTTTAAGTTGGGTAAAAGAAAAAAAGAATATGAAGAGCTTTGAGCATCTGGTGGCTGTTCAGCAGTGAGCAAGGCGCCCCAGAGATGTTTTTCCTCGTTTTTTGTTAATTGGTAGAGATCGGTAAGTTCTCTTATCCTATCGTTAAAGAAATTTTGACGCTGTTTTTGATATGTCGATTGCAGCTTATCAGCCTTAGCTGGGTCCGTTAATCGCAATTCGTTTAATGCTTCAATAAACATTAAATTGCTCCAGCTGAGTTAGTAATCATATCGAGCATGTCTCGCTCATGTTGTTCTACCGAGAAGTCGTTACTGTCATCGTTTTGCTCTGGTGTAGACAGCAAAGCTGGCAGCTTAGTATTGCCTTTGCGTTCTTCCTTGGTGGTTACATCTTCGATGCAACCTTTAAACTTAAGGATTCCGCCATTGCTTTCGCTGGGATCAAACTGCAAAACTCCGCTTCTTTTTGTGTAGTTTGCTTTGACCACGCGCAAGAAGACCCGCTCTGTATTGTCATCATATTCCCTTCTGGCCAAGAGCATGGCCCAGCGAAATCCGTTAACGAGACCGCCCGATCCTCTTATTGCGTCGAGGTCCATATCAGGAGCTTTATCTTTTTCATGTGCCTTCAATATGGTGCTCTTGTTGCCGTCTTTACGTGTATGATGAGCAACTAGGACGGAGGGCTTGCCCTCTGTCAATGATAATTGCCAAAGAAGGTCGACCCAGTTTTGCGCCTTGGCTGCATCCTTCTCGGTCTCGCAGCCCATGTATTTAGAAGCAGGATCCAAAATGACGAGCTTGATATCTGGGTGCTTTTCTAAAAAATATTTGAGCTTTTTAAAGATCTCGGTCGGATTATCTTCTTCGTCGATCAATCTTTCATTGTTACCGACGCGAGGAAATAAGCGAAGATTTTGATTAACGAGCTCTAGCAACCTCTTGTTCTCATAGATACCCATAGACTTGAGTACGCTTTGAAGCCTTCTTGCTACTTCATTTTTATCTTCTTCACCCGCCAAAAAAAGAACCTTTACAGGTTTAAGAGCTTTAGCGTGTAGCCAATGCCCACCACATGCTGCTGCTATTGCTGCTTGTATTAAAAGGTAAGTTTTTCCACAACCGCCTGGCGCTGCGATGATGCAGGGAACTTCAGCCGGTAAGAAGCCTTCATTAATGCCAAAACCCTCATCAGTATGAAAGATGAACGTTCTTTTAGGAACCTCTAAATGAGCTAAGTTTAGCTCACCAACGGTTGGTTCAAATTCAGATACGTCGAGTTCATTGTTCGCCTCTGCATTCATGGCGTTTTGTAGTTTTATTACTTTTTCGAGGTGTTCTTGTTCTTTTGGATCCATTTATGCATCCTTATTGTTGGTTAGCGTAATCAGAAAAATTTCTTGTAAATGCTCAAAACTACATTCCTGAAAATAAGCACTAATGCTTATCGCATCTGCAATATCCTTTATCTGAGATGGATGGGATGTTGTGTTTTTAAGAAAAAATGGCCAATCAAAAATGTGAGCTTTGATGCTGTTTTCCTTCAAGCATTTTAGGGCATTGATTGCCTTAGACGGTCCTATTTTTTTAATGCTCAGCTCACCATTTTCATCTTTATCGAGCTGATGGAGAATGAACACTTGTCCTGTATATTTAGTGTGGGTGAGGTATTGGGCCCATTTGCTAATGCCATCAGCATTAGATGCACCTATGGGCAAGATCTTTTCATTGCAATCTAATAGGCATTCTGCGGCAAAATAATCAGCCATCCCTTCGCATATAAGCAAATTAGAAAAATCATTGATTAAATAAGGAAACCCAAATGCTCTGGGCGAACCATCTAACTCTGTCCAACCGCCAGCATTGGGTAGAAGACGAGTTTTCTCTTCTTTTGATACATTGGCTATGCTGCGAAAAAAGAGATTTCTAACTTCATCTGATTTTGTGCTTCGTAATGGCACAATAATCTGCGGTGATGAATTAGCTCGATGGAATATGAAATTCCTATGTTGCTGCTCAAAAAGGTCAGCATCACTTTCCTTGAGAGCGGTGAATCCCGATCCTATATGAGAACTTGGATTTTTGAATCCACGTTTATCTTCTAACCATATCGATGCATTGTCATTGGGACTTGAAGAGTGCTGACACAGTTGTAACCAGATTTGATTGATTGGCTTCGTTAATTTGGGAATGTTTTTTTTAGCTTCAACAGGTTTGGCTATCGGTACAGTGCTCAGTGTGTGCCCATATCTCGCCATAAATTCAGACAGGCTAAGGTTGAAGGCGATTTTGGCGAATTCTTTACATCCGCCTCCTTCTCCAGTTTTTGCATCATGCCAGGTTGCCTTATCAAGCCAGAGGCAAACATTTTGATTATCACCGTTACGCCAAAACCCATTAAATTGGAGTTTGTGATCTTTCTCTCGCATGAGCTTTGCCATGGCATGGGCCCTAACAGCGCATTCCATTGCTCTAGATAAATCGGTCACATCCCATGTTGCCACTAAGGTTCCTATCGTTATAATGGTGTTACGGTTAAATTGGTAAAATGGTTTAAACGGTAAAATCATATTAATGGTATGAACGATTTCATCGTTATAACCGTTAATGCTTTTCCTGTTTTTGCGGGCCAGGCTTAAGCTTCTCTATGCTTTCAATAAGCCTACATAGATCCTCTGAGGGTAGCTGCGCTAGGTGTCTGATGCCTGCTCTGACAATCTCGCTTCTCGTGGTATCGATACCTGCACGCATGCAACGTAGCCTGACCTCAGTAATCAAATCACCGTCTTTTTTTGGCATAGAGAACGTGTCTCTTACGACTTGTTCTATCGGTTTTTTAGGTTCTAGATTTTCATTTTTTGTCGTTGGAACAGAAAAAATCCCATCAGCTTTTGTGAATCTTTCTTCCACATGTTTTTCTTCGGTCTGCAAACTTTTCTTTAAGGCGTCTTTCATTGTTTTCTTCATGGCTAATTCCTTAATTAGAGTTGGTCAGGCGTTTGACTTCGAGGGCTAGCGCTTTTACTTCTTGGATAGCGAGCTCTGCTTGTTTGCCCAAATCAAAAACTGAACCGCCGAAAGCAGCTGCCTGCCGATAAGCTTGTCGTAAGGTTAGTCTTGCATCTGATAGCGGAATCTGAAATTCAGTTAGAATTTCTAAGGCCTCTTTAGCAAGTGTTGTATTGCTTTGGCACATGTTGGGTACCAAACAAGCTTTTAGACTCTCATTCATTGCTGAAACATTTTTAATTAATTCGCGGATTCCAATGCCGGCCCATAAGTCTGGTGGTGATGGCACGATAGGCACGATAGCCAAATCGGCAACCATTAATGCGCTTTGTGGTACTGTGCTATCGATAGCGGGTGGGCAATCGACAATGATCCAATCGTATTTATCTATGAACTTGCGAATCTCTTGGTGAACCTTTCCTCCAGCGGCGCTTAATCCAATGACATCAGCTGGGAATAATTTATTTTCCGACGAAGAGGCAGCCCATCTCATCGCAGAACCTTGGCGATCCGCATCAATAACGCAGACTCGATTTCTTTTCTTGTCTAGTGATAATGCAGCTGCAAGTTGCATAGTGGTGGTGGTCTTGCCGACTCCGCCTTTTTGGTTGGTGACACAGACTATTTTTGCTGTCATCCCTATTCCTTTATAATGGTTACATCGTTGTAACGGTATGATCGTGTTATCGTAGAACGATTAAATTTTTTTAACCGTTCTATGATTAATATCGTAATACGGTTTGTAAAGATAAGTCCATGAAAATTCAAAAAATATTAACCGTTAGAACGATATGATCAATAAAACCGTTATGAGCGTTAAAAGTTGCAAGCCAATTTTTTTAGCATCCCTTTTGATCGCGACGCTATAAAATACCGACATGGCTAATCTCTGGGACCAACAACCAAAAGAATCGAGTCGCGCTTTTTTGGCATTCACATGCTATCGCGACTTAGGCATGCATCGATCATGTGCAAAAGTTGCTGAACAGCTAAAAATGGCTGCACCGTCAGTGCTCGAACTTTCTAAACGTCACAGTTGGCAAAGTCGTGTGAGGGCATGGGACTCTCATGTCGACCAGGAAACACAGAAAGAGCAAATAGAAGCCGTAAAAATCATGAAGCGGCGACAAATCGCGCTCGCCTTAAGGGCACAGAAAGCAGCTGATAAGGGGCTAAAAAAGTTTATCGCCCAATTTAATGACAAGGATGGCAATGGAGTATCGCCCTATGCATTAAAGCCTGATGCACTATCAAAACTTCTCGACGTTGGCTGTCGTTTAGAGCGTCTCAACCGTGATGAACCAGAGCAAAGCCTAGAACTTTCTGGATCCAAATTCGATAATCTCAGCTTAGAAGAATGTGAGAACCTTCGTGCCTTGATCGCTAAAGCGGAAGGCATCAAATGAATAACCAGCAAGCATTAATAGAGCTCGACCGCTTGTGCATTGGCAAAGGAGGTCTTCGTCAATTCATCAAGCTTGCTTGGAAGCAAGTAGAGCCAGCTAGGCCATATGTTTCTGGTTGGCATATCGACGCTATTGCTGATCACCTAGAAGCCATTTCTGCAAGCAAACTAAATCGGCTCGTCATAAACATACCCCCTGGCCACATGAAGAGCCTTGCTGCCTGCGTATTTTGGCCCGCTTGGGTTTGGACTTTTAAGCCAGAATGCAAATGGATCTACGCGTCATATTCGATGGGCCTTTCTCAGCGCGACAACTTGCGCATGCGACGCCTATTAGAAAGCGATTGGTATCAGCAGCGATGGGGGCACGTATTCAAACCGCTTCGAGATAACTGGGGTGCCATAAAATTCATGAATGACCATGCAGGATTTAGGCTTTGCACGTCGACCGACGGTACTGTTACCGGCGAACACGCTGATGTTCAGGTCTGTGATGATCCTATAAAGCCTCATGATGCCCGCGGTGGTCTTTTGGCTACCAAAACCGCGCTCAATGCCTGCTTGGAATGGTGGAACGAAACCATGGCGTCAAGGCTCGTCGATTTTGAGAAATCAGCACGGGTCATCATTATGCAGCGTCTTCATGTTCACGATTTAGCAGGAGCCGTGCTAAAAGATGGCGGCTATGAGCATCTCTGCTTGCCTATGGAGTATGAACCGAAAACCATATGCACCACTTCAATTGGCTTTACAGATCCCCGCTCAAAAAAGGGCGAGCTTCTTTGGTCTGAGCGTTTTTCTGAACAAGCAGTAAGCCAGATTAAAAAAGAACTCGGCCCTCGAGGGGAAGCAGCCCAGCTGCAACAGCAACCGGTGCCGTTATCTGGTTCGGTGTTTGAGAAAGAACATGTAAAATTTTGGCAAGAACAGCCGGTGGTGAAGACGGTTGTGTCGTCGTGGGATTGTACCTTTAAGGAGACAGGCTCTTCATACGTTGTTGGTCAAGTGTGGGGAGTATCAAGCGATGCTGAGAACTATATCTTGCTCGAGCAAGTAAGAAAGCGCATGAGTTTTAGCGAAACCCTTGCCGCTATCCGGAAGATTGCTCACCGTTATCCCACCGCTTCAGCTCATCTCATCGAAGAAAAGGCAAATGGTAGCGCCATCATTGATACTCTGCGCGATCAAATACCGGGAATTGTACCAGTGCTTCCCTTGGGAGGCAAAGAGGCTCGAGCTCACGCGGTAGAGAGTTTATGGAGCAGTGGGCAAGTATTATTACCTTCGCCGGAACAGTATCCATGGGTTACTGAACTCGTCCAAGAGCTCTTAGAATTCCCGAGTTCGCTGTTCGACGATCAGGTTGACGCCATGACTCAGGCGCTGTCTTGGTTACGCGAACGAATGCTTCGCTTAAGAACGTTCACACGCTCAATGAATAATACGGGTAATATCTCATGCTTTCTTTAGAAGAGCGCAACGACTCGTGGCAAAATCTGCTTTCAGGTTTAGGTACTGGGCGCGACAAATCGACCTATACGCATATCGTTGCCAATGCGTTGTTAGCGGCCGAATATTTGGAGCATCTCTATCTCAATGACGACGTTGCGGCGCGAATTTGCGAATTGGTTCCTTATGAGATGCTTCGCCAGGGTATCTCCATCAAAGTTAACGACGAAGAATTTGCATGGGAAGGCCTTAACGAAATCCTGCGCGATGCTTTGGTTAAATCTCGCATTTTCGGTGCAGCATTTATCTATGCAGGTGTGGATGATGGGTTAACTCAGGATCAACGCCTCGTGTTTCAAAAAGTGAGAAGCATACGATTTCTTAATGTGCTGACCGCCAAAGATCTAAGCCAGCATTCCTTCTATTCTGATCCGAGCGAAGCTCAATATGGACGGGCAGAGCTGTATCGTCTAAACGCTTCGCTTCACCATCAGACAACAACAATCCATGAATCGCGTTTGATACCGTTCTTTGGCACATCACCACTGGATCAGCGCCGTTTTCCGCCCAGCATTTTGCAGCGGATTTACCCGGTGCTCCAGCAGTTTCATACCGCCTGGCAAGCGACCTCTCATCTCATGACCGATGCAGCTCAGGGGATATTTAAGCTCAAAGGCCTTCATAGCGCAGTGGCTTCAAACCGCAGCGAAGAACTTTTAAAACGCATGGAGCTGGTTGATATGAGCCGCTCTATTTCCCGCAGCATTTTGCTCGACGCTGAAGATGAAGATTTTAGGCGAGATTCTTATGGTTTTGCAGGAATACCGGAAATTCTTGAGAAAATGATGCTTCGTCTCGCAGCTGCGGCGAGGATCCCTGTTTCGTTGCTCATGGGTCAGGCGCCTGCAGGTATGAACGCTACGGGAGAAAGTGACACGCGTTTCTTTTATGACCAGGTAAGAGCTGAGCAAGAGGCTCTCAAACCAAAGATTGTGCGCCTTGTCCAAATTATGAACGGTGATGATCGGATAAAAGTTAGCGTTGAGTTCCCCGCTCTTTGGCAGATGACCGATCGCGAAAAAGCAGAACTACGTCGTATGGAAGCAGAAACCGATCGTATCTATCTGCAGGAAGGCGTGCTGCTACCCGAAGAGATAGCCATCAAGCGCTTTAGTGGCGATTTCACCATTGATTTAACTTCACGAGCCGAATTGGCTCACAGCGAGAGGAGTATGAGTGATGAATGATAATATCAAAAAAATAGCTGTTGGTGGTTCAGCGATAGCCTTAGCCATCGCCATGGGACTGCAGACTTTTGTTTTTGGGCATAGCGATATGCAGACACTTAAAGAAGAGGTGGTCAAACTCTCAGAGCGAGTGGCCAAGCTTGAAATCCCCAAAACCAATGACTAAAGTCCCCACCATAAAAGGCTCTGCTCAGGCGCGATTGCTTTTGTATCGGCTGCTCTCCATCAAATTAACTGAGGCAGAGCAACGATTACTATCTGCCGATCCGAGTGTGTGGGAACAAATACTCTCCATACTGGAAAATGCCCTTAACTCGGATACGCAGGTAAAATCAGAACAGGCGATTTTAGTCGAGGCTTTTTCTCACATAGATCGTACTACCCGCGAAGGCTTGCAAAAGCAGATTGAGCGATTGACGGGCCAATCGTTATGGTTGGGTGTGCATGCCACTTCCTTGCTGGATTCGTTTATTAATGAGCACCAAAAGCTGATTAGATCAGTGCGACACGAACATCTGGATAAGATCGGCTCGGCCATTAAACGCGGCATTCGTGAAGGTCGGTTGCAAAAAGATATTACCAAAGATATCCGTCAGCTGACGGATATCGGCAAACGAAGATCCCAACTCATTGCTCGCAATGCTCCTCTGCAATACAGTGGGGCACTAACCAAGCACAATCAAATAAGCGCAGGTATTAAGTCATATATATGGCAATCATCGCGTGATGAGCGCGTGCGCGATTCTCACAGAAAATTTGATGGCGAGATATTTGATTGGAGTAGTACAGGACCGCATCCGCGCAGCGAAGTTAACTGCCGTTGTGATGCGGTGCCGTTGATTAATCAATAGTAATTATTACCATTATAACAGTTATATCGTTTTAACGGTATGAACTGTAAAATGGTAATAATTCTGGCTGCCGCTTTATAGCAGCCAGAAACAACTTCTATGCAGCCTTTTTGCGATAATACATTCTTGGTGGTGGTAGCTGGCCACTTAGCACGCGAAGGGCATAGATACCTAGTCCCATGGCATCATAGGCATTATGGCGTTTATGAAGCGCGATGGATTCCAAATCTCTTACGATGTTTCTCTTGCTATACGAATCACAAATGGCATCGATTTCTTCTTTGGTTTCCGCTTTTTGCTGCCCTGACTTCCATTCTTTTGGGGTGGGAAGCAAGATTTCTTCGTATTCAAGAATTTGGGTGAGAGCACCGACAAAAAGTGTCAAATCCATCAGCGTCATTGGTGCAACAGGTGAGTTAGGGTAGATCACGGGTCGTTCAATGACGATAGTTTCCGGAAATGAAGAATAGCCTTCATCTTCCTTCCAAATGCCCCTTATTCTATTTGCAAGTTCATGCATATTTCCGAGCGACGATTCTGAGGAGAATGGTTGAATCACCCCGGTTCTATGAATAATTGGTCTCTTTGCTGGGCCACCGAAGCATTGGGGATTTTTGTTGATAATGGCCACCCCGCATCCGGTGCTCTTAAAGGAGAATGCTGGGTCAATGGCGAGCACTTTAGGTGCAAATTTTTGTTCCAATTCTATTAGGCGTGGCATTAAATAACCTCCATTCTAAGTGGTGATTCAGATTTGAGCCCAAACATGCTGCACAAACTCTTTGCCCTTGCCGGTAGTCTTGCCGATGCAAGTTAGTCTAAGTTTCTTTCCTCGAAGTGGGTTTTCAGGGCTTACCGCTTGATTACAGGCGGCTGCGGTTACGGTATCATTGATTTCTTTGAGTTGACGCCTTGTGCATAAACCCATCGCTGTGCCGATGAAAGCTTTTATGCGGGGTAGGGCTGAAGGTAGAGTAAATGACTGAACCCAGTTGCGGTGTTCGCCAGCTTTGATGAGCGGATTATCGCTTTCATCAATCGTAGTTTCCACGATAAAGAGTTTGCCCCCTCCTAAACGCTTTTCATGCAGGAATACTGAATCAATAGTGACCAGATAGTTGCCTTGCGAAAAATATTGCCGAGAAGACGTGCCTTCGGCAGCGACATGTTCAATGCCGTCAAAAATTCCCATCCTTTTTGTTACCCCTTTATGTGCTCATCTAGCGTCACATCCCTGAAGATTATTGGCTAAAACCCTCGTACAACCTGGCCTGCAGCAGCGATAAGCGTCTGGAGCGTGTCACACCCTTCCGGAGTTTTAGCGCTGCTTAAAATGGCCGTGCGGTCATCGTAAGAACTCACCCGCAAGTGCTCTGACAAATAGTTTGCAATCAGCCCGACGTGCTGGCCGTAGCCCGCCAATCGGTAATGGCTCAGCTCCTTTTCAGTTTGGATTTTGATTAAAACAGGCCTTAATAGTTCCGACAGCTCAAAGGTGTGCTCGTAAGGTGATTCACTTTTTGTTGGCACACAGTCGACATAAAGATGAAATGATTTTGCTTTGTGTTCACACGAATGGGGCACAGCACACTCCTTAATTTCACGGTTGACGGGTCTAATGGTTGTAGGTTGCAATGGCATATTGTTTGCGGTTGCTGTGTCCCTAGAGCTTTTGCACTGGGCGTAAAAAGCACAGCGGCCATATTTGAAACAAGCCGATATGTTTTTGGGTTGAGTAGAAGAGGGAAGCTTATCTTTAACGATGCTTAGGATTTCATTGGCTACTGTGGCGATCCGATCAAAATTGGCATCGGCCTCTTCACGCGTGAGCTCTGCTTCCGTATCCAGGGCTTTTGGTGAGTCCTTAGTTCTATAATATACCCATCGCAGCTTGACGATCTTTGCCGCTTTTTCAGTGAAGGCCCATTGGGCGTAAATATTGGCCTGCGTGTTCGCTTTTAGCTCAGCGCTGGTGGGTGCACGGTTGAGGTCTGAAGTTGTCTTGTGATCACCGATGAGCCAGGTTTGGCAGCCAACTTGTTCAAAGAAGTCGATATAGCCGTGAAATATGAATCCACATTTCATGAAAAAAATAGGCCGTTCGACATTCTCTTTTGGTAATCGGTTTGGAAGATAACGAAGGCCGGCGCTAGCAACCCGGCCTTCGGCGCTTTGATAGTCAATTGAATAACCAGTTAAATGTTTTTCTAGGAACCCATGAACTGCTGAACCAAATTGGGCTGCCTTTGATTGCGGCGGTTTGATGCCATCGAGATATTGGTAGGCCCATTTACGTCGACACGTTTCGAAGGTTTCAATCTCTGTTGCGCTTAGGATCCATTTGCTAGACACAAGATAATCCTATTTTTTTTAAGAGTTCGAAGACTATTCATTAACCGCGGACGATATAAAAACAATCCCTCGGGGGTAAAAAAATTTAATAAACAATCTATAACGGATTATAACTTGTTTAACTTTGTAAATCCTGCATTCAGGATTCTAGGTTCGTGAAGGAGAATTTATGAAAAGCCGCGTCCGATTTTCGGCTGACGAACTAAGACATATAGGCTTTAGGATTAGAGCAGTGCGTATTTTGACGGGGCTCAATCAGGAAGAATTTTCATCAAAGCACGATGTTCCATATATTTCGTTAAAAAACTGGGAGCAGGGGAAATTTACCCCTCGCTCTGAGAGCGTTGCGATCTATTTAACGGCCATCGAGAGCGAAGGAATTCAGGTAGACCCCGATTGGCTTTACTTTGGAAGTGGACCTGGGCCAACCTATTTGGATGCATCTACAAAAACCAGCAAGAAGCCGTCTTCTTCAGTGCTTGATAAGTACATCGCATTGTTTAAAGAACAGCAGATTTCGCTGGGACTGAATCCTGTGATTTCAGAGGTTGATGATGAATCAATGTTTCCCGACTTTAAGATGGGTGATGTATTGGGTGGCGTGTTTTTCTCGAGACAAGAGTTTTTACGATTAGCCTCGCAGAAGCAAGAGATGCAAAGACCATTTTTGATTTTAAGTTCTGAAGGGAATTACGCTCCTCGTCGATTGTTTGTTCACGATCAGCAGATATTTTTTAATTCAAATGAGGATCATCATTTGCGCGAGTATAAGCATTCCTTGTTTGGAAAGATATGTTGGCACCACACCGAGTTTCATAACGGCTCACCGAGGGAACTAGGCGTAGATATGGAATCGACAAATCTCTTGGAAGCCTAGTTTGCGATAAATTGAAGCCGCGGCTTTGGTTGATACGAGAGCTACGCAGCTCTGATTTTTTTGTTTGGTGATATCAAGCAACGCGTTGGTAATTGTGCTTCCATAACCTTTTCTTTGTTCTGCATTATCAGTTGCTATGTTGTAGATGTAAGCTCCTTGTTCAGTGCACAAAACGGTGCCGGTTGAAACTACTTTTCCATTTCTATTGCCAACGAGATGATAAAATGGCCCATCAGTTCCAGCTCGGGCAAAAAGTGAAGTATAGAAATCTGTATCAGATTCGCTAAACTCATATCCTTCTGCAATTATTTTTCCCCAAGCCATAAAATCTGATTCTGTTGAGACCATCGAAATTTTCAAATCAGGCGCATCTGGTCCTTTCCTTATCTTGGACACATCGATCGCCATTCCCAAAAACTCACCATAAGGCTTTTTGTGGTGATCTCTTAAAATCTCTTTGAGCCGCGGCGGCTCTGACGCGGTCTCTGTCCACCAACAATGAGGTAAACCGTGCATATTAAAATCATCTATTATTTGCTTCGCATCTAATTCGATTCTGGTGTTATTTTCATTGAAATTGTACACGCAGTTTAGGATCGGATTCGATGCGCCGGTATTCGAAACAAGGCATTCCCCTACTTTATCGATGTTAATCCCAAGAGCTCTAAAGCACGTAACATCACATTCCATAACAAATGGTTTCATCGCATTTCTCCGCAGGCCAGGGCCGAACATACGCAATTGACTCAAAGTGGAAAGGTGTTAGGCCATCCAAAGAAGTTAAGTCGTCAAACATATACGTAGTTCTGGAGAAGATTTGTTGTCGTTGAATTTTCTTTCATTAGACTTTGTTGTGGTCATTTTCTACTTGCTGATAATCACTTGGGTTGGGATTCGGCAGAGTCGAAAAATTCGCAACATCCAAATGTTCGCGACTGGTTCGTGTAACTTCTCTACGCCGGTTATTGTTACCGCTGCATTCGTCACGCTCGTCGATGGAAATGATACTATTGGACTTGCTGCCAACGTCTATTCAGAAGGGCTTCTGTTTGCGATGGTATGCCTTGGGCCGGTGATGTCTTTGGTTTTGGTGGCTTTCGTTATAGCCCCTAAAATGCGACCGTTTACTGGCCTTATATCGTCTGGAGATATTCTTGAGAAACTTTACGGCCGTCATGCCAAAATCCTAGGTGGTTTTGGCGTTGTCGTTGAAGCTACTATTTTAACGGCCGGTCAAGTAATGGCGATTGGCTACGTCATGTCCCTCTTTTTTAGCTTTAGAAATGATTTGGCGATTATTATCGGCGGCGGCATCGTTCTATTGTACTCAGCCCGCGGCGGGGTGATGTCAGTTGTAAAAACAGACATCATTCAATTTTGGGCCCTTATTGTGCCCATCCCAATCATTTGCGGAATTGCGCTTGCAAGCAGTGGGGGGCTTGAGCATGTGTTCGATAGGGTTCCAAGTTCTCATCTAAGCCTATCGATGGACAGTGATGGTTTCTGGAGACACATTGCCATGTGCATTTCTCTAGGGCTACCGGCTCTCTATCCAGGAGCCATGCAGCGCATTCTGATGGCAAAAAACGCGTCCCAAATTAGAACCGTTTTTTCGGTAACGGCTGTGATTTCTCTAATCTTCTATGGGGTCGTTATTTTAATAGGATTTATTGCCCTGGCCGAGAATATTTCAGCTGACCCCAATTTGGCTTTTACCGGCATAATAAACCGTTTCTTGCCAACCGGTGTTAAAGGCCTCGCCATTGCGTGTTTATTGGCTGTTATAACTTCGACAGTTGGTTCTCACCTCAATATGGCGGCCGTGTCATTGGTCAACGATGTGATAGCCCCTTTTCGAAAGACAGCCATGACTGATCGGCAGTTTATTACAGTGTCGAGGATTTCGTGTGTTTGCGTTGGGATTGTTGCAACTTTTACTGCGGCATATTTCGAGAATATACTCGACACCATTTTCTGGGTGATTTTTTGGGGCAACCCGCTTTTTCTGCCGGGCATGTTTTTCGGTATTATGGGATTTCGCGCAGGTACTCGTGCTTTTTGGACCGGCTTGGGTTGCGCTGCTTGTATTACTCTTGGCTACACCGTTATTGTTGGTGAACCGGATTTTTTCTCATCCCTCCTTGGAACTTTCGTTAACAGTATTGTTCTTTTGTCCCAGTGCTTCCTACAACGGCGAAGAGTTAATCCAAAGACACCAAGAGCTTTTGAGTTTAAGCCAAAAATACAAGAACTGATTGGTTGGGCCAAAACCAATCTTCGAACCAATGAACGCAGAAGAGAAAGCTATCGGACCATCTTGCTGGCATTTTTTGCCGGAAGTTCCTTGGCTCCTTTTTTCTTCTGGAGCGCATTAGATGCAAGCTTAGGATATTTGTTGTACTTCGCGCTATGTATAGCGGTTGCCTCATGTTCGTTCCTAATTTTTTTCGATGACAACACTGACGTTGCGTTCGATATTAATGCATCCGTCTTTTTCGTGGCTCAAATGTCTTTTGCTGTCGCTCAATGTTTTTCCAATCCTCTTTGGCTTCTTAGCGTGTGTCTCCTTGGAGCCTTGGCTGTGGTGATTTTTCAAGGAGCTAATCTGCGCCTGATTTTCTGCGCCTTAGCGTCCCTCATAGGAGCCAATGTACTTGCGAATGCATCAGTTCTTCCCATAAGCCATGCATTGGTTTTTTGGGCCGTTGTGGTGCAGGTACTGTCTTCTGCATTTTGCTTGTTCTTTGTTTGGAAGAAAGAGGCAGAATTGGCTCGGCGATTGGACGAAAACAGCGAAAATGTGGCTCATACGTTTGAAACACTCTTGTCCGAGTTTTTGCTTGAGGCTCAGACTTTAAGATGGTCAATGCCAGTGCTTTTAACTTCCTATCAAACTGCTCTACAAAGCAACCCTACGATCGGCGAGATTAGTCGCAAACGTTTACTCTTTCTTGATTCAATTCCAGAGAAAATGGAGCGCAACACGCTTCGTCTGCAGACTAACGTCCATATGATGTTGGGAAAAAATGGCTTCGCTGATAAAGCCCTGGTCACTGAATCAGTTTTAGTATCGAAATCGGTTTCATCAGTACTTAGTGTTTTTCATCGACCCGTAAATTGGAGCCCGGCCGGCGAGGTTTATTTTCTTGGAAACACAAATCTGTTTGAACTTGCTCTTCTCGAGATTCTTAAAAACGCTTCTGAAGCAATTAACCTAGCTAATCGCGGGATGATTTCTATAAATCTTGATGAGAAAGCTCGAGAGCTCTCAATAGAAGATACCGCAAGCGGAGTTCCGCCGTTTAACATCGACAAAATATTCAATCGGCGTTTCACGACCAAAGCGACGGGTACTGGCCTAGGGCTCTATTTTTGCAAAACACTCTTTGCGGGGTGGGGTGGCGACATTCGATGCGAGTCTGAGGAATCTAATTTTACGCGCTTCATTATAAGTTTGCCGGAACCCAGCCGACCAGAACACAACAATGCTTAATTGATTTTTGCTAGTGGCGGTTGGTGCCCGTTTCGCCTATTTTGAGCCCAAGGGTAACTCGCGTTTTGGCGGTAGGTTCCAAAAGCAGCCTTTAGATAGATAAAAGTTACTGTTGTTGATTTTTGTACAGCTGCTGATGTATGACTTCCATTCCTTGCCCGGCGGTAAAGTATGTTCATACCACAGCATATAAGTTCTATCCTTGAGCGTCGTTATGACTTCTTCTGGGGCATCATTGGCTTCTGCGCTATCTAAAATCGCAATAAAGTCTTCTTCAGAAGAAATCATGTAGTCGACTTGTTTTTTTGAGCCCGTTACCGCAGTCAGCCGATTAAAGTCTATCCACGTATGATAGCTGACAGCTTCTTTTAGCTCATTTTCAAGGTAAGCCGCGACTATTGGATTCGCGAGCGGATTGTCAAAGCTGTAAAAACCAGAAATTCGCTTGGATAATCTTGCAAAGTACTTTCGCGTCCCCATGATAATGGCTTCGTTTAGCTTTTCTAGAAATCGAGGATCCCGCTTTGAAACAAAGAAATCAATTAGTTCAGCATTATGCGCTTCGATGGCCTTATCTTTCGATGCAATGCCTGTAAGCATGATTTTGCTTGCTGGGCTGTCTTTTATAGCTTTGCATAAGTCGAGTCCGTTGCGAGGCTCCATCTGATAGTCAACGACGATAGTGGAAACGAATTCGTGTTTTTTTGGATTGCATGCCAGTGCATTAATATCCCTCATAGAGTGAACTTGAGGTATATGCTTAACGTACGTAGCTGTGGCACCAAAATCCTGGCATATTTTGTGGTGATCGCCATCGATAGCGGCAGTCAATTGGTTTAGAAACGATATTTCATCGTCAATGAATATTGTCGTCGTTGGAAAATACATTGCTGAAAACGAAGTCATCTTATCACCTCAACATCAGGTAAATACAGTGACAAACCTCTCAAAGGAACTCCCGCAGTAGTCGGTTAGCTACTCGCTAGGTACGTTATTTGCTGATGCCGTTTCATGTACCGTGGGATCATGAAGCGGCCAAGGCAGGGTTGGAAAATTTGCATGGTATACCTTAAGGACTTTTTCCAATTGGCGCAGCAGCATACAGATTTGCCTCGATATGCCTTCGTTGAAATCTGAGGCCACAAAAAGTTTATCGGTTCGTATCGACATCTTTGTGTCCAATCTTCCGACTTTGGCATTCAACCTATTTTCACAAGATTGCACTTGGTTTTTAAGAGCCTCGGCAAATTCCTCCTTATGAGAGATTAGGTCTTTGCGCAAACTTGCCATCTCCTCTGTCATCATTTTAAATAGCCAGTTAAAATTAGAAGCGGCCGGCACATCGCCGTATCGCCAGCCATTTTCCCTTAGGGCTTGAATGGGTTCTTTGACGTTGGCTTCTTCGCCTTGGGCCCATATAAATGGCTTTTGGTCGCTCATAATGATTCTCCTTCAAAGTAATCGGCAAAATAGCACTGAGAAAAAGCGGTATGATCGAAACGGAAGGCCGGCAGTGAACCAGCGGTATTAAGCGAACGGATTTCTGACTCGCTGCTTGTAGCTGGCTCAGCCCTAATGAATTGGCATTTGGTGGTTACCGGTGTTGCGCTGCGCACGATGGCAAAGAGGGTTTTCGTTGGGAATTTTGGATACTCAAAAAAGGTGAAGATCACATCATTGGGCGCGTATTCCTCCATACGTATGGGAGGTTTTTTACCAAACAGGATGCTCAAGATAGTGAGCACATTTTCTGCTGTCCCCGATGAGTTATTGAGGTAGATGGCCACCTTTATCCATGGTCGATAGTCTTCATCGCTCATACCATAGCGAGGCTGTCCTACGACACTGCCGATAATATCGAGAGTAGCGCCTTGGGCATCATCGATGTAACGGCCATGATGGAGTCTTTTTAGTTCTTCATCGGCATTACCAAATGGTTCGACCAAGGAAGAGATCAAACCCTTCAATTTTGGTGATTGGGAAAACTGATGTAAGAGCAAGGATTCAGCTTCTTCCATTAAGCTCATTGAGCCACCTCCACAACCTGTTCGATATAGATGTCTTTAAATGCGAGCGTTGCGATTTGCTCGGGTTTGATTTCAGTGGGACTCGCGTTGCCTGAAGCTCGGTCGCGCAGTTGTAAGGTCATGACGTCCAAGACCAGCTGGTCATTAAGAAAAGTGGCAAAAAAACGCGAAGCATAAACCTCTGACCCCAATGAAAAATGCTTTTTGCTGCAATCAATCGATGCGGTTTTCAGACTATTGAGCTCACCATCTTCTAGGCGTCGTTTGACTTTGAGATTGGCGTGCAGGGTGAGAGGAATCTCAACAGGTCTGCTGAAGCGGATTTTTCGTGGTGTACCGATAGAGTCGGTGATCGTACATTCAATACTTCCCGCGGTTTCCACGCCCAATGGCTTCGATAGCCAGATGGTATTCGCGATGTCCTGGTCTTTGCCGCCTTTGATAATGGCTTCAAAGCTGCGGGAACTCTCCTTAAGGTATACTGCCTCAACCTGATCGAGCCGCTTAAGTCGAGAGCGAATGGCATCAGCAGTAGATGAGCCCGTGGCTTTAAGTTCGATCATACGGCGTAATCTCAACTCATCATCGGTTTCATCAACGCGACCAATTTCATAGGTGAGTTTAAACACTGCCTCAATAAGGCCTGGTACCAGCATCATGATCTTTGCTTTAGTATCTCGGTGAGCTATGATGGGGCCTGCAACTTCTGCTATAGCTTCGACTTCGATGTCGGCTTTGCTATTGGCTGTATTGAGCACTTCCTTGGTCACCTTGAAGATATGGCCACTGACGCTTTCTAAGCGAGTATCTTTAGGGGCCTTGGCTTTAGCATCCAGCGTCACTACAACAGTTGCCTTGCTCCATGATGACTTTTTGCGATAGGTGCCGGTCAAAGAGCACAAAGCATCTAAAGCTCTACCTGAGGCTGTGTCCGGCTGCAGTGAGTGGTAAAGCCCGCTTAATGATTCCCATACTTGGCGAGCTTGATTAGATACGATGGCAATTATGATGCCGGCAATTGTATCGGGTCCGAAGCGCAAGGTTGGATCGACTTGGGCAAGCATGGCCTTTTCCAGCTCGTCCTTGATGGTGGAAAAATCCTTCGCTCTAAACCCTTTGTCAGAAAGGCCGAAAAGTTCTGCCATAGCTTACATCCCCGTTGATTCATTGATGGTGATGGATGAGCCATCGTGTAGTGATGCGGTAAAGCTCACGGTCATCGTGCGATCGTTCTTTAGATGAGCCTTAAAGTCTGTTGTTTGTTTTATCCCTGGCAGGGTTTTGATCGTGGACATTAAGAGCTCCCTAATAAAGCGCTCGCTGCGCTTTTGACCAAAGATGCTTTCGAAATAGGGAACGCCTAAAGCTTCATCTAAAAACCATTCACCAGCTAAGGTTTTGAGGCGCATAGTGATTGCTTGAGCAAGGGATTCTTTATCAGTAGAGCAGACCAAAAAATCACCATTGCTAACCGCTAAGTCTCTGCCGTCGAGCAAAAAATCCATCATGATGCGACCACATTTTTAGCGGCGATATCGGATGACAACATAATGCGATCAGTGGGCTTGATAGAGCCTCCAGCAGGTGCATGAGTGTGGCCATGGTAAGCGGATTTAATACGGTCCAATTCTTCTCTTACTTTGCTTGCTATCGCTAATGCCTCGCTTGCCTCGGCTGAACCCAATCTGATTTTTTGGTCATCGATATGGATCTGTAGCCCTTGTTCCTTACCCATAACGAAATTCGTTTTATGAGCGTCTAATAGCGATTTGGCTTGAGGGAAAATTCCTGGAATAGCTACAGCGCCCTGCATGGTAAATCGTTGACTGTGAGCAATCGTGGGCGATGAATCATCATGCCAATCTTCAATTTCTACTTCGTTAAAGATGAGCTGGACAAAATCACCAGGCTGAATGGGAAATGATATAAAGAAACCGCCAGCCCGCGGGAACAGCACCGGTACATCGCATAACACGGGCAAGTCTTCACTTACCCAGTCACCATCCATAGTGACGACCGAGCGTTTCAGCACGGGCGACACATTTACTTGCTGGGTTTTTACGTCGTAGCTTTCAACTTTGGCAATTAAGGCGGTGTGGACATCCAGTAACCTGCTGTCGATGGCTTGTTTAATCAGTTGGGCAAATGTGGGTATTTGTGTCATAGACGCCATTATAAAGCGCCCAATCACAAAGGGATGCTAAAAATCTGGGGTTGGGTTTTAAGTCTCTTTGATGCATCTCTCTCTAAAAAGCACTTTTAAACGACTCATCAAAATCATGCTTCAACCAAAAGGGGAGGAGCTCCTTGAGTTCGTTGGGTACAAGATCTATTTCATTAATCTTGTCGATACTAAACCAACAGCATAAATATCGTTCTTCTTGGGAGACTATCTGGTGCTTTTGTTCAGTTGATACCTCAACCAGGAAGAGCAATGAAACATCGTGAAGCTGACCAAGCTGCCAATGGGTAAATCCCTGTTCAAAACAACCCAAAAACCGGCCAATAGATAAACTAGCACCAACTTCTTCCAAAAGTTCCCGTTTGAGCGCATTTTTTGCGCTTTCGGTAAACTCAATGCCTCCGCCTGGCAAAACAAATCGCTGAGCTGGATCGCTAATATCTTTCAAAATGAGAATCTCGCTATCGTTGATTATTACTGCACGGGTCGAGAGGCGGACTTGTCTATTTTGAGTCATATTATTTCTGGATATTTATTAGGGTCAGCCAGACAGTATTGCTCACCAAAACTGCCGACGGGGTGTTCGGCAAAACTCACGAATCTTCTTTCCGAAAAGCCGCCGCGTTCTTTTTGCTTGGCCATTTGAGCCTGAATGATTTCATTCTTATCGATATTATGCGCCTCGCTTAAGGCATCTATGACTTCAAAAAGATCGGCTAGCTCACTCACCATCTCGCTGCGATTTTTCGCGAGAGTCACCTCTTCAGCTTCTTCAAGAAGTTTTGCATACAATTGGTTTAGAAAAGCATCGTCATCAAGGATTCGCCAATGTATCCGGGAACCCTGCTTTTCCATAATTTCAATAGCCTTGTCACGCCAAAGCTTATCCTGCTTAAATTTCCTCATATAGAATCCAATATTTTAATGTGAATATCAGTCTTTAATCCTTCTGATCAGGTCTTTTAGTTTTATAGATACAACTAATGATGCCATACTGTAGTTGGATAATATTGCCGTGGTATAGCTATCTCGAGGGAAAATTGACAGTTCTGAAGAAATGCCAATAAAGCCTCCGCCATGTCCAAAAGATTTGCCCAATGATGGGTCAATGCGGACATCAAAGCCATAGCCATAATGTTCATTGACACGTGGTAATGTCATGGTCTTTTCAAGCATCGCCAACGAAATAAGCTTTCCATTTTGCAAAGCAAGAGAAAAATTCATCAAGTCACCCACCGTGGAGTAACCGCCCCCAGCAGGACCGCCCTTAATCACATGTCGAAACAAGTTATTGCTAAAGCTATAGCCATCACCTGTGTATTCTTTGTTGTAGCCAATGGCTAGGTTGTGATTGATGCCTGTCAGATCGAATGAACCAGAATGAGACATGCCAGCCGGGCTATATACGTGTTCGTCGATGTAATCAAAGTATGATTTCTTGGTTACCAGCTCGATGAGCTTGCCCAACACCATAAAGCCGGTGTTGCTATATTGAAATTTTGTTCCTGGCTCAAACGCTAGCTTTTCGTCTTTTATCAAGCCCAAAAAGTCGTCGATGGTCTTTAGCTGTTCTTTAGGGGTGGCATTATATTTGTCGTTAAAATAGTTACCCAAACCTGAACTATGTGAAAGCAAGTGACTTATTTTTACCTTTTTGGCAGATTTTTTGTCGGGAAAATCAGGCATGAATTTCGACAGCGGATCATCAAAGGACAACTTGCCTTGTTCTACGAGCTGGGCAATAGCCACCGCAGTGAACATCTTATTCATGGACCCAAGATTGAATTTGGTAGCAATGTTATTAGGCACGTTGAAGTCTTTATTGGCTTCACCACAAGCGCCTTGGAATAGGACTTTATTGTTTTTAGCCAGTAACACTGAGCCTGAAAACATATCGGCTTGGCAAATTTTGCTCAAAAATGTTTTTAATTCTTGGGCAGCCTGCTCAGTATTTATCTTTTCGCTGTCTTGCGGGACAAATTCAGCAAAATCCAAGTTGAAGCTGGTTATTTTATGAGGTGGTTCTTTGTCAACCGTGACACTGAAGTTCATAGGCAAGCCAGTCACTTCGCTCCTAAGCAATAGCTTTGCCAAGCTTGGTTTATCGACTTTTTCGAGTTGTTCGACATTAAGCCGAATGGTGTCGCGATGGACCATAAGGAAGAAGTCCACGGTGTCGTGTATAGATGCGGCAGCATTGTTGGTCAGATAGTCATTGATGCTATTTCTTGTGCCAACATTGATAACCGAAAGAAGCTCCCATGCACGTTTGTACGCCGGAGCATCAAGAAGATCGGCCTGGGTAAGCGCAGCCGAAAGTGGCTTAGGCTTTATTGGCACATGCGTGCATGAACCCAATGCCACGATCGCTAATAATAAAATGACTCGGCGCATGTCTGCTTCCTCAAAATAGAAAGGTAGGTCATACTGTTAGCAGGGCGAAAAGTCTAGGTAGAATTGACCAAGGCGTTGCAACGCATTACATCACCACATCATGAAATGGTCGTCACAAAATATTATTTGGCAACACATCTCAAAGCAACCGGATTTTATCCCGCAAATAGCTGGTTGGTTTCAGGATGAATGGGGAGCGCTCGATCCCGATTGCACCATGGAATCTCGGTACGAAGAGCTCAAAGCGAGGATAGACCCGAGTCTATTGCCGCTGACCATAATTGCAACGGTTCAGGACGAGCTTTTAGGGACCTATAGCCTGGATTTAAGCGATTTGGCCATCAGGCCCAACTTATCGCCCTGGTTAGCAAGTGTTTTTGTAAATCCTAAATACCGAAACCAAGGTATTGGAACTTTGCTTGTTCAAGAAGCTTTGAGACATGCTCACCGGATGGGCATTCATACTCTTTACTTGTTTACCGTGAATTTATTCGATTGGTATGCCTCAATGGGATTTGAAGCGATTGAAGAAGTTTTCTATCAAGGCGAAACCTTAACCATCATGCGCTTTACCGATGTTCATTCAGGCGGCAATAAATGACTATTTCTGGCATTCCAACTTTGACGCCGGCATCATAAGCGCCATCAAATCCGCATCTTTCTCTGCTCGCTTCTTTTGTTTGGCTTCAGTCTTCGCTTTTTTACGCTGGTCTTGAAATGCCCGATACTTAGCTTTCCGGTCAAGCTTCGCCTTTTCCTTGAGCGCTTGATAGCACGGATCGGCATCACGCTTGGCTTTTGCTTTTTGATAGGAGTCTTTTCGTTTTTGCCGAAGCTCTTCTTTATCCACGATGACCTTACCCACTCCAATCATGTTTTATTTCTTATTTGGCTATAAAAAGAAGCAATTGGCAAAAGGGGAAACCCTACCTTATTCAGCCCTGCACCTCATCTCCGCCTCCCATTCATGGCCAAAGGTTGAGCCCGCAAAGCGCACCGCCTCAATAGTTGCAAGGACGTTAAACCCAGCCGAGCTGATATGAACCTTTCGGCCCGGGCTAAAGTCAGCCATGAGCAAGGAGCGGACGATAAGTTCGCCCTTGGTGCCAATCTCAGGTGAAGCGATCAAACCGCTATCATCGCTCAGGCTAATAGCTTCTTTTTGCAGCGGCTCTGCCTTCCTGCGCAGCTGCAATGATTGGTTCTGCACTGAGACATTGAACTGCTTCCCCATAAGTATACGGGTCACATCCTTCATAGGATTGCCTGATGCGGCAAAACTCTTTGACAGGGTTTCGCTAAGCTCTTTGAAATTATCGACAGCGCTTCCCAAAGGCAGGCCCATCTGCCTGGCTAGATCTTCAATCACGGTCTTAATCGGCGTGCCCTTGGCGTAGCTCTTATTAATGCGTTTGGTTTGCATAGCCAATGCACCTTCGCCACTGGCTAATACGGTTTTCCACGACGCGTTTTCTTGCACATGATGGCATCTCAGCATATCGCCTTGAAAAATTACTCCCACCTGTCCCTTGTAACCCGCCTTAAGCAGCACGGGCACATGTTGATATTTGGAGAGCGTGGCCCGGTTTTCTGGGCCCAAATTATAAACTTCTACGTGACAGGGATTGGGTTCAGGCGATTCGTCCTTTTCAATCTCAAAGGCAATATCGAGCTCGGTGATATCGGTATTGCCGACTCTAAGCTCAACCACGCGTTCAAATAATAAATTCATGGACCACCACTATGAAGTCGGTGTACAGGGTGTCTCTCGTCAATTGAGCGTTTCGGGTTTTCGCGACCAAGATGAAAGCGATACCCGCGCCCTTTTCTACAAAGATGGGCCAATTCGGCATTACTCTTAGTCCCAACGCTATCGGTTGTTCTGATGCGTCATAGAAATGCATCACCCAATAATCTTCGCGCTCAATCCATTCGAACTCGATGACATAATGCCGCCCAAAGATCAGGTGTTCTTGGCTAAAGTGAGGTGCATCGGATGAAATAGGAAGTTCCAGCATTTAGCCGCCCATCAGCTTTTTGCCCAAGGAGAAGAGCAAGGAATTGTCACGCTTAAGGCTCTCAGCTTGTTCGTTGGGGATGGGTTTAGTTTCCTGTAGGCCTTTTTTTTGTTTTGGCTTAGCACGGCTTACTTTCGGCTCAGGAATTTTAATGCGCTCTTGATGGGCCAGGCGGATTTGTTTGGCTGAGCAGGTAAAATGCAACGACTCATGAGCCCCTCCCCCCCGTTCAACGCTCAAACTTTCTAACACCATCTTGTGATAAGTCTTAAGCGACGTTGCGATGGTAATGGGTTCGCGCTTCATAAATAGATCTTCGATCTTTTCGAAAGCGATGAGGGCAAAATCGTTGTTCTCACCCTCAAAATAGCGTGTCATCGAATCGAAGGCGGTCAGCCCTACCAAGCTCATAGGCGTGTTGGAGATGATGCCATCAATAGAAAGACAAAATGGTTTGCTATTAACATGGTCTACGACCGTAATGCCGCTCTCAATGGGATGCTCCGTAACCTCTGATGAAAAAGTATGAGTTTCTTTGAGAAAAGCATCGACTACCAATTCTCCTAAGCGCGCTTTGGCGTCAGGATAAAATATCGATATCACTTCTCGCACGTTCATTGGATGCGCTCGGCCATGACCATGATATTGGCGCTATGGGTAGTAGTGATCGTTTGAGCGCTATGCGCCCTTTTGACTACTATCGTGGGAGCTGCAATGACCTTTTCATAGCCTTCTTTTGATTTGCCTACGATAAACTCGATTTGCGCGAGATCTTTGCTCATGGGCCGTACGCGATACTTAACATCCATGTCATTGCCGACATTGCACATCACTCCCCATGTACCGTCGACTAAATCCAGGGTCTTTTCACAATGGATTTTGTGCCCTTTGATTTCTCCCTCGATGACCGCTTTGATTTGAAAGGGCATGCCCTTAACAAAAGGAAACAACTTGCATCCAGGAAAGAGAAAAAGGCTTAATAGAACTAACCTAACCGGCATATTGCGTGACCCCCATAAAAGCATTGAAGCGCTCGCGTTCTAACGCTTGCCGTAGCGCTTTAGAAACTTCGCCGCCTATCTCTTGAGGATTGGCTTCTGATTTTACATTGACCGCAACATTGACGCTCTGGTTCGATGAAATGCGGCTGTGATTAGATACGCTTGAGGCAGTATGTGCCCATCGAGCGTTGAGATCGGGAATTGGCTGATTGATATCTCGAGAACTAGATACGTTCTTTATGGTCGCCAAAAATCCTTTTTTCAGAAAATCGGGCACCAGCCCATCAAAGAGACCGCTTAGTCGTTCTTTGATGGATTGTACGGCGTTTAATAGCCATGCTTGAAATAGAGAAGCCTTTTCTTTGATCCAATCGAGGCCTTGCCCCACTCCCTTCGTTAGCCAATCTAAAAATGCTTTGGGAAGACTGAGCAGCCATTGTTCGATCGGGCCAAAAAAGGCTCTGGCCTTTCGGTGTAGATTTAAAAAGACCGAATCACCGCCTTTAAATGCTGTCCACAGGTCGTCGATAATCAAGGCGACCGCGGCAATTCCTGCTAAAATCGCACCAGCAAAAAGGAGCATGGGACCAAAAGCGATCGCCGCTTTGATAGCAAGCACCGTCAACACGCCACCTAAGATCAAAAGAGTCGTGCGCACGAGCGATGCTCGACTTTCCATCTGATTAAAAGCAGCTGATAACGCCGCACACTTTTCCATGAGCCAAGAAAGAGGCGGCAATAGATACTCAACAAAGGTTCTGCCAAGGCCGCTCGAAACATTGTGCAGTTTCTTTAACGCTTGATTAAACCGGCTTGCTTTAGCAATAGCATCAGAACCAAGAGTAAGCCCCAATGCTCGGGCTTCATGGCGCATTTCTCGCAAACCCAAAGAACCATCTTTGAGCATCTTAATCACCATGGATCCTTCATCACCAAAGATGGCATCAGCAACCCATATGCGATCGCTTTGAGTAGGTAGCGCTTTCAGGCTGTCGGCTACAGCATCTAAAAGCTCGAGCGGCTCGCGAATACGCCCTGCGGCATTGGTGCTTTTGAGGCCGAGCATTTGAAATGCTTCAGCCGCTTCACCTTCCCCGGACTTGGCATCAACGGCCCGCACCTGAAGCTCTTTGAGCGCGTCGTTAAGAGCATCAACTGATACCCCGGATTTTTCTGCCGCATACTGCAGCTCTTGCAAACCATCGGCACCAATACCAAGGTATTCAGCGCTTTTTCCCACTTCAGCCATGGCGTTGGCAGTGTTAGCCACAAAGTTCTGCAGCGCCTGCACTGCCCAATATCCGGCTATGGCCTTCATAACCGTTTCAGCTTTGCCGGCTAGCTTATCGAGTTCTGATGCGGCTTTTTTGAACTGGATGGCATTGGTGTTTAGAGTAAAAAGCGCTTCGAGCTTGCGAACGATCATGGCGAATAACTCCAAAGATTATCCGACTATTTTAATGCGCTGGAATGAAATGGGATGCTTAAAATCTTGGCTTCCAACCAACTTCACATTGTTTTTGTAAAAGTGGCTCAAGGGGGGCCACTTTTTAGGAGCCACTCGGCTGTACTAAAATAATGAGATTTTTTGCGTACTTACGCTTATTTCTTCAATTGGGTAACAGCTTGTTACCCAATTGAATTACCAGGGTATGTCCTGCTTTTCTTTCTGATGAGGCAATTTTATCTCCTTTGCCAAAAAGTCCACCAACCTGGTGGACAATTGGTAAGGCTGCACGGCTAACGCACTAACATTGTACTTGCAATGTACTCACATCGTTGGTATAGTAGAACAAGGAGTTAATTATGAGCACATTAGCCCACAAGATGGACGATCGCATACAGATACGAGCTAGCAACGATGAAAAGGCGTTGCTAAAGTTGGCATCTGAAGCAGCGGGGTTTCGCAACCTGACCACATTCATCATGAACACCATGATAAATGAGAGTAGGCGCGTATTAAGGGATCAGAGGCGCCAGGTTTTATCAGAAAGAGACTCAGAAATCATTCTAAACAGCCTGATAAATCCTCCTGCACCCAATGAACGACTAAGAAAATTGCTGAAAATTAAATGACGATTCGAACTCCTCAAAGCATCTTTGAGCCTTTGGATAAAAATATCCATAATCGTGCTGATTTTGACTGTGGCGTGCCGGTGCTAAACCACTTCTTGCAAACAAAGGCAAGCAAAGAAATGCAGCAAAATCTCAATACGACGTATGTATCGACCACAGATGAAGAAAACACATTAAAGCCTATCCTAGGATATTACACGTTATCAGCGAGCTCGCTGGTTTTAAGCTCTGTTCCAGCCAATCTAGCAAAGCATGTTCCGCCCAATTACCAGTTGCCAACAGAGCGGATAGGTAGACTAGCACGCGACAAAAACTATCCAGGAACTGGAGGAATATTACTGAAAGACGCCCTGCTTAGGATAGCGAAGACATCGGACTCCATCGGTATTTATGGCATAGAAGTCGACGCTAAAAATGATGAGGCAAAATCTTTTTATGAAAAATATGGTTTCATTAGTTTGGTTGACAATCAGTACTCATTATTTTTGCCACTAAAAACAGTTTTACAGGCGTTCCATTAGGCGCACCGATTTCGCCTACGAGCGGTGGGCTTTTTAGAAATCACGATCGTTTCAATTGCCTCGTCTCCAACCATTCCACATGGGCGAAGTAGTCCAATGCCTGATGCGCATCAGCAACATCATCAATCGACCAATGGCGCTCGATTTCAATGAGCGAAGCCCGATAATAACGCGATGTAGCTATGCGATGTATAACCCATGGAATATCTGGCGGAGTTACGCGGGATTCGCTGCAGCCGGACTTATAACGTCTTGCAGCAAACCCCCCGCGACGAAAAAATCTCCATAGTTCACCTCCAAGGCGAACTTAAGCCATCGCATGGTGAGGTCATAATTACCGGCAAGGTCTACTTCTGGCTCGAGGAGTGGCCAGCGGCCAGGCTCACGCTCGATGCGGCTAGATTTGGCGAGCTTGTCAGTGATGCTCAAAATCTCCGCAAATGACAGCCGACTAATGATATCCCCTATCATAGCTGCCGGGCTCTTATTCTTTTGGGTATCGCCCAACGCTGGTCCAATCAGCCGCCCCAGTGTGGTTAAAAGTTCCATGCCATCAGCAAAGCCTAGCTGAGTTACCTTGAATTTAATTCCATTGATCGTGGATTCCTTTTCTTTGCGCATAAGACCTCCTCAATCAGTCTTTTTTGTAAAGCAGATAAGGCTCTTCTGCATCTTCATGAACGGATACCTGATAATAGCCATGCTTTTCATAGAAACCGCATGCTCTTAAATTGTCCATAGCAATCTTTAACGTGATTGGATGAGAAAGGCGTCTCTCGGCAATTTGCAATAATTGCTTACCTATCCCCTGACCTTGAAATTTCGGATGAATAAATAAATTGTGGATGAAGTTATCAAGTAAATAAATTGAAATAAAACCAGCAATCGTGCCATTTATCTCCGCAACCCAAACCTCGTCTTCTAAGGTTGATATTTGGTAGTCATCTATCCTAAATGAACCTTCATGACGTGATAAAAAAGTCTTTTTGCGCGTAAAGTAAAAGATTTCTTCAAGCTGAGGTATATCGCCTAATTCTGCTCGTCGAATTTTCATGAGTAAATTACCCCACCACCGCTTCAAGCTTGGCAACGCGGATTTTCCATTCGCGGTTACCGAGTTTTTGCCCTAAGGTGCTCTTGGGCATCTTCTGGATCCATGCCTGAGTACCTGCAAATACGGTCACACCGCGGGTATCGCGAATGAGTATAGGGCCAACGCCTATACCATTCGGCGCTTTGATATCAGCGTTGTACATTGCTGATAGAAGCTTATTGCTGGGCGATGTGGCCATGAGGCTAAAGGTGATGGTGGCCCGCTGATCACCTGATTTATATCGCACCACTCTGCCATCTGCCCCAACCTGGTCGCTAAAACCTTCTGAATCGAAGTCGATATCGATACAGTCATCTTCAGCAAATCCCTCGATCGGGATGCCGTTAAAGATGACCGAGTAATCTTCTGGGTCATATTGATCAAACGCATGGGCCATATCCTTTTTTGCTCCTTACACGGTAACGGTTCCGCGAATTTCGATCTCGTGAATTGCCCCGGCTAGGCGGCCGCTAAAGCAAACATCAGGAAGAATGCGCGCCCCTCTCTTATCGGAGGCAATGTCTTCGATATTAGGTATTGATACCTGCGGTTCAGGATCGGGTGCGAGCAAACCACGATAAACAGCCTCTTTGAGCTGCGCCATGATTTCTGAGCGCACTAAATCGATGCCCTTGAGTGTGTAGGGAATCTTTTCATTGATCATGAGCAATCGAAACAAGCGTTCCTGAATGCGCACATGGAGCCAATCAATGCCATGAACGATATCGATATATTCATCCTTCATGACTTTGCCATCTATGGTCACACCGCGCGTATTGATATCGATATGGCGATTGATGACAGCTTCTTTGAGTTTGCCTATTTTGTCGCTGCTCAGTTTAGACTTTTTGATTCCCGCAAGCTCTTTGAATGCCCATGACGTTGAGCCAGGCGCTTGCGTAAGCATGCGACCCATCCAGGCCGCAGCAGGAAAGTCATTTTTATTGTCCTTGAAGATAGTGAATACTCGACGAGCGCCATCTGAATCTTTGAGGATCGGAGCAATATCCATAGTCGCATCTTCGATGTCGATGCCTGCGAGCAGCCTTTTACTGCCTATTGCTTGGGCCAGCTCTACATAGTCTTTCTTTGGATCGTTAGGAAGCAAAAGAACGCCATAGAAATCGCCGTCGGCATCTTCTTTGATGATGGCATTCAAAGCCTCCGTCACTGACTCATTTGCCTGGCGCTTGCCAAGTTTGACTTTTACTACACTAGGATTTTGCGAGAACAGCGCCGACGCCATCAGATAGAGCGGATGTTTGTTGAAGCGCTCTTCTTCTGGCAGCGCTCTTTCTCTTTCTACATCTAGCAAACCAAAGATTTCGGCCAAGCTCGAAAAACTCTGAACACGCTGTTTTAGATACTCGTGCTGCGCAATAATAATGGGCGTACCAAAACCGGCCTGAGCCATTTGTAGGCTCTGCGTGGATATGGTGATGCGGACAATGCTATCCAAGCTCATAGGACATTCTCGTTAACAGCTATCGAGTCAAAGAAACCGGTTTCGTGCGCTGATTGTTGCTCGTGAAGAACCAGCCGGAACACCACATCAAAGCTTGAGCGAAGCTCTTTTCTCGCGCTGCGACTGAAATCGATATTTAAAAGCGGATGGGTTTCTACGAAGACGAGCCCTGCCGATCTTAGCTCGTCTCGATACATGGGATTGGCCAAGGCTAGACGAGCCTTTTCAGCAATTACGCGTGAAGATGGCGCCGTCTTCGCTAAGCGCGCACGGATTTGCACGTTGACGGTCAGTTCTCGGTAGCCATACATATCAAGCGAAATATCACTGTCGCGGAAGGTATAGCGATGAGCGTCACGGCCTACCGTTCTGCTATCTCCCAAAGACAACACGCCGACTGGCGCCCTAGGTATCCGGCGCAATGATTCATCCCAAGTAAAGGAAATACCTGTCGCTTCGCTAAATACTCTTTCTAACGCGATCTGCATTGAATTCCACGCGAAAGTCATCAGACACCCCGCACTTCATGAGTGATGGAACCTTTAAGGCGACCAGTATCGATAAGGGGCTTGGAACTCCTTTTTTTTCTACGCTTAATAGTGGCCGGTTTGAGTGAGGGCTCAATGCCGCGCACAATAGTGGTTACCATGTCCTTCTCAACTACCGAGCCAAGCTGCCCTAAGGCTTGCTTTATGGTGATTGCGCCTTCGATTACCTTTCCTTGCAACGTGTTGATGAGAGCAAGGTGCTCATTGCGCTTGGCATCACAGGTTGAACGCATAAATGAACGCTGGGGAATGCGGCCATCCTTTGAGCCAAACTCATGGACGGTCGCAAGATCGAGCATGCTAAAGCGGTCGTTTACCGGCTTGTCTTGCAAAATACCCACTGCCACATGAGGAGCTTTCGCCATCTTCTGCAAAATTTTTTCAAGGCGCTTTTGTTCATGCCTGTCATCTTTGACATACTTCATATAACGCGCGCTCCCATGGAGGCGATGCGGCTCAATCGCTCGAATTCACCGGCATAGGTAGATGGAGATGCTGGATCATCTTGGTCGCGCAAGGATTCGCCCAGACGAGAACGCACGAGCTTGTCCGCTGTCAAATACAAAACACCTTCCTCAAGAAGCGTGCCCCACACGCGAGGATTAAGCTCAGCCTCAGCAGCTTTGATGGTGAGGGCTATCATTTCTCTGTCACCATCTTCAATAAGCTCAGAGAACTCTGGGAAGCGGGTCAAAAAGGTTTTGATCATAGGCCCGTCCCATATGCGCAAGCTTTGGGCGTATAGACCTGCACGCCGCCGAAGCGCGCATGGCAGTGAATGCGGATATTCATCCCCACCGCTTGTGGCTCGAGCATTTCGAACTCCAAAGGCAAGTACATCTCAAGGGCCTGAGGCGTCCGAGGGTAAAGAACGCACTTGTCCTTGAGATGTACCCAGCTATCAACGTTTTTGATGTAAGGATTGTTGCTCAACAGATAGTTGAGAATCGTCACCTGGCTATTGGTTGAAAATGGCGTTTGAGCAAGAAAAGCAAAATGCTTAACCGGCAATAACAACGTATCAGGTAACAACACATTATTCGTATCTTCAGCAATGGTTGACACCAGCTGGTTGATATCAGCGAGCATCTGCTCTGGTGGTTTTAAGGCCTTACCTTTGTCATCGAACCATTTGCCAAGGTTATGGCTGGTAATGTCCTGATTGCAGAGCCCTCTAATGCCCACGCGTTCGTCGCCATTGGTAGCGAGTTTATCGATCTTGGACTCGATAGTTTGACGCGCAGCGGTGGCGAGCTTCGCATCGAGTCCTGTGCCTGCCAATTCACTGCGACGAAGATCCAAAACCGAATATTCGAAGAAGCACCCGAGCGATTTGATAGGCGCAAATGCTTCGCGCTGCCCCACGCTCACCGAGGGAAAATCATCGGCGTTGGGATTGAGAACTTTCGCTTCACCATAGGTATCCCAGATGCGCGCTGATACGGTTTCCGCTGCTTGGGGAATGCTGCGGTTGACTGGGATGAACGTGCGCGCTTTAAGTGCGGGAAATGTTTCCTGAAACGCCAGATTTAAAACATGGTTGAGCTGCTGCTTGAGAAAGACTGATTGTGCGGTGAAGGTCATGATACACCTCCGAAGAAATTGACTTCAATGGGCGTAAGGCCGCCATCGGATTTTTCTAAGAATATGGCGCCATAAAGCCGTGTGTTATCTTTTTTGTCACCGCTAAATTTAGCTGAACCATCTTCAGCGAACTTGATATAAACCGCATCCCCGGGAGCTATGACCTTATCCGCCTCAACCCATATGCGGCCCTTGCGCATAACGGCGATGGAGGTTTTTGGTTGATAATTGTCGCAATGAAGCTGGCGTAAGCTAATGCCGAGCGGTTTTGCTACCTGATCTTTGGCGGTGGGCTGCTTGCATAAAAAGGCATCAGCCTCGTCATAGACCACCAATGCACCAAAATGAATCACAGTATTAGACGTTGCTGAAACCACGAGCACAGCCGTTGCATCGACCTTTTGCCCGACATGGGCACGTTCTCTATCTCTCAAAAACTCGATTTGCATTTTTTGCCTACCTCATCGAACCCGTTAAGGGCATAGTCCACAGCTTGGCGCTCTGTTCGATCCACTTTTCATAAGCCTGATTTGCTTTGGAGCCGGCATGGTGATGGATGGCTTGGCGGGTGATGGTCAAAGAATCATTACGTTCTGCACTGGTCGCCAAAAGCGCTTCAAACATGCCGTCGATGTAGCTTTGATCTTTGCCAGAAAG
The DNA here is from genome assembly GCA_964368985.1 of uncultured Myxococcales bacterium. Taxonomy (GTDB): domain Bacteria; phylum Myxococcota; class UBA727; order UBA727; family JABDBI01. The sequence continues at coordinate 9,512 of CAYJDW010000017.1, read as the reverse complement.
ATCGATATCGGGATGAGACTTCTTGATACCTAAGAGTTTGAGCTCTTCATCGGTTTTGCCTTCTAAAGCGGTTTCATCTCCCAAGATGCGGCGGCATTTTTCTAAGAGCTTCAAGCGGCTTTGCACTTTGGATTCGAGAGCTTGAGGATCTTCTAAAGCGGCTCGTTTGGTCTTTTCTTTTTCAAGCTCAAGGCCCATGGCATCAAATCGCCCGAGGAGTTCTTCGTATTGACGTTTCCTTTCGGACATTAATGCACCAATAGCATCTTGTGTCGGTGCTATATCTACGCCCTCGAGGCGTATTGTTTCGCTCATATGCGGTTTTCCTTGTGTAGGTATTTGTGAGTCGGTGCGAATGGAGCAGTCTGCTCCTGCTCTTCCCCAATCCTTGGGGCCTATGGCTACATGGTTAACGACAATGTCGCGTTGAATGGCGTCGTAAACTTCACCGTTGATAGAGCCTGGCGTTGGATCAAGACGACATTTATAGCCGAGCGATATCTCTTTGCGCTCACCTGATTCGATGGCCTTGATCGCATCCTCATGAAAAATGAGGAGAGAGCCCTTCAGATAGAGTCCATCACGCTCGATGCTTTCGGTAATGCCAATAATGTGTTGTTTCACATTCGCGGGCGTTAAAAAGCTATCAGCACCATTTTCTGCCGGATGCAGATCGGTGATAGGCGCTCCTTTGAGCGATGCCAGTGAATCAGCGCGAAACACTTCTTCTTCGCTGCGATATTCGCGGCTGTTCTGATAGCTAAAGATGCCGGTCTTGGTTAAACGAGCATTAACGCGCAAAAAGCCCTGCGGCGTGCGCTTAAAATCACTCGATGAGCCATTAAAATCAAATCGTAGTACTTGTTCCATTCGACCTAGTATAAAGACCGCTGATCAAATGGGATGCTAAAAATCTGGGCTTCTCATTTAAGATTTTTTTGGATAGCGTTGCAAACGCTATGGAAACAAGAATCAAGGTCACCATCTGCCCGGAAAATGCGCTGTGGGTAGGAATTTTTGAAAGAGCCTATGAGCAGGGCCTAGCCGCTGCGCGCGTCATCTTTGGCAAGGAGCCTACCGATCCGGAACTTTATGAGTGGCTTCTATCAAATTTTGATCAGCTCAATTTCAGCGCACCACAACAATTTAAGTTGATCATAAAGCGCAAAAACCCCAAACGAATGTTGCGTGAAGTCAAAAAAGAATTGGAAAAAGTAGCTGGCGCTGGGCGAAAAGAGTCTTTCGCACAAGAAGCACTTAGGCTCGAGCTAGAAAAAACCAAAAAGTTGCGAAAATCCAAATCTAGAGCCGAAAAAGAAGCTGAAGAGGCAGAGCGCTTTTTTCTTCAACAAGAAAAGAAGAAGCAAAAAAAGCGTGGGCATTAATCACTTTCGATTAAATATTTGGAATGCCACAGACCATATTGTAGATATCTACCCACATAATGCATACCGCACTTTTCCATAACCCTGATAGAAGCCAAGTTATCAGGAATGCTTATGGCCATTATTTTTTTGCATAGCAATTGAGAAAATCCATATTTTATGAGCCCAGTCAGAATTTCTGTGCCAAAACCGCGGCCCCAGTGTTGGCGTCTTAAAATATAACCGGCTTCTACTTCGTGGCTCTCGGCTAATAATTCAAGCCCAGCCAAACCGACCACTCTTTTGCTCTGTTTATCAACGATGGCACAATCGCCATAGCCAGGTGCTTTTGAGTATAAGGCAATGGTTTTTTGCAAAAACTTTTTTACCACTAGCATACCACCACCCCAGCTACCATCGCCGATATGTTTCATGACTTCTTGGTCATCCCAAAAAGCTACTACATCGTCAGCATCAGCCATGGTGCAGGTTCTTACTAGAAAATGTTCTGTTTCGAATACGGCAAGACTCATGAAAGGACCTTGCGAAAATAGCTCATGGCATGCTGGCCCAAATAGTTTGGCCTGGCAAACTCGAAAACATAGCCGGATTTCTCATAAAAAGCGATATTTGCCGAAGTCAACGTATTAAGAAAAGCTAGCCTGCAGCCCCGGTGTTGACCGTGTTGCTCAGCTGTTTCAAGCAAAGCTCGCCCCAAACCCTGCTTGCGTAGGCTTTTATCAACCCACAGGGTATCGATAAAGAGCGAAGTATATTTGATTGAGCCGACTAATCCGGCTTTAATTGCCCCATCTGCGCGCACAACTAAGCCAAAGCGCTTAGTGCGAATTTCCTCGAGCGGTAGACCTGTGTCTTCGACGTTGTGAGCCAGCAAGCCTTGATAGATGGCATTTTCATCATCGGTCGAGAGATTTTCTTCAAAGGTAATTTTCGGAAGCGGCTTCTTGATTTGCCCAGCAAATTTGCTTAATCGCTTAATAGTTTCTAAAGCCAGACTTGCCTGCTCTTGCCCAAGAGTACTCTCTTTGCGCTGCAAGTTATAAACCAACCAGTTAATCCAACCGCCCATTGCGGCGTAAAAAGTAGCTAACCAGTGATTTTGGTCAATCTTGCCACCGGCTCTTTCATAAGCTTTTATCATGCGAAAGAATAATTCAGGAGAGAAATTATCCGTAGTAATACCGCTCCAATTAAGGCTTTCTTGAACAATATCAAAAATTGGATAACTTTTACGGGCTGATTCCCAATCGATCAAAATGGGTTGACCTTGTGGATCCCACAATACGTTTTTTTGATCGAGGTCACCATGACAAACAACTAAATTTCCATTAAGCGTAGAAGTATATTTAATATAGGCATTATTTATAACAACAAGCTCGTCGCTAAAATCATTAGGGCCAAGCAAGTCGAGAATAACTTCGTTGCTATGATGATCAAAATTAGCGCCAGAGATTTCTGGTACATCCAAGTCAAGCTGATGCATTTTAGCGATCAGCTCAGCTATTTTAAGAGCGTGTGGCTCAGAAACGGGGTTTGGTTCTAAAGATTTGGCATGAACCCAAGGAAAGAGCAAAAATCCTCGGCCATTGATGATAGCCAAATATTGGCCATAATTTTTTATGGCACTGACAGCAGGAATACCCAGTTCACCAAAGCGCTCGGCGATCGATTCGCTGAGCTCATAGTTTTTGATGATGGCTTGATTATTTAAGTCGATTTTTTCAGAAAGCTGCTTAAGCGCGAACGCGCCCTTATCGCTTTCAAGGCACCACATAGCATGCAGCAGTCCGCCGCAGACGCGGATAGGCGTAGCTCTTAGCTGGCCTAGCTCAAAGTGTTCGCAAATTCTTGATAAATATTCCTGGTCCATGCTTTTAAAGGCTATCAAAATCAGCTGCCATGACAATAGGCACCAAACATGAGATAGGATCCCTTAAAAGGCAGCGTTCAGTTTTGAGGTTATGGTGAATAGAATACATAATAAAATCGCTTTAATAACAGGTGGAGCTCGTGGCATTGGCGCTGAAATTGTCAGGCTCTTTGCCAAAGAAGGCGCTCAGATTATCGTCTCAGACATATTGGATGATGAAGGAGCTAAGCTTGCTCACGCCATCCAAGGCCATTACCAGCACCTGAATGTTGCCGAGGAAAAAGAATGGCAAAGCTGCATCGATAAATTGCGAAGCGATTATGGTCAAATCGATATCTTGGTCAATAATGCCGGCATAACAGGATTTAACGAAAATATCGGCCCTCAGGATCCAGAAAATTGCTCCCTTGATGCTTGGCACTTGGTTCATCAAGTCAATCTCGATGGTGTATTTTTGGGCTGCAAGTACGGCATCAGCCTCATGAAAGAACATGGTGGTTCCATCGTCAATATATCCTCACGTTCAGGCATGGTCGGTATACCGGGGGCTGCTGCCTATGCTTCAAGCAAGGCGGCAGTGCGCAATCATTCGAAAACGATTGCCCTATATTGCGCCGAGCAAGGTTATAAAATTCGCTGCAACTCTATTCATCCTGGTGCAATTCTCACGACTATGTGGGATCCCATGCTGGGAAATGATGAGGCTACACGGGCGCAAAGCATTGCCATGATCGCATCAAGCATTCCTCTTGGTGTGATGGGTGAGCCATTGGATGTTGCCTATGCTGCTCTTTATCTGGTTTCTGATGAGTCAAAATACGTGACAGGAATCGAGCTGACCATCGATGGCGGTATTTTGGCAGGCAGCAGCGCTAGCCCGAAGAAAAGTTAGTGACTTATTGGTCACCGACCACTTGCTGAATCGCATACCCTGCAATGTCAGCAAAGACTGGATGGCTTTTTTTATAGTAAGGCAAAGCGATCACGCCAATGGAAAGCGCCCAAGCTCTCCCTCGCACCCAGGTGGCGTCATCTACACCTATAGCCTCGCGGAATACTTTTCTTGAGCTTCTGGCCAATAAAGTCCAAGCCGGAATCAAATCAACCGCTGGGTCACCAAGGCCAAATAAGCCAAAATCAATAACGGCGCTGAGCCTTCCATTATTTATGAGCAGATTGCCGGGCAGAAGGTCGCCGTGAATTAAAATTCGATCTTTTAAAGCAGCCAGCTTTAATGAATCCTGCCAAATTTTCGCAACGGCTTTGGTATCTATAAGATCATCGAGCTGTTTTAGTGACTGGCAAAACTCATTATCTTGACCCTTCAAATCCCATCTATTTGATTTAGGAGCATGAGGTAACTCGATCTTGTGCAGGGCATTTATGAATCTGGCTAAATCAGTCGCTAACAAATCTGGCTGTTCGATCATGCCTGGTTCAGGATTTTTTCCTTCTAACCAATTAAAGATCGACCACGGACAGGGGTAATCCTCACAAGGCTGCCCTTTAGCTAGAGGGTTCGGTATAGAAAATGGCAGTAGGGATGAAATTTTTGACAGATAAAGATGCTCTTTTTCTATGTGGGATGCGGCAGATTGAATTCTTGGCAACCGAATCACCATATCACGCCCTAAGCTATAAAGTGCATGGTCTGTTCCCAAAGAAAGCACTGGTTTGATTAAAAGATGAGCCCACTTGGGAAACTGCGCAGCTATAAGGCTCTGCACTAGTGGCAAATCTATATCGAATTCGTCGGCATGAAGTTTTAACATAATGGTATCATTAATGACCGAAAAGAATGTTGGCTATATCCAAGTGCTCAATGGGTAGCTCTCCATGATCCTGCACGCTCCACGATGCCGCTATCAGAGTGTAGACCAACGCCCAGCCCTTAATTTCTTCACGAGAAAATGGCAATGACCTGTATAAAATGTTCAGCCGCAAGGAAATCGTTTCTTCCAAGGAACAATTTTTGGGAAAACAATCATAAGGATTTCTGATAAAAGCACCCACTTCGAAAGCTTTGGGGCCAATATAACCATGAGGATCGATAGCCAGAAAAGTTTTATCATGGGACAAAATATTGTCATGATGCAAATCACCATGCAAAAGATAGTCTTCTTTGGTCTCAAGCAATCGATGAAACAGTTTTAATGCATAGTTAAAAAGCCGATCGAGAATCTTTCCCTTGAGCAGCTTCAAGTCTTTTACAAGCTCGCTAACGTGAGGAAATGGTGATGTCCCTGTAATTTTTGGTGCATTGAGCTCTACAATAACCTGAGCGATAATTTCGGTTGCTTCATCATCTTTGCCATCAATGACCTTTTGCTTTAGCGATATTCCAGGCTGCAAATATTCTAAAAGCAAAGCACCTTGTCCAAGGTCACTCGATATCAAATGAGCACAACCGGTTCTTTGCGCTTGGTACCAGCAGATCTCTCGTTCCAATCTTTCGCTTTTGGGGGCAATTTTTACGACAGCAGGACCACTCTTTGTTTCTGCTATAGCGACATAGCTGTAGGTCAAGTTGGGCATAGTCTTGCTGAGCTTTACGTTCCATAAACTTTCTAAGTAACGCAATGTTTGAGGCAAGCCATCAAGCCAAACCTGGCCATTATTACCGTAGATATCAGTTATATTTTGAACAAATGTTTTTGAAAGATTTAGCATATAACCTGCTTATTGAACTAGAAGGTTCATGGAACCTAAAAATGATCACTCTGAGCTACTTCAACTATCCAAGTAAACCTTGCCTGATGCTAACTGGCGATAATAAACGGAACGTTGTTTTAGCTCTGGCAATGAATGTGGTTCAATATTCTTTTCTTGAGATAAAAGCGACAGATCAATGAGGCCTACTGCATTTTCCACTGTTTTAAGCCGATGGGCGATTACCAGCGTTACCGAGACCTTGGCCAGCTCCAAAATCATGCCGGTAATTGATGATTCGCTGATTTCATCAAGGCTGCTGGTAGGTTCATCGATTAAAATAACGGGAGGCCGATAGTATTGGGCTCGTAAATAGAGGCTTGCAAAATTGACTCGCTGCCTCTGCCCACCAGAGAGATTGAGTCCGCGCTCACCCAGTTGTGTTAATAACCCCTGATTAGCATTCAAAATGCTCAAGAGACCAACACGATCAAGGATATTGAGCAAATATTCATCGCTATAGCCATGCTCGTTAGGCAAACCAAACAGGAGATTATATTTCACAGATCCTTGGATGGTAGAAGCAGTCTGCCCTTGCATCGCAATCAAACGGCGGCGCATGCTATCAGTCACACTATAGATATCAATGTTATTGATGAGAACGGAGCCGACAACGGGCTTTAGCTGTCCTCCTAAAATCGACAACAGCGTGGTTTTACCACTACCAGATGCCCCTATAATCCCATAAAGCTTATTGGCCTGCTGATGATGACAGTTTAAAGCTAAGCTGTGATTGTTAAACAGCTGAGCGGTATCGTAGTCAAAAGAAATACCCTTCGCTGTTATGGTAAGGGTCTCAAAAATAGCGATCGGCTCATCGTCATTGCTCAGCACCGGATAACTCTGCTTACCAAAATTTGGCATAAATAAAAACAAATCTCTTACCGCGGTAAAACCACGCAATAGCCTTCGAAACGGTGTCATAGTTTTTAAGAGCAACGAAGTATTACGCAAGTAGGCAATAGCTAAGGCAATGGCCGCAACCACCGTCATGGTGCCTTGATTTATTTGCCAGAGCAGTACTACCACTACTAAAAAGAGTGCCGTCAAATACATCGTTCTTAATAGCAGATTGCAGTAGGTATACGATTGCCAGAGGTTTCCCTCATGCTGCATGTTATTTTTGATATTGGCGGTTAGCTTATCGCTTATATGGTCACTCGCAAAAGTCGCTCGCACCAAATGAACCTGAGCCAAATTTTCCACGGCAGTAGCGCGAAAAGCATCGTCACTGCTAATGAAATTTTTTTCAAACGGCAGGGCAGCTTTAGTGGCAAAATAATAGCCACCGACGACGATAGCGGCAAATAGGCACGTAACGATTCCCGTTAACCAAAGCGAATAGTAAGCCAAAGAAGCTATGGTGGTGATTAAACCAATAAACAAGGGCGAAAATTCCAGTAAAAATTGATCCAACAGTTCTTCATAGCCTCGTGCTGCACGATCAATCTTTCCCAAAATAGCTCCGCTCGATCGATACGTGTGATAGCGGGGATCTATGACTAATAGTTGCTGATGAGCGTTTTGATGAATGCTGTGAATAATCTGAAGCTGAAACTGCGAATTTAAATTATACCCAGCCGTCTCTGCTAAATTAATTACGAACCACCCAGCAAACATTGCCAAACAAAGAGGCAGACTGCTTAATTCGAATACATAGGCTATTAAAAACGGGCTGATGCTCCAAAAAACATGGGGAGCCATGGTAAGAGCGGCAATACCCACTGCCAGCCATTTTTGGCTCACGATGATTTGCCACCAAGGCTTAGCAAAATCGATGGGCAACAGCCGAGTAGTTATTTGCAGCGATTTTCTTAACATTGACATTATAATTTCTCAGCTGACTCAGGTTTTCACCCCAGACTTTCCTAAAAAAATAGAACGGTTTAATGGAGCTTCTGGCCTTTAGGGACGCTGGTATCTACCGATGCTAAGCGAATATCCCCGTTATCATCTAAAAAACCAGTCAATAAAAATTCAGAGATAAAACCAGCGATATTACGAGGTTCAAGGTTAATGCAGCCGATTACCATGCGGCCAGGAAGCTCCTCAACAGCGTAATTCTTGGTAACCTGCGCGGAAGTCTGTTTGATACCAAGCTCGGGGCCGAAATCAACCCAAATTTTGTAAGCGGGTTTTTTAGCTCGAGCAAAAACTTCAGCTTTGGTGATAATACCGGTCCGCAATTCAACTCGGCAAAAATCATCATAAGTAATCGTGTCCATACCTTAAGCAACCTTTTTGCTACCTATTTCATTAAATTGGTTTATGGCCACATCACCCTCTGGGAAGTGGGCAATGATTAGCAACTGGCCTCCCATAGCCTCTATATAGCTCCTAAGCGTCGATATATACATATCCGTACGGCGTTCTATCTGTGAAATATTGGCCTGTTGGGTATCAAGAATTTCAGCTATACGCTCTTGGCTCAATTCTCTAGCTCGCCGCAGCTCATGAATTGGCATCTCAGCAAGCAGTTCACTAGCCCTCTTTTTGGCCAAAGCCCTCGCCCTGGGGCTCATCTTTTTTTCGAGCTCACTAAATGATTTTGCCATTAATTACTCCCCTTTTTGTCCAAAGTTTTAAGGTGTTCTCGAAATAGCTTGTCTGCTATTGGGACGTGTTTTTTATACCAGCGATCTTTGCCGGTTTTATTGCCACCAACCAACAACATGGCTGTTCGCTTAGGATCGAAGGCGTATAAGATACGATATGGCTTTCCCTTAAATTGAATTCTAAGTTCGCGCATATGGCTATACTTTGCTCCTTCAATCCCCGAGCTATAAGGAAAGCCTAAGGTTGGTCCCATTTGTCGCAATAATTTAACCACGGCAGAAATTTCAATTTGTTCGTCCTCAGTAAGGCCATCCCACCACTCTTCAAATGTTTCTACAACATCGACCTTCCATTCCTGCACTTAAAACCTTCCCATCAGATGATATATAACTTCTGCATTATATAATTGCAACATTATATTTGCAAGTGGATTGCTATAACAAACCCTCAACCTGTGGCTGAAAACCCTGATTCACCAACCTAGCCCTGTCCTGCCATTGAGTCGCTGTTGAGGTATCTATACACGCTCGCCTCAGATATGCCGTACTCTTTCATCAGGTCCTTCACGAGCACGTGGCTTTGCCGTTTAGCCCTGAGTTCGATTATTTGCTGTGAGCTTAAAACCTTGCGACGCCCAAAACTCACCCCGGCTTTTTTGGCTTTGTTGATGCCATCCATTTGGCGCTCCGCCCTTATTTCGGTCTCGAATTGGGCAATAGCGCCGAGCATATTGAAGAGAAGCCGCCCAGTCGCGTCACCCGTATCGATGTTTTGATCGATGACTTTTAGGTTAACGCCCTTTCTGTCTAGCTCATTGGCTATTTGACAAAGATGTAATGTAGACCGTGCTAGACGGTCGAGGCGGCTAACAACCAAGGTATCCCCTTCTCTCACATATTCTAGGCAAGCTTGTAGTTGACTCCTTTTGTTATCGAGTCCACTCGCCTTCTCTTGATAGGTCTTTTCGCAGCCTTTGAGTTTTTCGAGTTGGA
>CAYJDW010000016.1:0-43712 GCA_964368985.1 uncultured Myxococcales bacterium | reverse complement strand
GGTCCTTTGCATGGGTTTTTATTTTTGGGGTATTGCGCGTGGGCATTGTGGTGCGCGCTGGAAGAGAAATGGGGCTGGAAAAAGCATGTGCTAGCCTATGTTGCGGCGATTGTTCCTTTTGGGACTTTTTGGTTTGAGAAGGTTTATTTTTCGCCCAAGCGCCTTCCGCTTTAAAGGGATTGTAGCGTTGAATAACCGCACGATAATTCCCACTTTTTAAAGTGTTGTTGTTGAGGCTAAGGTACCGCACTACGCTCCCTCGCCCGCTTGCGGGAGAGGGCTCGGGGAGAGGGTGGAGAAACGAAGACATTGGAATGCTTGTCGATAAAAATAGCGTTTATGTCTCTCCACCCTCACCCTAGCCTCTCCCGCAAGCGGGCGAGGAAGTTGTTGAGGTGAAAGGGGCCACATTTATGCAACAACGACTATAAAAAGTGGGAATTATCGTTCGCTAACGCCCTCTTTGTTGCAAAAATGACTGGATTTCGCCATTTTTTCAAACCGGATATTTCCCGCTAAAACAAGCATCACACATACTCGATGTCCCCTCGCCTTGGCTGAATGCCTGATACATCCCCTCCATCGACAAATAGGCCAATGAATCGACACCCAAGAAATTTTTAATCTGCGCAAGCGACATGCTCGAGGCAATGAGCTCTTCTTTCGTCGGCGTGGCAATCCCGTAATGACATGGATGGGTCGTCATTGGGGCACTGATACGCATATGAATTTCTTTTGCACCAGTCATGCGTAAAAGTTCCACGATTTTTTTGCTGGTAGTGCCCCGCACGATGCTGTCGTCGATCACTACCAGTTTTTTACCCTGCACCACTTCTTTGACAGGGCTCAGTTTTAATCTCACGCCAAAATGCCGAATCCTTTCCTCGGGCTCAATAAAAGTACGCCCCACATAATGGTTGCGTACAAGGCCAATGTCATAAGGAATGGTTGATTGCTCAGCATAACCCATGGCAGCGAGCACCCCTGAATCAGGCACCGCAATCACTACATCGGCATTAACCGGGGCTTCTTTCGCTAACTGACGTCCCAAACTTTTGCGGGTCAGGTACACGGAGCGGCCAAACAAATGGCTGTCTGGTCTCGCAAAATAAATATGCTCAAAAATGCAGGGTGCAGGCATTTTTTTGTGGCGATCGATCAGATCATAACTTTTGACACCGTTCTCGTCGATAACCACCATTTCACCTGGCTCAATTTCGCGAATATAGCGGGCATCGATCAATAAAAATCCGCAATCTTCCGAGGCCAAAACATAGCCTCGTTCGAGTTTGGCCAAAAATAAAGGCCGTATACCTAGGGGATCGCGAATGCCGATCAACTGGTTGTCGATGAGCATGCACAAAGAATAAGCGCCAGATACTTTTTCCAAACTATCTCTGAGACACGAAACGACATCTTTATGACGAGAATTGGCAAATAAATGACAAATAACTTCGGTGTCAGATTGCGCCTGGAAAATTGCTCCTTCTTTTTCAAGTTTCGTCCGCAAAAAATCAGCGTTGACCAAATTACCGTTATGGGCGATGGCCATGGTGCCATTGCCGGTGCGAGCTGAGATTGGTTGCGCATCACTTAAATTAGTCTTGCCGGCGGTGGTATAGCGCACGTGCCCCACGGCCATATTGCCCTTCAAAAGGCGGAGGTTCTTTTCGTTAAAAACGTCCGCCACCAAACCCATGCCAACTTCGCGTCTAAAATTTCCTCCCTGATTGGCGACGATGCCTGCTGAATCCTGGCCGCGATGCTGTAAAGCATGCAAAGCTAAATATACGAGATGAGCGGCTTCTTTGTGGCCGTAAACGCCAACTACGCCGCATTTATCGCGAAAGCGATCATTGTCAGTTTCGAGCAACCCAGTCTCCTAAATGATTGAAAAAACTCGCGGCAATTGCAGCCATATCCTCGCTATAAATCAGCAAACCCTGGTGCTGAATCGATACCGCAGAGCCGCCCATAATTCCCAAATGAAATAATGAAGTTTTCTGAGCACAGTGCTCAATCACCTCTTCGAGATTTTTCGAGGCGACACTCAATAAAACTCGAGGAGTTTCTTCCGATAACAGGCCCAAACCCAGTTCATTTTTTAGCCACTCCTTAGAGAAATCAATGCTTCCCCCAAGGCGCGAATGCGAACAAATTTTGAGAAGAGCATGGAGCAATCCTCCTCGTCCCACGACGCTCATGCACTGACACAGCTCGTCAAGCACGAGATTTTTCAGCACCTTCGCGAGGACATGTACATGGTCAGGATCCCACGGATAAAGCGCATGATGCTCAGGCAAATCTTGAAAAATGGCCTCGCTCCCAGAATAATCTACTGGCAGATCTCCGAGCAAAAGCAGATGATCACCCTCTCGTGCTTTTTTAAACACAGTGTGTTTTAGTGGATGTTCATTTAAGCCCACCATGCTTAAAGCCAGCGTAGGTAAAATGGGTTGCCCGGAAGTTTCATTGTATAAACTAACATTGCCCGAAATGATCGGCACGCCGATGGCAGAAGCAGCCTCAGCCATGCCATCAATGGCCTGTTTAAGATCTGTCATAACTTCTTCGTTTTCTGGTGACCCGAAGTTGAGACAATTGGAAATTCCCACCGCGCTTGCCCCTTGTGCGCTTATTTCAAGGAGGCTTTGAAGCACAGTTCTCTTCGCCCCCTCGAAAGGATCTATTTTAGTGAGTTTGGGCATGGCAAGCAGCGAGAGTGCCGTTGCTTTTTCTGAACCCGGCACGCGTAATAATACGGCATCGGATTCACCCGGCCCAACAAGAGTGTTGAGGCCAATGTGATGATCAAATTGATGGGTAATAAAAGACAGATCCTTTTGCCCAAAATCCCGATGCCAAGAAATAAAAGCATCTTTCACTTCAACTTCAAGCTGGCTTTTTAAACTGGAAACTTTTTTTGGAACGAGGCTGTGATAATTTCGTCGATAGCGAGGTGAATTTTCGATTATCAAAGTAGCGGCAAGATTCACCACTTCTTTCGCATTATGTTGTATGCGCACTATACCGTCGCCCGTAACACACCCAATATCAACCGCATCAAGTTCAAAGCGCGAAAAAATCTCTTTGATCCTCGGGATATTTTTTTGCTCAACCACCATCACCATGCGTTCCTGACTCTCCGAAAGCATGATGTCATAGGCGCTCATGTGGGCATCGCGAACGGGAACATCGTCGAGATTAATCGATAAACCAGTGGAAGCACGATTCGCCATCTCAAAACAAGATGAGGTCATACCAGCGGCACCCATGTCTTGAATGCCAATGACAAGCCCCTCTTTAAAGCACATCAAACATGCTTCTAAAAGCAATTTTTCTTTAAAGGGATCTCCTACCTGAACCGTCGGTCTTTTATCAGTCTCGTCGCCAAATGTGTCGGATGCCATAACTGCGCCCATAATGCCGTCGCGTCCGGTTTTGGCGCCCACATATAAAACGCGGTTTTTCACTCCGGCGGCCGCGCCTAAAAATATCGCCTCTTTTTTCACCACACCCATAGCAAAAGCATTTACTAAATTATTGCCATTATAACTTGAGTGAAAATCGACATTGCTCAGGACAGTAGGCACGCCGAAACAGTTGCCATAACTGGCTATGCCTCGTGTGACACCGTCGAATAGAAAAGGCACTTTTTGGTGGTGAGGCTCACCAAAACGCAATAAATTGGCCGCCACAAATGGCCGAGCACCCATGGTAAATACATCTCGTAAAATACCGCCAACCCCGGTAGCTGCTCCTTGAAATGGCTCGATAAAACTTGGGTGATTGTGGCTTTCAATTTTAAAAACCAAGGCCAGACCATCGCCAATATCAATAACGCCCGCGTTTTCACCTGGCCCGACCAAAACATGCGGCCCCGTGGTGGGCAATTTAGAGAGATGAGCCTTGGTCGATTTATAGGAGCAATGTTCACTCCATAAAGCACCAATAATGGCAATCTCAACCTTGTTGGGCGATCGCATGAGCAAGCGCTTTATCCGGTCAAATTCATCAAGGGAAAGACCAACATCTTGGGCATAATATTCATCAACGATGTGGGCGTCGCTCAGAGTCCCAAATGCCGCTTTGATTTTTTTGTTCATAGCTCTAACCAAAAAGAAATTCCTGAAAAATTACACAGCCATCGCGGCCATGCATGGCATCCCTCGCTAAACGCTCTGGATGAGGCATCATGCCCACAATGTTACGATATGGCCCAGCCACAATTCCCGCGATCCCGCGCACAGATCCATTGACCCGTGCCTTCCCCTGCTCGTCGACATCTTGATAGGACATGACAATTTGCTGATTTTCTTCGAGCCTCAACAGGGTTGCTTCGTCGGCAAAATAGCGACCTTCGCCATGAGCAATGGCCACATGAAGATCGATAGGAGAAGCCAGGGTCTTTATGCCAAAATAATGCGCTTTGATTATTTGGCAGACAAAACGATTGTGATGGTTTTTAAGTAATACGCCAGGCAAAAGTTTCGCTTCGCATAATATTTGAAAGCCATTACAAATCCCTAAAACGCGGCCTCCATTGTTTGCGAATTTTTTCACCGCGCTCATAATCGGTGAATGAGCAGCAATAGCTCCAGCACGGACATAATCACCAAACGAGAAACCACCCGGAATTATTAAATGGCTAATGTCGTCGGCAATACTTTCTTCATCATGCCAGATAGCTTGCGGCGAGAGCTCATAAACTTCCTGCAGCACCGTGATCATATCGCGATCACAATTGCTGCCTGGAAAAACGATGAGACCCGGTTTAATCTTAGCGTTCGCCATCGGCGCCACCGATAATTTCGATACTGAAATCTTCCATAATAGGATTGGCAAAAATGTGCCTGGCTGCTTCAGTTATTTTAGCCATTTGATCAGCAATATTATGGCGATCATTAAGACTCACCTCGATTACTTTGCCGACGCGCACCTCGGTGGCATCAATGAGGCATTGCCGAAGAAGAGCCTTTCGAAGCGCCTCCCCCGCAGGATCTAAGATGTCTTTTTTGACAGTGACGATAATACGCGCAGTGCTCGTCATAAGTGACCTCTTTTTTTCTTTCACTTAGCTGGGACGACGCTGCTTTTCAATCAATGTCTTTTCAATAATTAAATTCCTCTAACCCCTCTTCCAAGGGGTCGGCCAAATGTCGGCCGGCTGCTTAACATCCGTCTTAGCCTCGCAACATCTGTCATACTCGGGCTTGACCCGAGTATCCAGCTGATGGGCATTGCGTGGATCTTCGTGTCAAGCACGAAGATGACAAATTAAGTTTTGGCACTTCTGGGGTCGCGCTATTAACGCTCGTGATAATAGCTCCGCCATTGCTCTAGTTTTTGCTTATATCTTTCTACCCTTCCAACATTTTGCCTGGATAAATCACGAACTTCATAGCCATCACCATTCAGCCTATAAAGCCTATATTCATCAGGTTCTTTCTCATCCGGATCCCAATAACGCATAAATGACCATTCATTCGGCTTCTCTAAAAATAGTTCATCATAGAGCCGAATAGATTCCACGTAGCGGCTGCCTTTAATGGGTTCAAAAGTGCCAAAAGGAATAAAGGGCAGCAGCCACGATGGCAAAGTATTATACCAAGTGGCCGCATAGTTATTTTTGCCTTTGGAAATCTCATCTTTAGTATCGAGATAAATTTCACGCGTAAAATCTTCCTCTTTTTCTTGGAAAATTAGCGGACTCAGATCCCTGCCCGGCAAAGGAGGAACTTTGGCAAATTTTTGCTCTAATTTTTGCCGAACACTTTCTTCATCTATGTCCAAGATACCTAAAATAGTCGGCACCATATCTACATGACTCGTAAACTGAGTGATGGTGTTTGGCGCAATTCCTGGGCCCGCAATAATCAGAGGAACTTCGCTAACTTCTTTGTGAAGCCCGTGCCATTTTTGCTGTTGCCCCTTGCGTCGGGCTCTATAATCGCCGTGATCAGAGGAGAAGATTACTACAGTTTCACTATCCAAGTTCAACTCTTTAAGTATATCAAAAATAAGCACCAATGACTCATCAGACTTTTTAATCAACGTATAATAAAACTGTCTTAATTTATCGATATTCTCTTTACCATCATAAAGACGCTTCATTACCCAATCCCAGCAATACATTTTATTATAGGTTTTTTTATACTCGGGAACCACCGAGGGCTCTTTACTAAGATCCAAATAATCGGTTTCCTCACACACCGGCGGGATGGGGGCATTAGGATCGACATTTAATTTACCAGCCAATTTTAAGGCCCATGCCAAAACAATATCGTGAGGATTGACGAGATTAACGAAAGCAGCAAAAGGCTCATTATTACCTTTGGCCCTCAAGTCGGCCTGAACTCTTAAAAAGGCTTTAATTTCCTCGACATAAATAGGGTCTCGATATTCACCTGAGTTTTCTAAAGCCGCACCGTGGGGTTCTGGGCCCACCCACCCATTTGAAAAACCGAAAGCTTTGAGGAGATTTTTTTCTCGGTAGAGATTGATATTTTCTTGATTGGGCTGGTTTTTAAGAGAGAGAGTCTGTTTTAGGTTGCCAAAATCATCTCGTAAATCAACGTCAGCCAGGTGAAATTTGCCGAAATAAGCGACATTTTCCTTCATAAAACCAGCTGCTAAAAGCCAATTACCGATAGTTGGCACTTCGTTTTCGTGAAGCCACGTCATTCCCGGATCATCCCAAGGCTTTCCAAAACCATTGGTTTGCGTAAGACCGGTGACTCCTGAATATTGGCCGGTGTAAAACACCCCGCGCGAGGGCACACAAGCGGTACTGCCTACATAGTGTCTTTTAAACACGACACCTCTTTCTTGCAACATTGAACGCGCAGGCAAATTTTGTTGAGCCCACGGCTCAATTATTTTCTCCCACCCAAATGGGGTCGTACCTTCTTCGTCGGATAATATGACTAATAAATTGTAAGGTCTTTGAAGTGCATTAACTCTGGCGCATAAATGACTTTGGCAAAGATAGACAAATAAAAATGCAAAGAAAAAGGATCTAACCATGATTCGGGTCCCCATTTGGTTTAATCTGTCAAGTGGCAGAGACAACAAGCCGCTTGAAAATTTAGTTCCAAAAACTAATGGGGACCAAAAAAGAGAAGAGAGTGGATTACATTTGCGAAGAATCAGATTCCGACGGATCCGTCAATTTTTTCTTCTTTGCTACCGTGACTTTAGTATTACCAAGTTTTTTTAAGTTTCGTTTTCCACCGCCAATTAAATTCATCGGGCAAGCTTGCTCCATAAAAAGATTGCTTAAATAATAAAAAACGGGTCTAAAAGACCCGCATCTTAATCAAGCTCTATGAGCTCTAGTTCGAATTAGAATTAGAACGACTGGTTGGTCGACCAGGCTCCGAAAAGGCAAATAATTTCTTTGCTCTCGACGGATGCCGCAACTTTCTCAAAGCTTTCGCTTCAATCTGACGAATACGCTCACGAGTAACTTCAAAATCCTGCCCCACTTCTTCCAAAGTATGGTCGGAACGCTCACCTATACCAAAACGCATACGCAAAACTTTCTCTTCACGTGGCGTAAGTGTTGCAAGCACCTTACGGGTCTGCTCACCTAGGTTCATCTGCATAACTGCATTGGAAGGATTGGTAGCGCTTTTATCTTCAATGAAATCGCCTAAGGAAGAACCACCTTCATCGTCATCTCCGATTGGGGTTTCCAAAGAGATGGGTTCTTTCGCAATTTTCAAAACTTTGCGCACTTTATCTTCGGGCAATTCCATCTTCTCAGCGATTTCTTCGGGCGTCGGTTCACGACCGAGTTCCTGCACCAAATAACGGCTAGTGCGAATAAGCTTGTTAATGGTTTCGATCATGTGCACAGGAATACGAATAGTCCGGGCCTGATCAGCAATGGCACGAGTAATCGCTTGTCGAATCCACCATGTGGCATAGGTAGAAAACTTATAACCACGTTTATATTCAAACTTATCTACCGCTTTCATGAGGCCAATATTGCCTTCCTGAATCAGATCAAGAAACTGCAAACCACGGTTGGTATATTTTTTCGCGATGGAAACTACCAAGCGCAAATTGGCCTCCACCAACTGCTCTTTGCCGCGATTAGCTTTGCGTTCACCTCGAGAAATACTTTTATTGGTTTCGCGCAGAGTTTCAACATCAACGGCCGCTTCTTCTTCCACTCTCTTCACGCGATGAATGGCCATAACAATCGTGCGATACCATTCTTGCAAAATTTCCACCGGCTGATGCCATTTCTTTGCAAGAACCATCATACGATCATTGGAATCACGCGCGCTACGCAGTTCCTTGAGAACAACATTGCTATTTTCGCGAGTGATGCGCTCAATATTCGCAAGTTCAAACTCAGCCTTGGTAATGCGGCGAACCAGAACTTTAATACGTTGAACAATCCGATCGATCTGACGTTTGTTAATTTTTAGGTCCCGCAACTGCATAACGATTTCCGATTGCAGCTCACCCAAACGCTCTTGATGCTCCATCACTTTGCCGGAACGATCCTGGCCTAGAGCTTTAGCCGATTTCTTGGTTTGCTCATCGAAGCGATCACGCAAAACTTTGAGCTCGCCCATGATGCGCAATGCGCGCTCAGTTACTTTCGGTTCATCAAACTCAATAGTTTGTCCGTCTTCGCCAGGCTCATTTTCTTTAACAATTTCTTTTACCCGAATTTTGCCTTTCTTGAGGCGATCTCCAAGCTCCAAAATTTCAGCCAAACAAATGGTAGTTCCGAGCACTGAATCAAGAACTTCCATTTCCCCTTGCTCAATCCGTTTGGCGATATCAACTTCACCATCACGTGTGAGCAAATTTACCGAGCCCATGCGGCTTAGATATAAACGAACCGGATCATTGCCCTTCGCAAATTCACTGAACTCCGCTTCATCTTCAACCGTTTCTTCTTCAAATTCTTCGTCGGCGTCACGCACCATCATGTCAGGAAATTCTTTCGAAGGATCTTCAATCACTTCGATGTCCGATTCCGCTAAAAGAGCGATGACATTTTCAATTTCTTCGACGCTATTCACTTCAGGCCCAAGACCATCATTGAGCTCGTCAAAACTAATGGAACCGCGTTCTTTTCCCTTTTGCAAAAGCTTTTTAATTTCCTTTTTCTCAAGCACTGACTTATTTATCATCACTTTGTCACTGCTTTCTTTGCTCGATACTTGGTTTTTTTCCACGGTTTTAACCTTCTTGGACGCTGTCGTTATTTTGCTCGACGCAGACTTGCTGCTTCCCGCATCTTTAGCCTTAGATGCCGTATCGCTTTTTTTGACGCTTTTAGCTGGCGAACCAGTTGCGTCTTTTTTAGATCTTAAACCCATCACTCTTACCACCGACATAAAAATATTTTAAACCAAACCACTTGTATGAGTGCCTGCCTGGAGCTCATTGCTCAATATTTATTCTCGCTTTTAAAAACCGAGTCTAAATTTGAAAAACCAGGCCGTTGCATGTTGTTTAGTGATTCAGCCTAACAAACTATTCAAGGACAATCATCAATCGACAAAGTAAATAAACACCCTGAATTTTAGGCACTAGAACCCCATTAGGCAATGCCCACTTGAGCACATTTTGAAGAGCATGTTAGAGTGAGGCTAAAGCCAATCTTCTTCGTGATCGAGGTCGATACTCGAAGTATCTATCTTAGCCATTTCATTCACTTTTATTGGAGCCTTTGGGACACGCACGGGTGCTTCAGGAACGAGCTTAGGGCGCGGTACCAAAATTTTATTTCCGGCCAAAAGCGTGCTTTGCTCACGCAAGCTTTTGAACATTGATTCGAAATCTTTCTGTTTTTCAGCTAGTTGCAGCTCTGCCCGTTTAATTTTTATGGCTTGCCGCCGCCCCTGTTGTCCAAGACGCCCCTCCAAAGCCACCAGCATGTCGCGAGCTTCGCTCAAAGAAAGAAGGAGCTGTTCGCTCTCCTCCCCCAAGAAATGATCCAAGCCTTGGGGCTGTTCTTCTATAGCCAAAAATATTGGTCTCAACTCAACTCGAACTTTTTCCCATAAACTCTTTGAAATTTCACGCACCAATAAAGGCGCTGACCTCAATATTTGCGCAAGCCATTTTTCCTCGGCATTTAATTTTAAAACAGGCTTTTCTTCTGCCTTCATCACATTTTTAGACGGCTGATTTTTTCTCGCTTTTTGCCCTATTTCAGACCACAAAATGGCTGGATCTTCATGAAGCTTTTGAGCCAAATAAGCCACGTATTGTCTTCGTACTAAAGGCCGCGGGATAGCTGCAAAAATCGGAAGCAATTCGTCGATTTCAACAATGCGGGTAGTGATATCGCTATCAACACTTAAAGCCACGCGATCGATCACCAAACAGGTGGCATCGATGGGTTTCTTTATCCGTTCTTTTAACTCCGATAATTGTCCAGATGCCAAATAATCAGCGGGATCATTTTTATCGAGCACAACGGCACTTACGCTGATCTGAGAACGCCACAGTTTTTGCAGAGCACTTCGTAAAGCCTTATAGCCTGCCTCATCTGCATCAAAACAAATGGTAAGTCTCGACGACAACCTTTTAAGTATGAGCGCATGCTCATCGGACAACGCAGTGCCACAAAGTGCCAATGCAGGAACCCCTGCCGCCCACATGGCCATGGCATCAAAATATCCCTCTACTAAAATCGGCGTTTGTCCTCGCAAAATTGCAGGTTTTGATTCAAATAAACCATAAAAGTGTTTCTTTTTTTCGTAATGAACATAGGCATGCGTGTTGACATATTTAGGCTGAGCCGGATCGTCAGCGACGAGCCTTCCACCAAAGGCAATAATTTTACCATCGGTATTTTTTATGGGAAAAGTAATGCGCCCTAAAAACTGAGCAGACTTTGAAAAAGTACCAGGTTTTAAAAGACCAGCCTCAATCGCTACTTTTTCGCTGATTTGATTTTTCGCTAAATAATTTAGAAAATCTTTGGTCGAATTACCGCCAAAACCTAAAGCCGCTTGCTTGATCATGGGCTCAGCCAAACGACGATTTTTCACCAAATATTCCACGACCGCGCGCCCACCGGGCGTCGCTAACTGCTCAATAAAAAAACGCTGAGCAATGCTTTGGGCTCTTAATAATTGCTCTTCATAATTGATTTGCGGCCCGCGTACTTGTCGCACTAAAGGAGTATCACTGAGCCCGGCTTTTTCGCTCAACTCATTGAGCGCCTCTTTAAAACTAATGCCACGAAGGCGCATGATAAACGCGAAAATATCGCCCGATGCGCCGCAGCCAAAGCACTTAAAACTGCCTATGTGATCCCGCACATGAAATGACGGGGTTTTTTCCTGATGAAAAGGACACAAACCTAAAAAATGCGAGCCGTTGCCCTTAAGCTCAATCGCCTGTTTCACGATGGAGCTTATGAGCAAACGCTTTTTTATTTTTAAGGTTATGTCATCACGGGGCACAAGAAAGACTCCAACTAGCGAGCAAGCAATTGCTGCACCATATTTTGAATGCGTTTGCCGTCGGCACGACCACCTGATTTATTGATGGCTAAACCCATAACTTTGCCCATGTCTTTCATGCCGGTTGCCTGCGCTTCATCAATAGATGCGGCCACAACAACTTTAAGCTCGTCGTCACTCAAAGCTTTTGGCAAATAGCCTTCAATCACTACCAGTTCAGCCTGCTCTTTATCTGCCAAATCTTGACGCTTCGCTCCTACATAAGATTCCATCGCTTCTCGACGTTGCTTGGCCATTTTTTGCAAAACTTCAAAAGCAATATCGTCGCTTACTTGACGCCCTTCCCCACCCATAACGTTGTCTTTAATGGCACGATTTTTTAGCTCAGCAATAATCATGCTTAAGGCTTCTTTTTTGATATCCTTATTTTTAAGGGCCAATTTCCAATCTTCTACCACTCTGGTTTGCAATGACATTTTCTCTCCTATTCTTGATTCACACGTTTAATCGAAGCACCAAGTTTTTCTAACTTCTTTTCAAGCGATTCATAGCCACGATCAAGATGATAAACTCGTCGAATTTCACTGCGCCCCTGAGCCGCCAAAGCTGCTATCACCAAGCTTGCCGAAGCACGTAAATCAGTGGCCATGACCGGAGCACCAGTGAGACTTTCCTTGCCCGTCACCGTCGCTACTCCTTTCTCAACTTTGATATCAGCACCCATTCGCATGAGTTCAGGCACATGCATCATGCGATTTTCAAAGATGCGTTCATAAATGAGCGATGTGCCGCTCGCCAAGGTCATGGCGGCCATAAATTGGGCTTGCATATCCGTGGGGAAGCCTGGATAGCCGGCAGTTTCAACATCGGTGGCCAAGAGACGCTTGGCTGGGATTATCTCTAAATCAAAATAACCATTGATGGTTCCGGGATTCGCAATGTATTTAAGGCCGGTGTGACTAAATCGTTCCATAACGTTAGCAATATCTGGCACATAAATATTTTTGAGCGTGATGTTGCTCTTGGTAGCAGCGGCAATGGCCATAAAGGTTCCCGCTTCAACGCGATCAGGTTTGATCGCATAGTTCAGTCCGCCTAGTGAACTCACCCCGGTGATCTCAATAGTTGAGCTCCCATAACCCTTGATTTTGGCGCCAGCACCATTGAGGGCTTCGCATAAATCTACGATTTCCGGCTCACGTGCCACTTTACTCAATATCGTGGTGCCATGTGCAAGCACTGCTGCCATGATCAAATGTTCAGTGGCGCCAACTGATGGCATGGGGAGCTCAAACTCAGCGCCAATAAAATGTCCGCGCGGCAACCGTGCATGAATATAACCCTCGCGCACTTCAATCGTTGCACCCAAACACTCAAGGCCCGAAAGATGAATGTCGACGGGGCGACTGCCGATGGCGCAGCCTCCTGGCAAAGAAACCTCGGCATGGCCCATGCGAGCAAGTAAGGGACCGAGTACCAATACGGAAGCGCGCATTTTTCGCACCATGTCATAATGGGCGAGCGAACTTTTGATTTCTTGCGCGTCAACCTTAACGATCGATTCATTCATTTCACAAACAACGCCAAAAGACTCGAGCAAAGCCTTCAAAAAACGCGTATCAGCGAGATTCGGGACATTGGTTATTTGACTTGGCTTTTCGCATAAAAGGCTCGCGATTAATATCGGCAAAGACGAATTCTTAGAGCCCGAAATCTGTGCCTCACCACTCAAGGTGCGGCCGCCTTCAATAACCAACATTTCCATCATTTTAGTCCTTAAGCTCGTTTTAAAACTAGACAGCGAGGCTGCCCCGCCAAATCTTTAAATAAACCCACTGATCGCCATTCTTCATTAACAAACATCTTAATCAAGTCGGCTTGATCATAGCCAATCTCTAAAACCAAAAATCCCCCATCAACCAAATAAGCGGGGGCTTCTTTTAAAAGTCGTTGATAAAAATTAATACCCAAAGCATCGCCAGCTTTAAGCGCCATCGCGGGCTCAAAATCTCTAACAGTTGAGTCTAGGTTTTGATAGTCCCGCTCGCCAATGTAAGGCGGATTAGAAACAATTAAGTGAGCACGTTCATGGGGCAAAAAAGCCGCAAACAAATCGCCATAGCGCCCGAGAAAACGAGCCTCGACATTTAAGTTTTGAGCATTTTTTGAGGCTATCGCAAGAGCATGCTTCGACAGGTCACTGGCAATAACAGTAAGCCCCGCGTGCTCTATTAACAAAGTGATACCAATAGCGCCGCTGCCAGTACAAATATCAAAAACCTTTGCTTCGCGTTGCGGCTTAAGAAGCAAAAGGCATTGCTCAACGACGCATTCCGTATCAGGCCTCGGAATCAAGCAGTGCTCATTGACCAAAAAATCATGACCGTAAAACTCTTTATGGCCCGTAATATAGGCAATGGGCTCAAAAGTGAGCCTTCGTTTTAATAAAGCTAAAAATTGATTTATTTGCTCGAGCGAAAGCACTTGATTTGGATTAAACAAAAGATCCATGCGGGAAATGTTAAGTACATGCTCCAATAAAATTCTCGCATCAAGTTTCGCCGAATCAATGGCAAGCACGCCCAGAAGTTCACACGCAAGTTCTAGGGCCTGACGAACAGTCCACAAGCTGGCCTGATTCAGGCGCTTTTCTTTTAGTAAGTGCAATGCTACATCGTCCACGTCACTTATCACCCCTGAGGAGGGCTTTATGCTAGGAATCGGTGCTTGGGAATTAACCATAATATTTGCCATCGTATTAGTGTTATTTGGCGGAAAACGTTTACCGAGCGTTGCCACCGGACTCGGTCAAGCTATTCGTAATTTTCGTCATGCCCTAAAAGGTGAAGATGAAAATAGTCCGCAAATAGTTGAGAAAAACAAAACTAACCCGACCGAACCAACGAATAATTAAGATTCTTCGGCCTCAACTCGACGAAAACCGCGCCACGAAAAATAAAAGCTCAAAATCATAATAATGAGGGATAGAGCTGCAAACAAAGCATAGACAAGCTCGCCACGCGGTTTTTCATCCACGACTATCAGCATGGCTTTATCATCCACGGTCACGTTGTAATAATCTTTAAAAAACTGCCGCACCTTATTGAGCTCCGAATCGGGGCCGAATGATACTAAGCGACCCTTAACACGCACCCTCGAAAAGGGACGAAAAGATTCATTATAGCTGGCCTCGTTATATTCCAAAAAGAGCTTCGACCCCAACAGGTGGCGCACTTGATAACGGCCAAAACGAAACGATCCTGAACGCAAGCCCTTGAGGGTGGCCGCTTTATTGCCCAAAATACCGCTTACCGAAACATAAGAATTCGCTGGTACTTTCTCACGAAGCTCGAGAAAATTAGTCGCATCACCGAGCTCGATGAGCTCAGATTTGGCCCAGCCATGATAAGCCAACTCATCAAAACGGCTATACCACAACCAACAAATCGTAGCGCTCAATAAAATGCTCAAAGCAAGGCGATAGTATGGCGACGTAGTCATATTTTCTTTGCCTACTGATGATACTAGCAGCGAAAGATCTGCTTAAATTTATCTTCTACATCATTAACAGTAATGTTTTTAGCAAGACTAATTTCAAGCATCAATAATGAACGAGCAGTATCAAGCATTTTTCGCTCACCAAAGCTCAATTCTTTATCACCCTTTAAAACATATAAGTCGCGCAATACTTTAGCTACTTCAAAAACCGAACCGGTTTTAATTTTTTCCATGTATTCACGATGTCGTCGATTCCAGGTAGTACCATCGGTGATTTTTTCTTTTTTACGTAAAACGTCGAATACTTTATCCGCATCTGATTCTTCAACGATGCAGCGCATACCCACTTGTTCCTCATTAGCGGTAGGCACCATCAGGGTCATTCCGCTATCAAGCAGCCGCAATACATAAAAAGATTGCTCATAACCACCAATATTTTTTTGTTCAATTTTTTCTACTTCAGCCACGCCATGGGCGGGATAAACTACTTTGTCACCAATTCTAAAACTTGCCATATATTCTTCTCACCCTCTACCAAATAGACATTAAACAATTCCAAAAAACTAAAAAGCCCCGCCCCAATTCATACTCACGAGCTTACCAAGCGCTGGTAGAGCAAAATGCAGTCTTCTTCGCAAGAAGCCATCATAACACAGTAAGAGGATACTGGCGAGAGTCTTTTGGAGGGATCGCCCCGGCTGCTAGGGACCATGGAATTAGAAAGAAAGGCGGCTTAAGCTTATGACTTCGCTCATAATTTCAGGGGCTCTAAGCGATAAAAACGTCTAATTTATCTACATATATCAATATTAAACAATTGAAATAAAAGCCATTTATTAATTCGGTTGATTCAGCATCTAAAAACCATATTAATGCTAAGTAACGGATAAATAAGCGTTCATGGTTTCAACCAGAAAATAAGCACGCTCAATCTTCATTGCTGTAGAGATCATCTAATTCGTTGGCAAATATCGTCATTGCGAGCGTAGCGCGGCAATGACGATGTCTTGTTCCTGACTAAAAATTTAAGTAGACGCCAAAACATCCCGGTAATTCTTATTGCGCTCCACCCAAGTACTAAATTCGCGTCGCGCATGAAAAAGTCTGGTTCTCACTGTTGCATCGGGTATTTTTAGCACGGCGCTAATCTCTGGCGCAGTCATTCCTTGCATATCGGACATCATGAATACTTGCTTCTTTTTTGGCGTCATACGCGAGAGCAATTTATTGACGGTGGCCTTCTTTTCCCGCAGCAACAGTTCATCTTCAGGAATGACTGGCGCATGCCCCCATAAAAGCTCCACTCCTTGCTCCAGAGGATCAATTTCATCCGTCGTGTGGAGCACTACCCTGCCGGTTTTTCGGTGGAAACTTAAGCACGTGTGAATGGCAATCTTTGTGAGCCACGTGGAAAACAGTGATCGCCCTTCGAATCTTTTCATCGACCGCCATGCTTCTAAGAAAACTTGCTGCACGGCGTCGTCAACATCAAATCTTCCCCGCAAAAGCCGTGAACAAAAGGCATAGACTTGGCTGTGATAACGTTTATAAAGCTTAGCGAAAGCTTGTTCATCACCAAGAAGCGCTTGCTCAATAAGAGCTTGCTCTTCAGCTTTTTTAAGACCTTTTTTAAGATCGGCGCAAACATCAGACATATTCCCCCCCGGGCGTCCAAAGCTATGTGGCAATTATTTATTGTTTTAATTAAAATCCCGCCCAGTCGGCGATAAGCAAAAGAATGACAGCGTCTAAGGATCTCCACATCCGCAAAGTGACGGATTGATGCTTTTTTGGACGCTTGATTTTTATATTTGCGAGGGGTCTTTTTGGCGCGAAACTGAACGTTTCAGGCGCTTAATGTCTTATTTTTTAGCAATAATGGCTAAATGACGGCCAGTTTGGCCTGAATCTCGGCGGTGGGAAAAGTAGTGGGCAGGCTCTAAATCAGTAAAACCGCCAACTTTTTCGACCATGACACCCAGCCTCGAGAGTTGAGCTTGAGCAACACCGGATAAGTCGACAAAGCTCACAGTATGATCGTGGCTAATAAATTGAGGCCAGCCTTTCCTAAACTGCTTGAGACCATCACCACCAAAATCAAAACCTCGGGATGAAATACCCGGCCCAATGGCCGCTACCAATTTTTTGGCCCCGCAATGGTGATGAATTTTTTTGATAGTCTCAGCAATTATCCCATGAAGCAAACCTCGCCAGCCTGCGTGAATAATCGCCACCACAGAAGCGTCCTTAGAGGCCACCATAATAGGCAAACAATCGGCATAAGTAACGCCAAGAACATGGGTTGATGATTGGGAAATCAGCGCATCGGCCTCTGTGTTAAGAATCTCCTGAGCAGTGTCATTTTCTTGCAGCAAAACAGCCCTAGTACCATGGACAATGTTAGGGATCATCAAAGTAGACCCCTCAAGACCTAAGGCCACCAGTGCACGCTTGCGATTTTCTCGGACCAACTTTGGTTCATCGCCAACACGCAGCGAAAAATTAAGGGAATTAAAGGGAGCGGGCGAAACACCGCCTAGGCGATTAAAAAAACCATGGCTGATATCCTTTATGCCCAGGATCAGCGGCGATTGTTCAGGCTTAAGCATGTACTCGCTCATAAAAAATATGGTCCGTAATCATACTTAGTTCTGGGGCCATGCTTCCTATCAGTTGAGCATGCCCGATCACCAACCCCCGCACAAAAAGAAGCGCATCGATGGCTATTTTTAGCATCATTAGTGCCCCGATTAGTGATCTTTCATTGCTTATTTCTTTGGTGGAAAAACCAATGCGCAGGCCATTTTCACGAGGAATAATGGAGGTGAGCTCTAATCCAAAAACTTCCAAACTCTCGACCAAACCGTGAATAATCTCAGAAATGAGTAAGAGCGAACGATTATCCGATAAATTGGTGAAGATGGCTTTTTTATGCTCTTCGTCGATGATTATCAAATCAAGGCTTAGGCGCAGGGGCGCTAATAAAGGAGCCCAAGGTTGCTCTTCTTCGATAAATGGCCTCAGCAAATAAGGATGAAAACTTAGCTCGCGCGGCTCCGCCAAAGCTACGAGATCACTCTCCGCCTCAAGGGTCAGAAAGGTTCGCAAGCTCAAAGTATTTGTAAGGACAATTTTTTGGACAAGTTTCATTTCTCTCCAGGGGTCCAGGCATTCACCAAATCATCTATTGGCATAAGCCTCAGGCTTCGCTAGATAGGTTAGGATTTTTAAGGGAGACATAATGAGTAAAACAGACCAATTTAAAGCTATTAAATCTTTCATGGTAGAAAACTATCGGCATTTTAATGCCGCGAGCGTCGTGGATGCTGCGGAAGGCTATGTGGCACAGCTCGAAGCCGGCAACAAAATGATGATTACGCTCGCAGGTGCCATGAGTACTGCTGAGCTGGGTATTAGTCTTGCTGAAATGATTCGCCAAGATAAGGTCCATGCGATTTCCTGCACTGGGGCTAACCTTGAAGAAGATGTCTTTAATCTGGTTGCCCACAACGAATATGTGCGCATCAAAGATTGGCGTGCTTTAACCGCTGACGACGAAGAAAGGCTTTTAGAAAAAGGTCACAATCGTGTAACCGATACCTGCATCCCCGAAGATGAGGCCATGCGTAAAATCGAAAGCCCGATGATCGACCTGTGGCAAAAAGCTGATCAAAGTGGCAAGCGCTTATTTCCTTACCAGTTTTTTTATGAACTTTTGCGCTCGGGTGTTCTAAAAAACGATTACCAAATCGATCCAAAAAATAGCTGGATGATGGCAGCCATGGAAAAAAATCTGCCCATTATTACGCCCGGCTATGAAGATTCAACCTTAGGCAACATGTATGTTTCAAATGTTATCAAAGGTAAGATAAAAAATATCAACACAATCAAAAGTGGCCTAGAACAAATGGCTTTTCTGATTGACTGGTATCAGGCCAACATTAAAGATCATGGCATCGGTTTTTTCCAAATCGGTGGCGGCATTGCCGGCGACTTTCCGATTTGCGTTGTTCCTCTCATCGCCCAAGACCTCGAACAAGAAGACGTAAAGCGTTGGAGTTATTTCTGCCAAATCGGTGACAGCACCACGTCTTTTGGCTCTTATTCAGGTGCCGTGCCCAATGAAAAAATCACCTGGGGTAAACTAGAAAAAAATACCCCTAAATTCATGATCGAATCCGATGCAACGATTGTAGCGCCTTTGATATTTGCTTACGTCTTGGCATCGTAGCTTAGGTACAAAAAAAGTTGCCGATTAGTTTATTCACTCGGCAACCCCCATTTTTCATCACGACAATATTTCAAAATGGATTATCCCGAAATCAAGATTTTAAGATCAAGCATTCCTAGGCAAAGTATTCGAAACCAAGGTATTCGAAACCAAGGTATTCAAAATCAAAGCACTCAAAGCTGATCATCCCTCAACAACCATCCTCATAGTATATTCACTTAATAAAGTTAACATAATAATGATTATGGGATTTTGGCTCCAAAATCAGTTGCTTTATAATTATCAAATTGCTTTAAGGCGTCCAAACACGGCGGCTGCTCACAGACAAGTTCGCATTGAGGTTTAGGACAAGCAGGTTTATGGCAGACCAAATTGCACTCCCTGGTTTGGCAACGTACGGCGCAACTACATGCTTGGCCTTGGCCATTCAGGCAATCAATCCCTGAGCGGCCTACTTCACAAAGTGGACAATCGTTAGCAAGAGGACTGCAGTTTAAGGTCTCTAACGTACCAAAACTGCTGCAGTGGCAGTCAGGATCATCGCAGGTTGTTTGCAGGCATTCTGTTTCTCCACACACAGTGTCGCATATAGCAGGGCACTTAGGGTCATCACATTGCCATCGACATGTGGGATGGCAGGACGTATCATCTTCAGCATTTACATAGGTGCCACAGCAAAAAACTAAGCATAAAAGAAGAAGGTTTCGCATGGTAATTTTTCCTAGCATCGTGGTTCTTCGCACTCAAGTTCACATTTAGGTTTTGGGCAAGCAGGTTTATGACACTTCCAGGTACAATTTGGACCATCACACAGCGCATTACATTGAGGGCTTGGCGCCTCGCAGCCAGCGGTATTCCCCTCGTTGGGTTGGCAAACAACTACACAATGAGGATCTTTACATATGGTAGTGCAGGCCAGGCATCCATCAAGCTCACATCCATTATCCGGACACTTAATTTCACATTCAGGCTTTTCACATTTAGCTTGGCAGGTGCAGTTTGGTGGATTGATCACTGGTTCGCATGCAGTATGGCACCGGGGAGGCTCGCACACCGGATCACAAATAGCAGGGCATTGAGGATCATCACAGAGCCAACTGCATTCGGGCGAGCCGTCTTTGATGGTGCACTTTCCACTGCAGCGATCATCCTCATTGCTATTGCCATCATCGCATTCTTCACCCTGGCCAACGATGCCATCCCCGCAACGAATAGACCTGCGACTCCGACCACCACCACTTCCATGACCTTGAGGATATTGAGGTGTCATCATTGAGGAATTATCCTCGTTATTAGGAGGCGGCGCATCTGCCGAGCTATTGCCTTCAACAGCATTTACCACGTTAAGCTCTGTCTCCTGAGCGCGCTGCGCTGGAGGAGCGGTTGTAGGAAAATTTGTGCATGATGGATGGACAAGCAATAAAGAGAGAAAAAAAAGAATCAACTTATATTTTTTAATAGTTCGCACGCAGTGTCTCCATTAAAAAACATTAAAATACTGTCTTTAAAAATGCTTTTTTATTACAAAAATAATCTTTTCATTTTCAAAAGGAACCAGCCCCCTTTATCGTGTTTAGGCCGATTTGTGAGGGCTTCAATGTTAAGGCTTAACTTTGGCAATCTATGGATAGGAAACTTGAAAGAAATTCATATGGACCTTAGTCTTCCCACAGCCAGTATCATGCATTTTCATTAAACATATGCCAGGAGAGCCAGGTACAATAGTGGCTTCTTCCATGGGGCAACTAATTTCATAGCTAATGGTTTTTTCAATTTTAGGCAGCACACAAAATTCAGGACAATCGCTAGGACTCGTCTTAGCTATAGTAGCCATAACAAATTCAACTTCATGCTGAAAAGCCTTGATGAACGCCATATTTTCATCACTTGAAATTACAATTATATCATCGCGAGCCCCAGCATATGCATCAACGTATTTAATCATACCTTCCTTATCGGCCTCAAAAATTTCAATAAGAGTTTTTTCCCCTAAAGAAATCGAATTTTCGGCAGGCATATAAATCGGATAACAAACAATAAATTTACAAGCAGCATCGTTAAAAGGTAGTGCGCTCAAGACAACGAACAAGAAGCTTCCATTTGAAGAAAAAATAATTTTCTCTACCTCTAAAGAATATTCTTCATTCTCATTCGCGAGCTCCTTTTCCATTAAAAAAGATTCTTGAATTTCATCAATTTCTAGGCTTTCTTTATCCCCACTAAACTTCCAAATTCCATTTTCTTGGCGACGAAGCCACATTCCTTCGCCTTTTGTAACTCTCTTCGAATTTTCTATATGAGAGTTTTCTTGCTCAGTGACTCGCCAAAAGAATATCTTTTTTGCATCTGATGAAAAAGCAAGTTTAGCTAATTTAGTGCCTATGCTTCCTGTAATAGTTTCTTTATGAAACATATTTTGTGTAGTGACCGATAGTGTAGGCCCGCGACTTTCAATTTTATAAATATTTAGTTTCCAAATACCGTCCTGTTCTCCACTAAGACAAATGTACTCTCCACATGCAGAAAGAGCATAGCCGATAACTTCAAACGCTACCTCCAATCTCATCAAACGAGGTTCGGTAAATTGAGAATCATTTAGAGTGAAAAACAGAGGAGTTAACTTTTTATTATCATCATATTCCAATGACCAAAGTTTCAATTTGCCATTCAAAGACATGCCGAAGGAATCAAAAGATGCGCCGTCCCTCCATGCTTCGTGCGGAATAGACCCTAGATTGGCTGAAGTATAGCTTTTCTGCCATTCATGATTGTCATAATTTGCTATCAATACCCGAGAATCGTTTTCTGATTCAATCGGGCTAAAATATGCAATTAAATTGTTTCCATCAGAAGAAAATTGAGCTTCAATAGATTCCGTTAATTCTTTTTTTATAGTACAATTAATATGTTTATCCTTGACCAGGTTAATAGCAGCAGCGTATTTTTCTAATGCCAGAAGAGTTGCTGACAGAATTAATACATTCTTTATGTTAATTGACATTAATTTCCATACCTTTTATAAGTAAAATAAAATCATAATTATTACTCTTACCATAAAATTGTAAACGAGTAATGAGCAGGCATCGTACCCGTGTACCTTTTTAAGTTAGGACAAGAGATTTGCGCCAAATCCGTTGTTGACACACTGAATGCTATTTGACGCTACTGGTACTTGGTATCCAAGTATGAAAGAGGTTTTGATAAAATTTTTCATATTTTTTTGAACATATTTGATTTGATGTGGTTACACTATTCTTAAGTCGTGGGTTTTCAAGCACGCCACGAATAGAAGCGTCGTTGTTATTTTTGAAATAAGGCGCTACGAGCATAAGAATCTACTTTTTAGGGCAAATAAATGGACAAAAGCATTTTCAAAGAAGACGAGAAAAAGAAGGTTGAAGTAGTACTTCTGGGACAGCGTTTGGCTTTAAAGTCAAATCGCACTGAAGCCTATTTGCAGAAATTAGCCAACTTTGTGGCTGATCAGATTGAAGATGTGCGTAAAAGTTCTCGCAGTATTTCAACCCATCAAAGCGTGCTTTTGATTGCATTAAAACTTGCTGACATGCTCAAGCAAAAAGAAGATGAACTTTTTGAGTTAAGAGATATTATTCGTAAGAAAGCTTCGCTGGCGCTCTCAGATGTGGAAAGTGCTTTGAGTGATTTGAAGCTGAAATCAGACCAAGAAGATTCTTATATTGATCAAGCCTAAAACCTTTTCCTTAAACGCTATGACCGATGCCAAAGCAGCCAAAACGAGATTACGAGCGAGCATTGCTCAACTCTTCGCCCGAAAATCCCCCGCCGAACTTAAAGAGGCGGGAGTGTTGGTGACCGAGGTTTTTTCTCACTGGATCAGGGAACAACCTCAAAAAAATGCCACTCGCGTGGCCCTCTTTCATTCCCTGAAAGATGAAATTTGCATGAGCCCTTTGGATGAACTTTTGACAGGTTTAGGGATAACCCGTTTTTTCCCCAAGAGAAATTCCCCTTCCCTAAAACTCGAGGCCGGACCTGGCATTTATGCCAATGCTAGAGAAATGGACATAATTTTAGTTCCCGGACGAGCCTTTGATAAGACCGGCAGGCGTCTTGGACGCGGCGGCGGGCATTATGACCGATGTCTATCCCCGCTTTCCCTCTCAAAAAAACTTCCTATCCTGGTTGGCATCGCTTTAGAAGAACAGATAGTGCCTATGGTTCCTTGCGAAGATCATGATGTGGTAATGGATTTTATCTGTACCCAAAAAGCAATGTATAAAGCAAATGCGAGTGAATAATGACTGATTTTATCGATGCCAAAGAACAACTAGCCATTTTGAAACGCGGCACCGTCCACATTGAAGTGGAAGATGACCTGTTAAAGAAACTTCAAAAGAGTAAAGAAAAGCGCGTGCCACTTCGCATCAAGGCCGGCTTCGATCCTACAGCACCGGATTTACATCTGGGGCACACAGTTCTTCTGACCAAGATGCGGCAATTTCAAGATTTGGGCCATCAAGTCATTTTCCTCATCGGCGATTTTACTTCGCGCATTGGCGATCCCACGGGGCGTAATACTACGCGTCCCCCTCTCACCGACGATGAAATTATTGCCAATGCAAGCACCTATAAACGTCAAGTATTTAAGATCCTCGACGAGAAAAAAACCCAAGTGGAATATAACTCCAAATGGTTGGCCCCTTTTACTTTTGACGACGTCATCAAACTTGCCAGTCGCTATTCTGTGGCACGTATGATCGAGCGGGAAGATTTTAAGAATCGATTAGAAACGGGAAAACCGATTTCGATGCATGAGCTCCTCTACCCTCTCGTGCAGGGCTACGATTCGGTTGCACTTAAAGCTGACGTAGAACTTGGCGGCAGCGACCAGCTTTTCAATCTACTGGTAGGTCGCGACTTGATGCGCCAGTTCTCTCTTGAGCCCCAATGTATCATGACCGTCCCTCTGCTCGAGGGCATTGAGGCGCGGGAGGAAAACGGCAAAATCGTTGGCGCTAAAATGTCCAAATCCTATAACAATTATGTGGGTGTCGAAGAGGATGCTAATTCTCAGTTTGGCAAAATCATGAGCATTTGCGATGCACTCATGTGGCGTTATTTTGATTTGTTGTCTTTCAAATCCACCCAAGAAATCAATGAACTTAAGGTGGCCCATCCCAAAGAAGCTAAAATGATTTTAGCTCTGGAATTAGTAACGCGCTTTCACGGCGAAGCAAAGGCTCTGGAAGCCAAGGCACAATTTGAAAGCCTCTTTGGCTCAGGCAATCGCCATGAAATACCCGACAATGCGCCAACTTTTAAGTTCATGGGACCTGAGGGTTATCCCCTTCTTAATGCCCTCGTTGAAGCTGAACTCGTGCCTTCTAATGGCGAGGCCAAACGCCTCGTTCGCCAGGGAGCGGTGAGTGTTAATGGGCAACGTATCGAAGAAATTGGCTATATTTTGGCGACGGGGAATCATACGGTGAGAGCTGGGAAAAAACGCTGGGCCAATGTGGTGGTTGCTTAAATTTTTTCGAGCACCAGCCTTTGGAATAAAGAGTTCTTCGTCATGCTTTTTATCACTGCAAACGAGGAGACAGCGATAATGAAACACAATTTTTTTTTAGTAACTATTTTACTTTCGACCCAACTCTTAGGCCTAAGTGGGGAGCGGTGCTTAAACGCATATAAAGATCATATTCAGAAGCATGAATATTATATACCAGGCACTGAATCAGTAAGTGCTGCAAAGGACGTTGTCGATTGCTTTAAAGACCATTCCTCCTATATCGACTTAGGCATTCTTTTAGCGCCCTGGATGATTGCAAAGGCCCCTCTTCAAGCGGCTGTAGGCGTTGCTAAAACGGTCTGGCTCCCGGCAGACTTTGCTCTGCATCAAAAGGATAAAATAAAATATTGGAACATGCTCAATTTTATGTCGGATTTGGATACCTTGAGTAAAAATTTAGTAGTGAATGCTATAACCAAAAATTGGTTCCTGGAAATTATGGCCAATATGAGTCTAGATGAATTTCCTGACTACACCAAATTCACCCAATCACCACTATTTTTGACCTTTAGAGCAGGCCGGCCGGAAAACGACCGGGAATTAGTTGCAGGACTCTTGTTCGAGTATCTGCATGGGACTTTACTCTGCGGCGAGGGATTTGGGGAATTTAGCCCCCTAAAATTCAAAACTTTTAAGCAACAATTTCAGCTTTGCATCTATATGGAAGAAGTGGACTAAGCTTTCCTTCTCCTCGAGGTCCTGGCACTATTGTCAGGACCTTTTTATTAAATTTCTATGACAGAATGCGCATTAATCTATGACAATATAGTCGGATAAACTGTCAGGCTCCATGAAATTTCCTCCTTAGTAATATCCCCTTTTTTTTCGCTCCTCGTCGTGACGTACTCAGTGCTGATATAATAATGGCTGGCCTATGCACAGCTAGGACAAAAAAGAAGTCCCTCCCCTGGCACGCTTTTTGCACCCTCCTTCATGCGCCCAGCGCACATGAGGTGAAGCAAAATCGGGCGCTCGCTTCACCGGGGGATGAAATGAAAAAAATAGCTTTAGCTTTATGTTCACTCGCCACTCTAACACTTTCCGCAGCCGGTTATGACGATGTCAGACTTGGCGACCCGGAATATGGCGGCACCGGCTGTCCTGCGGGTAGCGCTGCTGTTGCGATCGCAGATGATGCAAAATCAATGAGTATTCTCTTTGATAGTTTTGTTGTTGAAGCTGGGGGAAATACCGGCAAGCAACTCGACCGAAAAACTTGCAATATCGCCATACCTGTTCACATTCCACAAGGATATAGTGTTTCTATTTTCCAGATCGATTATCGTGGATTCAACAGTTTGCCTTATGGCGCTTATAGCAAGTTCAACGTCGAATATTTCTTTGCTGGCACTCGCGGCCCTGATTATGAAAAACAATTCAATGGCCGCCTGGAAGATGACTATCTCATCCACAATGCAATCGCAGCATCTGCTGTGACATGGTCTAACTGCGGTCAGACTGTGATCTTGCGTGCCAATACCGGCATGCTCGTTCGTACTAACAGTCAGCGCCAAGAAGCATTGGCGACGGTTGATAGCGCTGATATTAGAGCTGGTTTGGTATTTAACTTGCAATGGAAACGTTGTTAGTAAAATAGTCGTCATTGCGAGCGTAGCGCGGCAATTGTAAGCTTAGGTAATCCCTTACACTGGATTGCCGCGCTACGCTCGCAATGACGACTACTGCGCGCAGCGGAAATAGCGCTTTTTAATGAATCCCAGTAAACCATCGCTCAAAGCGAAACTTCGGCAGATTAAAGGGTCCCAATTTCACCGATTGCTCAGAGCCATCAACACTCATCCACACGAAACTGGCTTTACCTTTAATACGCGCCACTGGGAGAGCTCCCCACACGCGACTATCCATGGAATTGCCTCGATTATCACCCATAACAAATAAGAAGCCTGGCTTAACCCGGCACGAGTCTTCGGTACAAGCGAGACCCGCCAGGTTCATGCTGGAGGCGAGCGGCCAATAGGGCCCTAAGGTCGCTGATGGGGCAACCGGCATGGTGTGAATTTGATGCTCTAATTCCCCGATCTTCTCTACGGTATGAATAGCGGTTTGACGTCGCCAAACACCGCCATCTGGTCCGCCAAAACCGAAATAATCCATATAACTCACTGGCACCTCGGGCGCTACGTGAGAATAAGGAGCACCATCGACATAAACTATGTTATTGGCCACTTTCACGGTCTGCCCTTCCACCGCCACAACTCGCTTAATCCAAGCTTGTCCGGCATGACGACCAACATAATCTGGGGCCTTAAAGACCACCACATCGCCGGGTTTAGGTTTACGCCATTGAACAATAAAATCAGGGTCATTGCTGAAGGGTTTCGACAGTCCGTAATAGAACTTAGAAACAAATAAGTGATCACCCACGAGCAGGGAGGGAATCATTGAGCCTGAGGGAATTTGATAAGGTTCAATGACAAATTCACGCAAAAGTAAAGCACAGAAAAGCGCCAAAATTAGTGAAGGCATTCCGTATAAAAAGCGCCAGTTGCGATCGAGCGAAAATACGGCACGACTTGACCTTTCAAGCCTATCATGGGCTTCTTTGAGCATGCGCTCATGCTCAGCCATGGCCGCCTGATTGCTCCACTGCTCACGCACTTTGTTGAGCACCAAGACCGCTTGAATCATGGCCTGTTCTAAATCATCGAGGGGCTTTTGGCCAATTTTACGCCGCTTCGATTTACTTTTCTTTATACCAGCGACGTGAGTTCCCGATTCATCAATAAAATCTTCGAGCGCTCTAAAAAGCCGCGCTCTTTTCTTCGAGCCACCAGGAAAAATCTCTTGATCAATGAGCCTCCCGAAATAGCCTGAGAAATAATAAACAAAGAAAATCGCCACAAAAACGCCTAATAATATATTAGCGCCTGAACCACCGGGGGGGAAAAATA
Source organism: uncultured Myxococcales bacterium (assembly GCA_964368985.1). Classification (GTDB taxonomy): domain Bacteria; phylum Myxococcota; class UBA727; order UBA727; family JABDBI01. Next base: position 16,070 of record CAYJDW010000016.1, on the reverse strand, counting down.
CATTCCAAAAAAATCCGGCAATGGCAGTGGCAATCAATCCAGCGATGATTTTACCTTTTGTCAATTTACTAAACATCTTTTACCTTCGTGAGCTAATCAATTTTTAATACAGTTAGAAAGGCTTCTTGTGGAACTTCAACACGTCCAATCTGACGCATACGCTTTTTACCGGCTTTTTGTTTCTCAAGCAGTTTACGTTTACGAGTGATATCACCGCCATAACATTTAGCCGTCACGTCCTTTCGCAAGGCCGACACGGTTTCTCGAGCGATAATCTTGCCACCGATGGCTGCCTGAATCGCCACTTGAAACTGTTGGCGAGGGATAATTTCTTTCATCTTTTCGCATAAAGTTCTTCCACGACGATGGGCCGTGTCTCGATGAACGATTATCGAGAGCGCATCAACCGGATCCCCGTTTAACAAAACATCTACTTTAACGAGTTTCGACTCGCGATAAGAATCAAACACATAATCAAGGCTCGCATAGCCGCGTGAAATGGTTTTTAGTTTATCAAAGAAATCCATTACGACTTCGGCCATGGGCAATAAATATTCAAGAACCACGTGCCGGTCACTTACATAATTTAAATCAATCTGTTCGCCACGACGATCCATACACAAAGTCATCAATGAACCCACATACTCATTCGGAGTATGAATACTGGCCTTAATATAGGGCTCTTCTAAGCGCTCAATGCGGGTTGGATCGGGTAGCTTCGCGGGATTATCGATGCGAATTTGCTCCCCTGATCTTAGAAAAGCCTCATAAATCACCGTGGGGGCAGTGGTAATCAGGGTAAGATTAAATTCGCGTTCGAGCCGCTCTTGCACAATTTCCATGTGCAGCAAGCCCAAAAATCCGCAGCGAAAACCAAAACCCAAAGCCTGGGAAGATTCAGGCTCAAAGGTTAAAGCAGCGTCGTTCAAAACTAATTTGTAAAGAGCATCGCGCAAATCCTCATATTCCACGCTATCCACTGGAAAAATACCGGCAAAAACCATGGGCTTCGCATCTTTAAATCCAGGCAGAGGCTCCAGGCATCCATTTTCCAATGTGGTGATAGTCTCTCCAACTTTTGCGTCGGTCACCACTTTAATATTGGCGATAATAAAACCCACATCGCCCGATTTTAACTCTGATATTTTTTGTGGATGGGGCCCGAAAATCCCGAGCTCAATAACGTTGAAAGATTTTTGATTATGCATCAGTTTAATGGTTTGGCCTGGGCGAATTCTACCCGAAATCACCCGCACGAGCACCACCACGCCACGAAAATTATCAAACCATGAGTCAAAAACCAAAGCGCTCAGAGGCTCATCATCACGATCAGGCGGCGGCGGAATGCGTGCAACGATGGCTTCCAGCACATCTTCAATGCCTAAACCAGTTTTGCCTGAGGCGAGCACCGCATCGCTCGCGTCAATACCAATGATGTCCTCGATCTCAGCCTTCGCGTGTTCCGGATCGGCACTGGGCAAATCGATCTTGTTGATAACCGGAATGATAGCTAAATCGTGCTCCAGGGCCAAATAAACGTTGGCCAAGGTCTGCGCTTCCACTCCTTGGCTGGCATCCACCACCAAGAGCACGCCCTCACAGGCACGCAGAGACCGGCTCACCTCATACCCAAAATCCACATGGCCCGGCGTATCGATGAGATTAAAAATATAAGTCTTGCCATCTTTGGCATGATAACTGAGCCGCACCGCTTGGGATTTAATGGTAATCCCTCGCTCTCTTTCGAGCTCCATTTTATCTAAGAATTGCTCTTTCATTTCCCGAGCAGCCAGAGCACCAGTTTTTTCGAGAATACGATCGGCAAGGGTACTTTTGCCATGGTCAATGTGGGCAATGATGGAAAAATTACGAATATGATCGTGGACTTTTTTTGACATATCAATTCCTAGGCCATGGCTTCAGGTTCAGCCAGTTCCATGTATTCTGGCGCAGAAATTCCCAAAAAATTTAAAGCATTAAAAATAGTAAGCTTTACCGCAAAAACCAGCGCCAAACGCGCTGAGCTTTTTACTGGATCATCAGAAATTATTTTTTCACTATGGCGATATTTGGTAAAATAGGAGTGAAAAGACTTCACAAGATCTTGGCTAAAATAAATCAAACGATGCGGTTCAAGCCCTAAGGCCGCTTCGCGCACTACTTCGGACAACTCAGATATTTTAAGCAAAAGTTCCCGCTCTTCAGGCAAGCTAAGCGTAGCCATATTTTTTTCATCAAAGAGCGAAGGATCAATCGTAATATTTTTTTCCGTACGGGCTTTTCTTAAAATAGTCGCCATCCGAGCATGACCATATTGCACATAAAATACAGGATTATCCTGGCTTTGCTTGGTTATTGCACTCAAGTCCAAATCAAATTGCGAGTTTAAAGAGCGCATAAGAAAAACAAAGCGCGCCACATCAGGGCCTACCTCGTCCGTCAAATCATCAATGCCCACCACTTCACCGGCTCGTTTAGAAAATTTTACTTCTTGCCCATCTCTTAGAAGTCTCATCATTTGCACGACAGCAAAGCGAAGTTTGGAAATATCGAGTCCCAAAGCCTCCATACCTGCTTTAATGCGTCCGATGTGGCCTGCATGATCACCGCCAAAAACGTCGACGATGATATCAAAACCACGCAAGAATTTTTGGTGGTGATAAGCGAGGTCGGCCGTTAAATAAACAAAGCGCCCATCTTTTCGCCGAATAATTCTATCTTCCTCGTCGCCAAACTGAGTGGTTTTTAAAAACCATCCCCCTTCTTGCTGATGAGCATATTTAGCGGCTTTGCTATCATCCCGCCGAATTTTATCCGCCGTGCCTATGGCTTCACGTGCCTCATAAAGCATTTCGCGTTTTTCATAGACTTCTAATAAATCGCTAAGAGCCGAGCTTTCGTGCAAAGTGTGCTCAAGGAACCATGAATCCATTTCAATGCCAAGCTTTGACAGCGTCCGCTTTATCATGGCTAAATTATAATCCACCCCAAATTCCGTAAGCGGTACTAACCAAGCTGATTCAGGCTGATGGAGCCATTTGTCTTGGTCCCTCTCTTTGAGGGCTTGCGCAATATCAATAACGTAAGCTCCCGGATATTCGCCCGGACTAATTTCGACCTTTTCCCCAAAAATTTCCCGATAGCGCTTATGAATAGTGCGCGCCAAAACCTCAACCTGATTGCCCGCATTATTAACATAAAATTCCTTGGTAACTTTATAACCAGCAGCGGTCAGCATCCGAGCAAGCGCATCCCCGGCAAAAGCGCCACGAGCATGACCTAAGTGTAAGCCCCCAGTGGGATTGGCTGAGACAAATTCCACCAAGGCGGTGGGCGCTGGACTTAAAGTGGTAGTGCCATAACGCTCCCCCTCTGCCGCTATAGCAGGAATCAAGGTGCATAAAAAATCATCTTTAAGCGTGAGATTTATAAAGCCCGGGCCTGCCACCTCAACCTTTTGAAAAATTGATGAGCCTAAACGAGCAACCAGTATCGCCGCCAATTCCCGCGGGGGAACTTGGGCACTTTTCGCCAAAAGCATGGCAATGTTCACAGAAAAATCCCCATGGGCAGGATTTTTAGGGCGTTCTACGGTCATATTGGCGACGTATTCGATTGCCTTGGCGTCGAGTTTTTTATCGTTAATAAGCTCGGTCACGGCTTTGGTTATTTCGGTTGCAATAGCTTTTTTGATCATGCCACTCACTTTCCTAGCTTTTTTATGTCCCTGAGTGCCCGACCATACAAGAAGGCTAAATGAGGCACAAGCGAGCAAAGGGGAAATAGCCGCGCATTCTGTTTTTATATACCAGGATATCTTCGGAGAGCTTTAACAAAAGTTAACGATTTCTCACTCCCCCACCACCAATTAGAATGAAGAGCAGCGAAAGATCGTGACATCTTTAGATATGAGGCGCAGTGAGGAAAACCAAGCTGCAGGCCTCATGACACCCGGGGGAAGAGATGACAAGCATACTAATAACCAGCCAATTACTAGCAGCATTTTTTAGTATAATTGGACATTCGAGTGAAGCAGAACAACCATATTATTTTGACAAATTACAAATAGAGTCAGCTTGGAAACTTTCTCGAGGAAGCGCAGATATTAGCGTCGCCGTGATCAGCACGGGTGTGAGCCACCAATATTTCGACACGAAAAATCTTAAACTCAATGCCGGGGAATCTGGCAACGGTTTTGAGACCGATGGATTAGACAATGATGGAAATGGGTATAGCGATGATGTTTATGGAGCAAACACCCTAAGCGGCAACGGTGATCCTAACGATCTTAATGGTGTCGGCACTCACTCTGCGAGCGTAATAGCCTCCTCTGGTTTTGGTTTGGCGCCCAACGTGAAATTGGTTCCAGTTGCGGTGCTCAATGAGCAAGGCGCAGGCTCCATGGAAGCCGTGGTTAAAGGGCTTCAATATGCTGCCAGTAGAGAGGTCAACCTCATTTATCTGGGACTCTCTGGGAGCGGGGCCAAAGACCATTATGAAAAGGCTTGCGAAGTATTAAAAAACATCAATATTCCCGTAATTGCCGGGGCTGGTAACGATGCTCAAGATTTTGACTCGTCAGAAAGAGAATTTTATTTCCCTCAAGATTGCGATGCCAGTAATTTGTTTCTCGTCACCAGCGTTGATGAGAACGATAAGCTCTCCCCGTGGGGCAATTTTGGCAAAGGAACAATCCATGCGGCGGCACCTGGCAAGACCATCTGGGGCATAAGCAATAATGGGCGCCCTACCAAAAAATCAGGAACTTCCATGGCCGCGGCGGTTGCCACTGGTGTTGCGGCATTGGTTCTTAGCCTTCATCCCGAATATAGCCCTGAACAATTATTCCAAGCACTCACCAGCAGTGTTGACCACTCTGAAGAGCTCACCGAAAAAACCATCAGCGGCGGCCGCCTCAACGCTCACCAAGCCCTGATCGCACAGGTTAAATAGTCTTATGGGGAGCGCCAACAAAAATCAAACCCACTTGATTTGCTGCTCCCCCACCCCAATACCGGACATACCTTGTTTGGTGACAGTATTTTACCGCTAGTTTAGCAAGATATTCGTTATTTTAATTGCTTAACAAGTTCGGTTACATAGCTTCTAATTTGATGTCTTTTATTCTGCTCTTTAACCCGAAAAAATATAGTTTCCTTCAAAAGATACCAAAATGGATCATAGTTAGTCTTCCAATAATTACCCTCTTGCACCATGGCCAATAATCTTGTTTGAGTGTCTATTTCCTCCTCGCTTCGGGATTTTCCTTGGACAAATTCGACAATTTTTTGGCCATAACTATGAAAGCGATCTGGGCGTGTAGGGAAAAAATGGCCTTTGAAGCTGAGTCCTAACAATCCATGGGAAAGTTCAACTGGATTCCCTTGTAAACTAAGATACAGTTCTGCATTTTTGTTCATGCCAATAGCTGCGGCATAAAATGAAATAGAAGTGCTTACATTCACTCTTGCATCATCTATATTATGCAGTAAAAGAACTTTTTGTTTTAGGTCGTCAATATATATCATTGGCCACAAATATGTTTTTTTACTGCGCACATTAAGTCCGCCATCATGACTTATGGCGCCATCAAAACTATCCGGAAAAAGTTGAAGATGCCTGACTGCAGTTCTGCCGCCAAAACTTGCACCAAAGATATATTTGGGCAGAGTTTTCAAACGATTAACGTGAGCGATGATTTCCTCGCTCACCTGGTTATCACCTAAAAGTTTTCTAGGCTCACCGGAGACTACCTGGAAAAAATTGTCGATCGATTTGTGTATTTTAGTATGAGTAGCCTCATCCATTTGATTTTGGGGATAATTTAGCTCCAAGCGATCTGGTAAATTTAATTCCCCTACGTACATTCCGGCATCGAGCAGGGCCATGAGGTGTGGAGCCAAGATGCGAGGGCTAAAATCCTTATCTTTTTCAAAGGCCCCACAGCCACCATAAACATGGACAATCAACGTAGAATTTTCAGTTATTTTCTTGGGGAAATAAATATTGTAGCCTGTTTTAACACCATCAATCTCTATTTTTTGGCCTCGGATATTATTGGCCCCAAGGAGGACTATTTCCCCGGACTCAAAACCGTCATTATTATATAATATAACAATGTCATCGCTTAATTTTTTAAGTTTTTTGTCGAGAACTTTCTTGGAGACAAAATGCTCTTTAAGTTTGCTGGGGCCTTCGACTCTATCCACTAAATTTTGAAACTTTTCTTTGATAAAGCTAAGATTATTGAGGCCTCTTTGAGCTTCGCTTGCAGAAGGAAGCGCTTTTATTTTGCGCGCGAAGGATGAAAATCCAACCTCAAACCATTGCTCCTGAGACCATTTTAGAAAATTGTCCGCAAAAGTTGTCCGCACGCTACTTTCAGCAAGGAGCATGGACCAAAAGACACCGTCAACTAAATTTTTGATATTAAAATCCTTGGCAACCCCAGCTTCCATACCATGAAAATCAACATCAAAATGGCCATTCAGCTTTAGCGATAAATCGTTATTAACCCCTTCTATTAATCTTTTTAATGCCAACAAATATTCATCGCTCCCCAGACCCTTAATACCTTTGTATTCCCCGTTATGAAACTCCATTTCATAATTTATTCTTACTACCCAATGATTTAATTCTAAAAATTTCATAAAATATTTATCATGTTTCATGAAATCATAATTATCCAAATAATTAAGCGTCAAAATAAACCATTTCATGTAATTAATTTCTTCAGAAATGACTATTTTTGGATTCTGATTGATATTTTTAAATGCTCTGAAAAAATGCTGGGCAGCTTGTTTTTTGTCCAGGCTTTCTAAGTGGTCATTAATGCCTTTGCTCGGATGCAATAACATAGCAGGACAAGGGTCATTTGGGTCTAAAGAGCTCGCCCCACCTGGCTCATAGCAAGACCAAAATGACAGAGCCGCTACTATTATAAAGACTATTTTCACAATGCACCTAAACCGATTAATACATCACTAAATTGACCTTTATTTGCGCACCATTATCAGCCTAAAAAACGTTGTATTAGCGCAAAAATTAGATTCTAAATAAAGTGAACCTAAATAAAGCCCTTAAAGGACTGGCCATGCGAATTTCAAAGCCGACCAAAGCCGGCCACTGATTTTGGCGCTATTCAGGTTGCGTGACGGCTTTGCAGCTTGGGCATACCCATTTGGTGGCATCTCGACTTATTTTTTCGAGCAAATAGGGTGATTCGCAAGTCTCGCAGGCCTTAGCTACGGGTTTTTGCCACGACACAAAGTCGCAGTTAGGATAGTTGGAGCAGCCATAAAAAGATTTGCCACGTTTACTACGTTTAGCAACAATGTCCCCACCGCAAGCATCTTTGGGGCACTTTATACCTGAGGGTAAAGCCATCGTGTTTGAACAATCGGGATATCGTGAACAGCCTAAAAATTCGCCAAATTTTCCTCTCTTGAGAGCCATAGGAGCCCCGCATGATGAGCATTTGACGTCGGCAATGGTCTTTTTTTCTTCTGGGACAATCTTGCCATCAACGCGCTTAAAAGGCACGGTTGAAGAGCATTCTGGGTAAGCTGAGCACCCTAAAAATGAACCATTTTTGCCCCATTTTACCACCATGTGAGAACCGCATTTTTCGCACTTAATATCGGTGATTTCTTCCATGCGCTTAATATTGCGCATGAGTTCGGCGGCTTTCTCAACGGAAACCTTGAAGGGTGAATAAAAAGCATTGAGAATCTTAAGCCAATTTTCGCTGCCATCTTCTACCGAATCAAGCTTTTCTTCCATGGAAGCGGTGAACTCCACGTTCATGATGTCAGGGAAATTTTCGAGCAAGAGATCGGTAACCACGCGGCCAAGTTCTGTAGGAGTAAAACGGCCCTGATTTTTCTCGGTATAGCCCTTGTCGACGATGGTGGACATGATGCTCGCATAAGTCGAAGGACGACCGATGCCTTTTTCTTCCAATTCTTTGACTAAGCTTGCCTCGCTAAAACGCGGTGGCGGTTGAGTAAAATGCTGTTCAGCCAAAACTTTACTTAAGTCGACACTATCGCCTTCTTTTACATCAGGCAGGCGGATGCGTTCGCTATCGGCTTCATCCTTGGCGCCTTGATCATCTTCATCGGCTTGCTCACGATAAGCTTTTAGGAAACCGGCAAAGCGCAAAATCGAGCCGGTGGCGCGCAACAAATATTCATCCTTGGTAACTTCTACCGTGGTCTGGTCATAGACCGCTGGCGTCATTTGCGAGGCTACGAATCGATCAAAAATCAAGGTGTAAAGCTTCAGCTGCTCTGGCTTTAAAAAGGCTTTGACTTTCGCCGGCGTTAGTTCAACCGAAGTCGGTCTAATCGCCTCGTGGGCCTCTTGTGCACTTTTTTTGCTTTTAAAATAGTTTGGTGTTTTTGGCACATAATCAGTACCAAAACTTTGTTCGATAAAACCACGCACATCTTTGATGGCATCATCGCTCACTCGTGTCGAATCGGTTCTCATGTAGGTAATCAAACCCACCGCCCCTTCTTCGCCGATTTCCACCCCTTCATACAAACTCTGCGCTACTCGCATCGTATTTTTCGTGGTGAACCGAAAAGCCCGCGCCGCATCTTGCTGGAGTTTAGAGGTAATAAAGGGAGGTCCTGGTCTTCGCATCCGTTCTTTTTTCTGCACGCTGGAAATAACACCGCGCTGATTATCTAAGGCTTTTTTAATGGCAAGCGCTTGCTCTTCGTTGATCACTTCAGCTTTATTTTTGCCAATTTTGGCGAGCTTTACTTGAAAGCTAGGATCAATAGCGGCCTGAGCAGTCGCGTCGATGCTCCAATATTCTTCTTTGATGAAGGCCTCAATTTCACGCTCGCGATCTACCACCAAGCGCACCGCCACCGACTGAACCCGGCCAGCGCTTAGGCCGCGCTGAACTTTCTTCCATAAAATCGGGCTGATTTGATAGCCCACCACTCGATCAAGGATACGACGGGCTTGCTGGGCATCAAATAAATGTTGATTGAGTAAATCCGGGTGTTTGAAGGCCTCATTAATAGCTTTCTTGGTGAGCTCATGAAAACGCACACGCACAATTTGAGGCGTGTCGACGGGCCTGGCCTCTCTCACTACACTGGCAATGTGAAAAGCAATGGCTTCTCCTTCGCGATCCGGATCGGGAGCAAGATAAACTATGTTGGCTTTCTTAGCGTTCTTCTTGATCTCTGCGATCACTTTGGCCTTGCCCATAATCGCTTCATAGGCAGGTGTGAACTGCCCTGATTCCAGATCGACACCCATGCTACGAGCTGGCAGGTCCAGAATATGACCCACTGAGGCCATAACTTCAAAGCCAGGGCCTAAATATTTGCGAATAGTTTTTGCTTTGGCGGGTGATTCCACCACAACGAGAGATTTTTCCATAATATTTTCTTTCGTAAGCCTACTAGCTTCACGTGATTGAGGCCGCAATAAGCTGCCAAGCCTACCATACATTAGTTGTCTGCCAATACAAATTGTGAACCGCGCTTAAAAATTAAGCCGTCCATTTCAAATCTAAGCATATCTTGCTGAATGGACAAATATGAGCGTCCAGACCATACAATAAGCTCATCCATGCTCGCTTGTTTTCCCTTATCTTTTATGAGCTTGAGCAAAGGGGGCAACAATTCGGCACTCGCAAACACGGACCCTGATTTTTCAACTTTTGCCTGGCTTTTAAGGGGCTTAGCTGATTTTGTCACTAAGGAGTCGGCAAATTGATCAAAATCCACGACGGCACGGGCACTTCCCTCGCTTAAAAGAAGGTTTGGGACAAAAGAAAGCGGATTATTAATGGCGCCCGGGAGAGCAAAGAGCGGCACATTGAGCTCTTTGGCAAAGCGTGCCGTGTGTAAAGTACCAGAGCTTACGTTGCCCTGCACTACCACCACCGCGTCTGCCAAGGCCGCAACATATTTATTGCGTTCAACAAACATGAACTTTCCTTGTGGCGTCGTAGGGCCGTAGGGAAAAAGAACGCATTGATTGAGGAGCCCCAAGGCTCGCAGGCGGCCACCAATATCCGAAACCTCAAAGGAACAAGCCACTCCCGAAACAATCAGAGTCGAGCCTTGAACTCCAATAGCGCCTTCATGAGCCGCAAAATCAATGCCTGTAGCACCCCCAGAAATAATCGTTATGCCCCGCTTCGCAAGTACCCCGCCTAAAGCTCTGGCAAGTTTCACCGCCTCAAGATCGGCTGCCCGTGAACCAACTATGGCCACGCTCGGTTTTTTCTCCAGCAAAGCGCGGTTAAATCGACCAAAGAAAAGCACAGGAGCATTTTTTAGCCCGCAGAAAATGTTTGATGTGCCCGGGCTGAGTAAAAATCCCTTTTCTTCATAGAAACGATCGAGCCCTTCTCGAAGAGAGCTTAGCAATCGCAGCAGCAGAGGTTCTTTGCTAATTTTTTGCTCTAATTTTTCGGCCACGAGGGCACTTCTCAAAAACTCTTGTGGACCGCCAAGTTTCATAATCAAAGGCCAGTCAGTCCAATTTATGCCAATGCACGAAAGCAACAACGCTGCTTCCTCGTCGGTGTTAATGATGGTGAAGATATTTTTTAGGTCCAGCACGAGAAGCTCCTCTTTTATGATGAGACTCTCATGAAAGTTCGCGCTAAAACATCGGAAATAATGAGGAGGCTTAGCCAAAGACTGCGTTGACAACCTTATTATCAGGCATTTGGAAACATATTAATGACTCTCACGGACCATGACTGTGAGCAGCAGTTAAAGGATAAAGGCTTCCTGGATTAACTCGACTTCCCTCTTTGTTGATTAAAAAGAGGGAGCCCATATGTCCATTAATTCCATTGCCAAAGAAAATATTTTACAAGCCATCGGCAATACGCCGATAGTCTCGCTTCAAAGCCTGGCGCCACACTTAAGCGTCAATCTCTACGGCAAATGCGAATTTTTAAATCCCGGTGGCTCGATTAAAGACCGCATTGGCTTGCACATGATCAATCAAGCCGAGAAAAAAGGCCTCTTAAAAAAAGGCGGCACCATCATTGAAGCCACCAGCGGAAATACTGGCATGGGTTTGGCCATGGTTGCAGCTTTACGAGGCTATAAGTGCATTTTTGTCATGGCCGATAAACAAAGCAAAGAAAAGCAGCTGGCCTTAAAATCGATTGGTGCCAAGGTGATTACCTGCCCCACCGATGTGGCGGCCGACGATGAACGATCTTATTATAAAGTAGCCGAACGGCTCGCGCGCGACACACCAAACTCGTTTTATGCCAGCCAATATGTCAATCTCGATAACCCCGAAGCCCACTATTTATCAACGGGCCCCGAAATCTACGAGCAATGCGGGGATTCTTTAGATTATTTAGTTTTAGGCATCGGCACCGGGGGAACCGTGAGCGGCATTTCGCGCTACATCAAAGAGCGTAATCCCAACTTTAAAGTTATCGGCGTCGACCCTGTCGGCAGCGTTTATTTCGATCTATTTTACAAGGGGAAAATGGGCACGCCGCATTCATATTTAGTCGAAGGTATTGGGGAAGATTTTTTGCCAAAAACGATAAATATGGAAGCTCTCGACGAAGTTATTCAAGTGGGTGATGAAGAGAGTTTTCACATGGCAAGAAGATTAGTGCGGGAACAAGGATTGCTCGTCGGTGGCTCCACGGGGTCAGCAGTTTTAGGCGCTATAAAATATTTTGAGCAAAATCCCCAGCCGCAAAGAAAAAATGTCTTGGTTATTTTGGTAGATTCATCAACTCGCTATCTCAGCAAATATTTGAGCGACGAATGGATGAGTGAAAAAGGTTTTAGAAATTAGTGAATAGGTGCGAGCCGCAACAAAAAAGACCCGACCATCGTCATTGCGAGCCAGCGCGGCAATCCATTGAAGTGGTACTTTCAATGGATTGCCGCGCCAGCTCGCGAGAATCTCGCAATCTTAGTTAATTTTGTGAACCGAAATACCCCAAGACACTACGTTTACCGACACAGGCTCTGGATAGCCAGCGTTGGTAGCAACGAGAGAAAATCTGGTTCCTGGGACCACATTTTTGATGATTCCGGTGGCATAAAGGGAATCAATTTGATTGGTGACCAAGGTAACAATGCCGCCGAGCGGTGATGGGGCTTCTGGATCATAAACGTCATCGATAGCCAAGAAGACAGGGATACGAATATTTGAATCTTCGTTAAGATTTTGCAAAATAGCGGAAATGCTTACTGAATAATCGCCTGCTTCGCCAATAGTAAAGCCGGTCGGGGAAAGATAAACTTCACCACTCGCCTCCCCCACATTGCGCCCGATCGATAGTGGCGTGGTCTCAGGATAACTGAGGGTGGAAATTTCAAACCAGTCATCAGGCCCAACCGATCGCCCTGCATTCCCCCAATTAGCATCTAAGGGCGCCAATGGAACATCGGACAACTCAGCCTTCGCGTGCGTGCCTGTATGTAATAAAAATGACAAAAGTCCGACCTTCACTACTTTAGAAAATTTCATGTTTATATCCTGCGCTTAAATGTATGGTAATAGTTTGATTGATTTTGAATTTTCATCTAAATCAACACCCAAACACCAAAACAACCATATATTTTTTTACCCCAGGCAATGACTCGCTTGCAAAATTCTTACCGCACTTAATTTTAATATTTTACTGACCAATAAATAACCTATTAACAATAGCAGCTTAGTAATGGATACTTTTAATCTTTCAAAAAACCACTCATCATTAAAAACATGGAGCGCAGCTGATGAGTGGTTTAATGACACATAGTTTAGTTAATTTTGTGTACGTTTATGCTCCAAGAAGCAACCGTCACAGGAATAGGAAATGGATAGCCAGCATTGGTAGCAATGATGGAAAGCCTGGTTCCTGGAACAACATCTCTAATGATGCCATTTGCACTCAATGTGTTAAGGGCGCCACTTGGGAGGGTTACGATACCACCAATAAGGGATGGATCTTCTTCATCAAAGGTATCATCCAGCGCCAAAAAAGCTGGGATAAGAACAGTGGAGTCTTCGGTTGGATTTTGTAAGACAGCAGTGATGCTTACATAATAATCTCCAGCTTCACCAATGGTAAATCCGGTTGGCGAAAGATACACGTCGCCACTGGCAGTGCCTTTATTGCGGCTGTGGGACAAGAGAGTCGTTAGGGGATAAGATTCGGTACTGATTTCATACCACAGCCCTGGATCCGTAACTCCAAAGCTTGCCGTCCCAAAATGTTCACTCTCACTGATGGTGATAGGAGAAACTTCTGCAAACATTGCTGAATGCAGTAGAGACGACATAATACTTAGCTTTAAAAGCGCTGAAAATTTCATGCTCAGTTCCTGAGTTTAAATGTATGGTGATACATCGAACTAGTTTTGAATCTTCTTTTTAATTCCAATTCAAATACCAACTCAACCATATATTTCTTAACTCAGGTTTAGGCTCAGTTGCAAAATTATTACTCTTTGTCAGATGTCTTCAAACACTCTAAGTAAATTGTTTTAGGGCCATTTTATAGAGAGCTTTATTTACCACAAAAAATTAATCTCTAAGGCGAGATTATTATTCTTGATTGCCCTCGGCCCAATACTACTGTCGAGGTTTTGTCTAAAACTCAAAGCAAAATCACTATTAATAATTTCGCGGGTAAATCTCAAAGCCACGCGAGCTGCAAAAAGGGGCTCAATGCGCCATTTATCGACGCCGTGCCACATTAAATATACCGCTTTTTGTCCCTCACTCACCGCCTCAATATTCAAACCTGATCCAAGAACTAGGGCGAGATGCTGCATGAAAGGCCAAAGAGCTTGTGCGCTGAAAAAAGCGCCTCCTTTAGGCTGCGAGCTTTGATCATTATTTTGTCCTAGGACATAGATATTAAATCCGGGCTTAATATCAAATTGAAAATATTTAGTGTCCCACCCATGGGCATAAGAGGCAGTAATTCCTGATCTGATAGTGATTCTGCTATCACTTGCCCTATCGGTCCCATGGCTACAGCGATGGCGATAGCCAAGATGTAAAAGTGAAGAAGCTCCCAGTTGCCAATTGAGACCGGTTAACACGTGATAATAAACTTGCACGAGACGAAAATTAATATCATTTTGCGCATCGGCCAAAGTCTCCATCGCTAAACCCATATGCCAATCTAATCGCTCGGAAAATTTAATTAAGGATAAATCTCCCAGCACTCTTGCTCGCCACTGGTGGTATTCATCGGCAAGCAAATAATATCCTAAATCTATTTGGGAATTTGCGTCGCTGAAAAGATCAAAACCACTCTCATTCGGCGATTTTGTCGATGGGTGGCGGAGGATCAATTCTACATCGTCTTGCGCACTATGGGAGGGCCCTACAAAAGTTAGCCCCCAAAAAGTTATCGCTAAGAGTGATAGTTTCATATCGATTCCTGCTCGGTTGCCCCGAAAAAATCATTGTAAAAAAAAACGGCGAGCGTAGCGCGCCCGCGCGCGGCGCTCGCCATGCGTTTATTAGCCTATATACAAATCAGGCATTAGGTCGGGTTTATCCACACAATTATATTGCGCTAAATCGCTAATCTTAGCTTTTTTCAATATCTCTTCGTCAAGCAACCATTGCCCGGTGATTTCAGAAGGATCTTGCGCCAAAAGCCATGCTGCCGCATCCGCCAAAATCGCAGGTTTGCGGCAATTTTTTAGCGATTCCTCTCCCATGAGACGAGTGATGGCGGCGGTATAAATCAGTGTTCTTGGCCACAACGAATTTACGGCAATTTTGTCGGCACGAAACTCTTCAGCCATTGCTTTAGTGCACATAGACATGCCGAATTTTGACATGGAATACGCTACATGGGGCGCCAACCAGCGAGTATCGAGGGTGATGGGCGGGGACAAATTGAGAATATGTCCACCTTGTTTTTTTAGATAAGGCACACAAGCGCGCGACATAAGAAAAGTTGCACGAACATTGACGTCGTGCATGAGATCAAATTGTTTGGCATCGGTATGCAGAGTGTCGGTGAGATAGATAGCACCAGCGTTATTGATCAAAACATCGATAGTTTTAAAAGTCTCGAGGGTTTTTTTGATCAAGCCTTCAATTTGTTCGGCATCGCGCACATCGATCTGATAGGGCAAGGCTTTGCCGCCGGCCGCTTCAACTTCTTTAGCGACGCTAAGTATCGTTCCCTCCAAAGATTTATGCGGCTCCTTAGTTTTAGCACCGAGCACGATGTTCGCCCCCAGGCTCGCGAGCTTTAGCGCGATCTCTCGCCCAATCCCGCGGCTGCCCCCGGTAATCACGACGGTTTTATTACTAAATATCCCCATTAGCGCTCTCCAATTTTTACCACAATGTGATCAACAGTGATCTCTTGACGGGCTCTTAACCCACGAGGACAAATATGAAAATCTCCGACGCTTTGAACTTCGCCACCAAATGCATTCATTCCGGCCAGCGACCTGAAGCCATCACCGGCGCTGTCATGACACCCGTCTTTCAAACCTCCACTTATGCCCAGGAAAGCCCAGCGAAACATAAAGGTTATGAATACTCACGCACGCAAAACCCTACTCGGAAAGCCCTCGAGGATAACCTGAGCGCCCTCGAACACGCCGCTCATGGCTTTGGTTTTTCTTCGGGATGCGCCGCCGCCACCGTCCTGATGCTTGGCCTCAATCCTGGCGACCATGTGATTGCTCTTGATGATCTCTATGGCGGCACGAGACGGCTCTTCACCAAAGTCTTTGAACGCTTCGGCCTAAGCTTCACCTTCACCGATTTAGTTGATCTGAAAGCTCTAGAGCAGGCAATCACCCCTAAAACCAAAATGATCTGGCTTGAGACCCCATCGAACCCTCTCCTCAAATTAGTTGATATTAAAGCCGTCTGTGAACGAGCTAAAAATAATCATATAGAAGTAAGCGTGGACAATACTTTCGCGACCCCAGCACTGCAAAATCCCTTATTATTGGGCGCCGACTTGGTTGTTCATTCTACGACCAAGTACATAGGAGGCCATAGCGACGTTGTGGGGGGAGCTATCATGACCAACAATGCCGCTTGGGCGGAGAAAATCGCCTTTTTATCCAATA
>CAYJDW010000015.1:0-44744 GCA_964368985.1 uncultured Myxococcales bacterium | reverse complement strand
TAGTGATTTGCCGTCGTAGTCTGAAGCTGTTGACCAATAAAGTTGCATCCCATAAAGATGCAACATGACTTTCTCGTTTAGATTTGGCAGATGAGTCAAACTGAGATTTTTTGTTAACTCAAATCAAGTTTTTGTTCGGGTTTTTTGGTAAAAGAGATTGTTGATCTCAAGAAAAGGAGAATGAAAATGAAAAATGTAAGACGTTTGCTCGTAGCAGCATTTGCTCTCGTTTCCGTCAGTTCAGTAGCAGGTTTGGTTCAACCTGTTCGTCCTGCCAGTGAAGATGCGCCAGTTCGCTTCAACGGTGGTTTGCTCGGTGGTGCCAGCGGTACCAAAGATGGCTTTGGTGTCAGAAATGCTGGTATTGGTTTGGGCTTTAATCACAATGTTGGCTATGACTTTGAATATGGTATGTCGCTCGCCGGTAATTGGGTAAGCCACAGCAGCAAAATATTCACTGACGCTGCTAAGGGAACTGAAGGCCCAGGTATGGACGTGGAGTTGATGACTCGCTACATGCCAGAAATCGCTGAAAGACTTCATGCTGGTTTGACCATTTCACTTGGTTGGACACATCAGTTTGGGGCAAATGCCAAACCTATCAATGATCAAGTATCCTTCGGCACCCTAAACGTTAAAGTCGGTCCTGCTTTGAGTGTTGGTTTCGGTGATGTTGTTTCGGCTTATGTTTCCACTCAATTCAGCCTCCACAATATCCGCTTTGGCGCTAAAGAAGGCTCTGATGCCGCGAAAACTAATAACCAAATGGGCCTAGATATTCCACTTGGTTTCTGGTTCGCAATTGCTGATAACGCTGGCGTGTTCATAGAAGGCAATAGTCGCTTCACTAACTTCAAGGAATTTACTAAGAGCTTCAAAGAAGAAGTTACTCTCGGTATGGGATTTGCGATTTAGTTAGTGCTTCTAAGCAATAATGAGCGGCTCTTCGGAGCCGTTTTTTTTTGGCCTGGCTATGAAGGAACGAATACGCTTTTTGTCATTCCTGGCTTGAGCGGCGTTGCTGCACAAATAAATTTTGAGGCTAAAGCCCTGCACCGACGCTCCCTCGCCCGCTTGCGGGCGAGGAGTAGTTGAGGTAAGACGGTCCACATTTATGCAACAACGCCGGTCAAGCCCGGAATGACGGCGCAGGGCAGTCGTAAGGGTGATAATGTACTTTTTAAGTTGAAGCCTTATTTCGCGAGCCTTTCCACGAGCCCCCGCACCGCTAGCGCATAGCCGCCTGTGCCTAGGCCGCAGATAATGCCGAGGGCAATGCTGCTGATGAAGGAATGGTGGCGAAAAGGTTCGCGGCCCAAAATATTGCTGACATGGACTTCTATCACTGGAAGCTCGGTGGCCACCAACGCATCGCGAAGGGCCACTGAGGTGTGGGTCAAGGCGCCGGGATTTATCACGATGGCATCGAAATTTTTTAGGCTTTGAAGATGATCGATCAAGGCCCCTTCATGATTGCTTTGGAAAAAACTTAGGCTCGCGGTCTTGGCAAATTCGGCATGGAGATTTTTCTCGACCTCAAGAAGGGTAGTCGTGCCGTAAATTTTAGGTTGGCGCGTACCTAAGGTATTTAAATTGGGGCCATTGATGATGGCAATAGTTATCATGTTTTTCCTCTTTGGTCATGAAAATCATGCAGGGTAAAAGTTGCGAGCATTTCCTGATTTGCTAGGTTTGACGAGGGGATATCAAGAGGTTGGTGCAGTGGTTAAATAGCTTTGGCCTTTTTTCATCAGGTTCACGAAAGCTTCTTCATTGAGATTTTCAATGTTAGTTATCGTATCTTTTAAAATCTTTGACAGGGTTTTATAAGTGTTTTTAGTGTGTGGGTTTAAAGCTTGAATTTCATAATAAAGATGAGGGTTTTCTGAAAAGACTTTTCGAGCACTATTAAGAAGATTTGAAAAAGTGGGTGAAGAAAACTGCGACAGAAAATTAATCGCCATGCCACTTTTTTCGAGCGTAGCCACAAAAATAATATTGATGAGATGGGCCAAGGACAGCAAATAAGCAATTACGCTGTCGTGTTCATCGATGCTCATAGTCACCAAACTCACCGATGTAGATTTGAATAAGTCTCTGGCCAAATCATCGGCAACTTTGTCACCCACGCTGGTGATGATGATGTGCTTGCCAAAGAGAAGTTCCACCGAAGGGCCAAACATGGGGTGAAGCGAAGTCACTTTGGTGCCCATACTTTGCAGGTTTATCAAGGCATCTTTAACGGGGGCTTTTACCGAGGAAACATCGAAGACTACGGGTTTGGTGAGGCGCATTTGCGCAAGCTCACCAAGAATGTTTGAGCTGATGCGAATGGGAGTAGCGACGACGATAATGTCGCTATCGGCAATGCTTGGTTCAATATTCCTACTAAAATTACAGGGGAATTCTGGCTTGATTTTATCGATGACTTTGATCTCATGGCCCGAATCAGCAAAAAACCGACAAAGCCAGCCTCCAAGCCGCCCCGCGCCACCGATCAGGGTCGCCGACAGGGGCGATGTGGCGACGCTATGTTTGATGCGATCCCGCTCTTGTCGCGATAAAGAAAGTTCCATGACTAATTTTTGCAGGCTAGTGGCAAAACTTGCGGGGAGATCAAGCTCTTTGGCGAGAGCGATGGCCTGATCAAAAACCGCTTTTTCTCGATTAAAATCTTTATCGGGAATATTGAGATTTCTTTTTGCCTCGCCAATTTGCGCCGACAATTGTTCCCGACGTTTAATCAAAGCAAATAAATCGCGATCGATGCTGCTGATCTCTTGGCGATATTTTTCGATATTTAGTGACTGGTTTTGATCCATTAAGGCCTCCCCCAATCTACTATATCCCATTTTCTAATTTGTGCTCGAGCACGCAAATGTGGATCGGGATTAACGGCCACTGCCTTTCCTACTAAATTTAATAAAGGAATATCTGAAGCCGAATCAGTGTAAAATGAACATTCTTCAAGCCGAATATTTAATTTATAACAAAGCTCGCGAGCAAAAATAACTTTATTGCGTCCAAAGCACGGCGGTCCAATAGTCTTTCCCGTATAAAGGCCGGCTTGGTCTACTTCCAATACCGTGCAGAGACAATGATCCAGTTTAAGATCTTGGCTTACGAGCTCTGATAATCCATCAAAGCTAGAAGTTAACAACGAAATAGTATGACCGAGATCGCGATGTTTTTTAATCGCTTCGAGAGCCCCGGGCCGGTAGAGATTTTTTATAGTGGAAGCAAAAAAATCTTCGGTTTTTTTAATGACTTGTCCTTGATGCTGCCCTTGCATGAGAGCCAATCCCTTTTCTAAGACTTCATCAAGTTTGGTAAATCCCAAGTGATATTTTGCTAGCCAATAAGAGGCCATAACCATCTGTGGAAGTTTAATAGATCGAGTTTTCCACTCAGATCTTAGCCATAATTTAGCGCTATTATCTGCGATTAAAGTTTTGTCTAGATCGAAAAATGCAATGGACATAATGACCTTTTTTGTATGTTTTAACCTGGCAATTAATAGCTAAGCCTCCTTCGCATAGCGAATCAAATGGTGGGTGTAAAGTCTCCCGCTATTGAGGAGGGGGCCCTATAACTTTTATGGACAGGCTTTGCTTAGCTCAACAACTCCTCGCCCGCTTGCGGGAGAGGCTGGGGAGAGGGTGGAGAAACAAAAACGTGACTGTTTTGTCGATGAAAAACCCTTCGTCTGCGTTTCTCCACCCTCACCCCCAGCCCTCTCCCGCAAGCGGGCGAGGGAGTGTGGTGCTTCATTCAGCCTCCAAATCTATTAATGCAATAACGCTCTTTTTACGACGGATACATATATTACTTAAGCCTTGTGATGATTCCTACAAAGCTATATGAAAATAACCAATGCTATTTAGCATCAAAAACATTTTTAGGATCGGACATGGGCTTGTGGTTTTTTCTGACCGTGCTCGTCGTGAGCAATATGGCTTTTAAAGCCTATAAATTTCGCATAACACGGAACCAGTCTCGCTTTGACGATGATCGTATTCATGAACTCATGAAAGAAGTGAAATTATTGCGCGAGCAATTGGCTCGAGAAAAACATGAGCAACGACTGACTCAACTGGAAGAAGCAGTATTTTTTGGGGATTTTGAACTAAAGCGTAAATTTAATAAGCTGGAAAAAGAATTTGCCGAAGAGAAGCGAGCCTAGCCTGTCAATTTAGCGACTGTCGATAAACGCTAAACTTCCATATTTGTCATCCTCGTGCTTGACACGAGGATCCATGCAGTGCCTCATAAACTGGATACTCGGGTCAAGCCCGAGTATGACAAATCCGCTAGGACAGGCTCGCGCCTGCCGAACAATTGGATCAATCAAAAGCGCAGGTGCAACTTTTCGATGCTCCTGAGCCAGAACAAGCCAAAGAGCCGCCGCCTCTACAGGCTGCAGCGACATCGCTGGCCGCTTTGCCCGTGCCGGTGCAGCCAAATTTATTTCCATCGCCCGGGAAAATATAGCCGCAAGTAGTGCCTGCGGTTGGATCCCCGGCTGGGGCTTGTGCAAGTCTTGCAATTTCTTTAAAAGCAGTGACTAATTTTCGCGATTGCTCGACGCTAAAAGTTATGCTTCCTCTTCCAGCGTCGGACATTAGTTCACGAGCACCAAGGCTTTGGCCTAAAACTAAGAAACTCAAAACAAATAGCCATTTTTTCATAAGCTCTCCCCCTAAATAATCGTGGCCACGAGAGGCCACGATTATTTTTTAGTGAAGGGAGAATGAAGCGATGTTCAAAAATGCCCGGAGTTTTGCTAAGCGATGCTTATTCTTTTGTCCAAATAAACATCTTGAATAGCATGCAGCAAAGCAACGCCGTCTTTGAAGGGTTTTTGAAAAGCTTTGCGGCCAGAAATGAGTCCCGTTCCACCAGCGCGTTTATTGATCACGGCGGTCATTACAGCTTGGCCTAGGTCATCTTTGCCAGCCGGTCCCCCAGAATTAATTAAGCCAATGCGGCCCATATAACAATTGGCCACCTGATAACGGGTTAAATCAATGGGATTATTGCTGCTGAGTTGATCGTAGACTAATGGCGACGTGTGGCCAAAGTTAAGTGCGGTATAGCCGCCATTATTGGTGGGCAGTTTTTGCTTGATGATGTCAGCCCCCAAACTTACGCCTAAATGATTAGCTTGGCCCGTGAGGTCGGCGGCTCCATGATAATCAACGCCATCTTTCTTAAAGGCTCCATTTCGCAAATAGCACCACAAAACAGTGAAAAGGCCGAGCTCATGAGCTTTGGCAAAAGCCTGACTGATTTCTTGCAACTGTCTATGAGATTCATGCGAGCCCCAATAAATGGTCGCGCCAATACCCACCGCTCCCATATCAAAAGCCTGCTTTACCTGTGCAAACATGACCTGATCGTAAGACGCCGGATAACTTAAGGTTTCGTTGTGATTAATTTTTACAATAAAAGGAATCTTATGGGCATAAGCGCCAGCCATAGATGCCAGCACGCCATAGGTTGATGCGACTGCGTTACAACCGCCTTCCATCGCAAGTTTGACAATGTTCTTTGGATCAAAATAGTCAGGATTGGGCGAAAAGGAAGCGCCAGCAGAATGTTCCACTCCTTGATCAACCGGCAAAATGCTTAAATAGCCGGTGTGAGCAAGGCGTCCATGATTAAACATGGAGGCGAGATTGCGTAATACCGTCGGGCGGCGATTGGTTTCGCGCATAACTTGATCAATAAAATCGGGGCCAGGCAAATAGAGCTGTTCTTTTTTGATGGTGCGGCACTGATGGCTTAATAAAGCCGCATGTTCTCCCAATAACGCTTCAATATTTATCATGACTTATTTATCCTCAGGGTTTGGTTGGCCATTGAGTGATAAATGCGCGGCCCAGTTAATTGAAGCCAGGTCAGGCTATCCGAAGCGCTTAATTTATTTTTATTGGTGTTCTACAAGGAAATTAAATTTTCCGCATAGAACTTCACAAAAGCATTAAGCAACGCTTCAGTGGTTTGATGGCCCGGGGCCAGGGAAGAAACATTAAAATCGGCAGCCATGCCATAAACTCCGACGCTGCTGCTTTTTTTAAGCCCCGGATGCAATGCCAAACGCTCGATGACAAAATTCAGATCACTTAAAAACTTAGGCACGAATTGCTCATCATAAGTATGTGCATTGGTAAGCGCCATATGAACGGTATATTCTCCAACCTGGCTTAGATGCCAACCAAGTTCTTTCATCCATGCGGCCATCACATAGGTCAAAGGCTGTAGACGATCTTTTAGTCGAAAAGCCACCACGAAATGGGGGAGATTCGCATGAGCGGGAAGGGCACGAACTTCAATTTGTTCCAAATTACTTAATTCCATATTCAGCTGATGCCCAAGGTTCGCAATATTTGCGGCGCGTTTTTCATACCCTTCCCTTCCGATAGTAAGCAAACAACTTATTCCGAGCTCAAGCTGAGAGGCGGAACGAGGATTAGCAATATTGGCTAATTGCACCTTTTCATCAAGGACAAAGGAACGACGAAAACCAACAAAAGACAATCCTTTTTGGCTAAGGCCATATTTATGCAAATCCGCAGACCAAGAAGTCACGCCATCAAAATGCTCATTTCCGAAATCCAGTGCGAGAGGATTATTATGCATAAATTGCATCATGTATCCACCGAGGCAAGAGTCGACATGAAGGGGAATTTTTTGTTCGTTTGCGATAGAGGAAATGGTTCGAATATCGTCATAAGCTCCGAAGGGATAGCTGGGCGTCGACGCAATAATGGCGCCAATATTTTGTGAGCCATATTCATTTATTTTCTTTCGCAAATCATCAATATCCATGCCCAGATCAACGGCATTTTGGCGAATTCTGACTATCTGTCCGTCGAGATCCTTAATATGTCTTTCGAAAGCGACATGTGCTGAATCTGTCATGAGGAAAATTGGTTGTTGGTAAATTTTTCTCGCACGAAAAACATTGTGATAGGTTTGCAGTGCAAGGCGAATACTCTCGGTCCCTCCTGACGTCATGCGGCCCGTAAAATAAGTGGTAGGGGCGCTAAACAGTGACAGGTTGAGGTCCACCAAAATATTCTCAAGATAGGTTCGCCAATCTTGAGCAGAAAATTGATGGCGGATTTTTTCTAGGTGCTGATGAAAATTAAATGAGCTGTCTTTTGAGAAAAATTGATTAACTATATCGCTGCTTTCCACAAAATTAGGACGATCAGCGATGGCAACTTCTTTCCATTCAACCTTATGTTGGAGCTCAGCCAAAGCTGCGAGATTATTTCGGCCATGGTAGAGAATCATGAGATAGGAAAGAATATAATCAATGCCAGCAATGCTTCCCGCGGCATTAATACCTGGATACATACCACCAACCCAATCTACATGCGACTCTAGGGCCATAAAGCGTTTGTTAACATCCGCAAAAATAGTTGCAGCAACACCGCCATAAATAATGGTTTCGGAATCGAAGGAAATCGATGATATAGATTTATTTGTGGTGAACAAGTTTTTGAAGGCCGGATCATGTCTCGTAATTAGTTTTTCAAAAATGCTGCGGGATAAATGAACATGTAAACCCCATTTTTTCGTGAGAGCTATTTGATTTAATTCTTGGAGCTTGTCAAAATTTGCATCGGTCAAATAAATAGCTGCAAAACCTATGGAAGAGAAATCCTTATATTCATTATTTTTGGTACTGGCCTCATAAGGGTTTACATTGATAGTTTTAAAGACGTTGCATAAATAATTATTTTCATCATCGAATACGAGACTATCCTCTCCCAGCCTTGCATTTTTTAGGGCTCTTAAGCCTATGCGCAAAGCCTCACGGCCACCGGAACTTACAATGGCATGCTCTTTTTCTACGAGAGCCGCAAACATAGCGCCCAGTTCGCGCATTGCCTTGACCGCCAGGGCAAAGGTGGTGCCATGCAGAGGATTGGCAGTATTAAAATATTGAAAGGCTTTTTTAGCGAGATTTTGCGCGTCCTCATCGCCAATAAATAAATTACTATTGAGATCATCTCTCAATATTGCTTTAATAAAATAGTCAGCCAAGCCAGCCATATGTTCTTCTGAGCCGTCATAAATAGCGCCGGACATTTTACCATTTTCCCACACCAAACGTTCTTGATAGGCTCGCTCAAGCAGAGCATCGAGTACTGCAATTTTTACCGGCTCTTCAGGAATGCTTCTAAATGGTGCCAATACATCGTCGTATTGAGCGAAACGAAGGTTATCTTTGGCAAATGCAGTTTGTTCAATGGTTTGCCGAATGCGAGCCACGCCATGCAATTGGCCGACTAGTTTCGATCCCAAAAAATCAAGAGTTTGTGTGAGGAAATAAGGGCTAAGGCTCGATGCCGCGAAGCTAAAGCCTTTTAAGCTATTTTCAAAAAAGCCTGGGCTTTTAATGAGGCTTGCTAATCTCTCTCTTTCAGCAGTATTGGTTGGCTCGTAGGCGAAACACTGAGTCGCGCTAAAAAATAGTAGAGCCAAAAATATTTTCTTCAGATTAAGCATGGGGCCTCACAATTTAAAAATTGGTCAACCATTGGGGCGGCCATTTGATTCCCAATTAATTGTTTAGGAACGGGCCCTCACTTTTAAGGTGGGTAAAAAATAACTAAGGCCCAAATGACCATGGTGCAACAAGAAGGGTGAGCGATATGAAATTACCTGGCGCAGAAAAATTTCCTGATGAACTCGAGCTTCGTCTAAAAACTGCCTTGGCAAATAGAGGCCGTGACTATCATCCAAGAACTCGCCATGTTCACGACGACAAAAGTCCACGATTCATCAACCGACTCATTTTTTCCGAGAGTCCCTATTTGCTGCAACATGCTCATAATCCAGTAAATTGGTTTGCTTTTGGCGACGATGCCTTCTCTTTGGCCAAAGCCCTTAATCGTCCCATTCTTTTAAGCATTGGTTATGCCACCTGCCATTGGTGCCACGTGATGGAAGAAGAATCTTTTGAAGACGAGGAAATTGCAGCTTTTCTCAACCAATATTATGTGTGCATAAAAGTTGATCGCGAGGAGCGACCCGACGTCGATGCTATTTATATGGCCGCAACCCAAGCCATCAGCGGACATGGTGGATGGCCAATGACGGTGTGGCTTAAACCGGACCAAAGGCCATTTTATGCGGCAACCTATTTTCCTGCGCGCGACGGTGATCGAGGAATGCACACCGGATTTTTGACAATGCTTCGCCATTTAGCCGAGGCCTACCACCAAGATCCAGATTCTATTGATCACGCAGCGCTGCAAATTAAAGAAGCACTGAAACAACAATTTGCAGCGCCCACGGGCGCATCGATTCCGAAGCGTGAGGTCATCCCGAAGGCGATGGATCTTTTTCGTTCCCGATTCGATTGGACTCATGGCGGCACCCGCGGTGCTCCAAAATTTCCAAGCACCATCCCCGTTCGTTTATTGCTGAGGGAATATTTCCATTCCGGGCAAAAAGATTTGTTGGATATGGCATTGTTGACTCTCAAAAAAATTAGTCAGGGAGGAATTAATGATCACATTGGTGGCGGATTTCATCGTTATAGCGTCGATGAACGGTGGTTAGTGCCGCATTTTGAAAAGATGCTCTATGATAATGCTTTGCTAGTGATGAGCTATGTGGAAGCATATCAAGTGAGCCACGACGAATCACTTAAAGTCACCGCGCTTGAAACGCTTCGTTATATAATGCGAGAAATGACATCGTCAGCGGGTGGATTTTTTTCTGCAACAGATGCCGATAGCGGCAGTGATGCAGGCCATAATGAGGAGGGTCTTTTTTTCTCCTGGACGCCCCAGGAATTATCAAAACACCTTAAGCCCCATGATGCTGCTGTCGTTGCTGCTTATTATGGCGTGAGCGACTCGGGAAATTTTGAGGGGCGTTCTGTCTTACATAAGTCCAAGGAAATTTCGGAAATAGCGAAGATTTTTTCCTGCACTGAATCACAAATCGCAGCAATCATTACTAATGCCAAAAACGCATTGTATCAAGCTCGTGCAAAGCGTCATCATCCATTGCGCGATGAAAAAATTATCACGGCATGGAATGGCCTAATGATTTCTGCATTCGCCAAAGCAGGATTCGCCTTTAATGAACCTGACTTTATCAACCATGCCCGCCATGCCGCAGCATTTATTTTAAAAACACTGAAACCCGATCAATGGCTCCGACGATTTTTTCGCCAGAGTGCATCGGAGCAGCTGGGATTTTTAGATGATTATGCATTTTTGATTGCAGGCTTTTTAGATCTTTACGAAGCCGAGGGTGAGGAGGAATGGTTGGCTGAGGCCATCATGTTAGATCGCATTCTTGAGCGAGAGTTCGAAGATGCTGAACATGGCGGTTTTTTTATGACGAGCACGCAGCATAAAGAACTGATTGCGCGAGAAAAACCTCATTCCGACGGAGCCGAGCCGTCAGGAAATTCTGTGGCCATACTTAATCTTCTTCGACTGCATCAATTTTGTGACGAACAGAATTATAAATATCGCGCGGAGAAAGCCTTAGAGGCGTTTTCAAAATCTCTCACACAATATTCGATGTCGTCCTCGGAAATGCTTATTGCCCTAGATTTTTATTGGTCGTCGCCCCAACAAATTGCCATCGTGAGCGATAAATCATCGCGAGAATTATTTTTGACCGAGCTTCGCACGCGCTTTTTGCCCCATTGTGTGAAGGCCATCGTAGAAGAAAAAGCATGCGCCCAACATCTCATTCCGTGGTTACAGCATAAAACCGTGAGCAACCACCAAAGTACCGCTTTTGTCTGCAGCGAGGGGGAATGCAAGCTGCCTGTGACCAATGCGCAGGATTTTCGGGAACAATTGGGGAGAAGATTTTAGCAATGTTATTCCGATATCCTCAGGTTCTTTTTAAGGCTGTTTAGGCGGTGTTTGATCAGGTTGCCAAGCAACGGTAATCCTCCCATTTTTAGTGGGATTCAAAAGTAGCAATTTTGGTGATGCCTGGGGCGCAGACATGTAATGTAAGGCGATCTAAAGTTAAAATGCTTGACTGTTAATATTTATGCGTCTACTTTAAAGTAAAAGTTTAAATTGGACGAAAAAACATGTATATACGTAGAACTTTAGAGAGTTTTATTCAAAAAGCCTCTGAACAATTTCCCGTAGTTTTAGTAAGCGGACCAAGGCAGGTGGGAAAAACTACGATTTTGCGACACATGAGCCAAAGTGGTAGAAATTACGTAACGTTAGACGATCCTTTACTAGCTCAATTGGCCAGAGATGAACCGAGCCTCTTCCTTCAGCGTTTTAAACCACCTATTTTAATTGATGAAATCCAATATGCACCAGGATTGCTGCCCTACATCAAAATGATGGTTGATAGTGACCGGAAAAATGGAATGTTTTGGTTAACCGGATCTCAACAATTTCAACTCATGCAAGGGCTAACAGAATCACTTGCTGGTAGGGTGGGAATCGTAAATTTATTGGGTCTTTCTTTAAAGGAAAGCCAAGAAGAGGCACAGATAGGAATACCTTTTTTGCCTGACCAAAAACAACTGGAACAGCGCTTGAGAAGTTCCCCCAAATTATCACTTAATGAAATCTATAAAATTATCTGGCGCGGTTCTTTTCCTATTATGGCATTAAATAAAGAAATCGATAGAGATTTGTATTATGGTTCTTATATTCAGACTTATCTGCAACGAGACGTTCGTAACCTTGCTAATGTGGGAAACGAAGGTACTTTTTTAAAATTTTTACGTGCATCCGCAGCTCGCACTGGACAAATGCTCAATCTATCGGATCTGGCGAGGGATGTCGCGATTTCAGTTCCAACTGCTAAATATTGGCTGTCGATTTTAGAGAGTTCAAGCATTGTCTATTTACTTGAGCCCTACCATACAAATACAGCGAAACGTTTAATAAAATCCCCAAAGTTATATTTTCTCGATACGGGTTTATGCTCATATCTCACCCAATGGTCGACTCCGGAAACGCTGGAATCAGGTGCAATGTCGGGTGCGATTTTAGAGACATTTATTTTTACAGAGATCTTGAAAAGCTACTGGCATAACGGCAAACAGGCTCCTTTATATTACTATCGTGATAAAGATAAGAAAGAAATCGATTTGCTCATCATTCAAGACGACAAAATTTATCCTCTCGAATTTAAAAGTACAGCATCCCCAAATAGGATGATGGTGAATTCTTTCCAATTGTTGGAAAAGCTAAATTTATCGGTTCAAAAGGGGGGGATTATCTGCCTCGCTGATACTCTTCTGCCGATCACTGCATTCTGCGATGCTATTCCTGTCTGGTTACTTTGATTTGAATTTAAAAATTAAAAACTCATCCTTTGATAGATTAGACTGGGCTCTTGTTCGTGAGGATGCGAATGCATTACTACGCGAACGGGACCAGGCTACGCTCAAATTGTGGAGTGACGAATATTTTCATAACCTAGTCAAGCGGTGGCAATAGTTGCTCGATTATGCTCGATTATGCTTTGTAGATGGCCCACCGGTTTAAAATTAAAAAAGCCCACAACTACGCGGGCTCTGGGAAAATATTAACAAAAAACCTGTAGCAATTAAAACGGTTCTATCTACCTTGAAGATAAATAATTTTATTGAAATTGGCCTGGGTTCTAATTATTAATAAACACAAATTAACAAAATTAATTTTTTTTGTTAATTATAAGAGATAAAACCGGGAAAACTTAACAAATTTCGCTGAGTTGATTCTCGGTCTTCAACGATTACTGCATCAATCCGTCTGCCCACGATCAACTTTAGGCAGCGCTTTTCTGAGCTCTCGATCACTGAGACCATGGATATGCGCGTTGTATTGCCACACGACAAATTGTTGCAGCAACTCGGTGTTCTCTCGATTGAGTCGCTCATTCTCACGCTCAAGCCTCGCAATACGCTCAATGGCAACGCGCATGGAAGGAGGCGCGGGGATTTCGGGAGCTCCATCCTTAAACCGTTTTTTGGCTGCAATAAAAGCATTCTTAATGCGCACAAACTTCATGAGCGTCTGGCGAGCGGGCTTCACACCTATGGCAGGCAAGCAAGCGTCGCATAAGCTTTCCCATATTAGCTTTTCATTCCAGCCATCGAGAATCTCAACGATTCGTTCGATATCCATGTCACTAAGATGTTTAGCCAAGGCCGCCTCCTAAAAGATGTTGCAGGTCCTGCAATGGACCTGCTTGATTATTTTCTTCTACTTGTTTTGTTGTTGAGCCGAGAGCTCTTCGCAGCGGGCTAAATTCATTTTTATTGCGAAGTTTTATTATAGCGCCATTTTGAATATTCGGATCTTCCATAATGCCGATGAGTTCGCGAAGACGCTTTTCAGTCAGGTCATGGATTTCATACCAGCGATCGGCACCAGCAGTGCCATCATTAATTTCTTGCGCAGCTTTATTTCGCAGCTTTTCAACGATGTGAAGCCGCTCTTTGAGCCGTTCTATGCGGCGATCGCCTTTTACGCACACCTGCTCGGTGCAATTTATGCAGTCACGAAAACGCTGGCAGGGTGACATTGTATAGTCGTGGATACAAAAACCGAACTCAGTCACATGAGCAGTAGGCATGGCTAGGCTATTAAATTCTTGGCGGGTCATGGGGATCTTGGTCGCAATTTGTTCTGCGATTTCTTGCAGCGACTGATCCAAGGAGAGAGAGGTGTCATGTGAGCGAATCATATCCACCAACTCAAACTCACTCATGTGATCATAAACTCGATTTTGTTTCATATCAGCTCGGCCGGACCATCGGGCGATTTCAGCTTGGCTCAAACCTCCTCGCTGGGCCATCGTGTTGAGGAGATGGCGGAATTGATGAGAGTTGGCCTTAAGGTTTTTATATCCGTATCGGTCAAAAATACTTGGTACGACATATCCAGGAGTCGATTCTCTCGAGCTTAAATCGTCATTGAGCGTATTGGGAGTTGGCTTCCACACGAGGATTGGACTCTTTGGCATATCAGGGCGGAGAAGCTTTGCTTGCAAACAGAAGAGAGCGTCTGAAAACCGAATTCCTCGTTCTTTATCCAACCAGGGAAAATCGGGTGGTAGTTTAGCCACAAGCCACTGTTGTAATAATTTCAGTGTATTTGTGCCAGCCTGGTCAGATAAATCGAGGCGTCGCAATTCTGCCCGGCAATATCGCTGATCGTCGACTGGGATACCAAGAGCATATCCCGTTTGAACGATAGTAAGAGGCTGATCTTCGGGGACATTAGGACAATCTTCATGGCGATAAAAAAGATGGGGGTGAGCCTCATGCCACTTAGCTATTTTTCTGGCTTCGTCGGTGAGCTTGCGTACGCGAAGTATGGCTTCTTGAGCGATAGAAATCATGGCATCGGGAATCCATTTTATGCACGGCGTACCGCCTTTTCCCGGTTGAAAGCGCCAACCATAGGCTTTATTGCCATCGCGTTTTGTTTGCCAAACTTCGCAATCTACGGGAAGGCTCAGTATTTCTGAAATTCGTGAAGGGGCGCATAACAGCATGACACATATGGACGAGGTAAAAATATCTTTTGGCGGAGTTGGATTGCTTGAAAAAATCTCAGCTAGAGCATGGAGGAGCTCTTCATTAGGGAGTTTCTTCTCCCTTTGCTCTCGCGCTTTTATGCCAGTGCGCACGGTGTCGATGGGGCGAAGAATGGGACTTCTCCAGTCCAATTGCCCAGAAATAAGATGATGTTTTTCTGATACGAAACTAGCTATGCGGCCTATTTCTCGACCCACTTGATAGGCGGTACCGGGAGAAAAGAATTTTTTGGCCAATAGTGCTGCGTTATCTAACACCAACGAATTCACAAGAGCAATATTAGCTTCGCCTCTTGTTTGAAGAAGAGCCCTTTCGAAGCATTTCAAGGCCCTTATTTCAATATGAGATTTAGTTGGCTTATGCCCTTGTTGATAACGAAAATAGGCTTTGGCGAAATCAAGGAAAGGTTGCTGCATCGCATTAGATGGATCGAGGATTCGTGTCTTTTGGTCAAGGTTGCCAAAACTCACTCCCGGTGGGCTCCAGAGATTCTCTTCCCATTCTAAATTGGCGCCAAACACCGTCAATTCTTCTCGACACAGACGTATAAATTCAGCGAGGTTTTCGGCTGCCTCGACATTATGCTTGGGGATAAATTGAAAAATTTTAGCCATGAGAGCTCTCCCCATTGGGCTCAGCCCGACGCCGCTCACAAATTTGAACAACCTGTGTCACCGCCAAAATGGTCCTGTCATTGATAGCTGCCATCATTTTATCTTGGGTAATTTCTAAAATGCGTTCACGTTCAGCGATGAGGGAGTTTAGTACCTCTTTATGCGGCCCATCTACCCAAGGTTGGAAGTTACGGCAGGTATAGCAAGCGATAGGGGCGAGCGCTCCGCAAAACCCATAGTGACCACAAATGCCTACATTGCCATTTTCAGAGCGCACGCGGCTTGTTGGATCGTTTCCCCGTACGGCGTCGCTTTCTTTTTCTATGACTACACCGGCAAATGCCTGAGCGAGGGGAGCTAGTTGGCGCGCTACCGCTTCATTGATTGCATCGACGTGTTCAGGAACATTTTCGGTATAGATGCGGGCATTTTGGGTGTCGGTGTGATCGAGCAACTCAGCGATTATGAGCTCGCCAAAACCCTCTCTCGCGGCGCGGGTTGCGATAGTTCTACGTAAGCGGGTGGGGAACACTCTTAGACGCTTACCGGTGCGCTCTGAAGGGATCTCCAGGCCTGATACAATAGCATCAACCCGAGCCTTAAAAGCATGAGCAGTGTGATGAGCTTCTGGGCCTTTAAAGTCTAATTCTATATGTTTAAAAGTGCCATTAGCGGCAGTTCTAATAATACTCCATTTAGGGAAGAGCGGAAGCTCATCAAAATCAGGTAAAGAAGAAATATTGTATAATGCAAATAAACGAGTTCTATTTTGCTCAATAAGATTGCTTAACAGATTGCCAATATCTTTAGACAAGGCAAAGGGTTTAAATTGTTCTCGCCAGTGGACACCGCGCAACTTTCGGCGTGGGACATTGAGCAGGTATTCCTGAAGACCATCTTGTGATTGAACATGAATAAAATCCTTAACTTTCAAATCAGCAAGCTGGGCTGGTCTGCGACCTGTTGCCATAAAAATTTGCACCAAGGCCAAATTTTCAATATTGATAGCGCCTTTTTCAAATTCATTTATCAATTTTTGATGGAGCGCTTCATACTCAAGATCAGATAGCGGCCCCTCTTCTGGGCATAGGGTTTGGACCGCACGACCTTTAACATTGCCCCTTATCCTCCAATTATTTAACAAGTTTGGCACGTTCTCATCTATCCCCGAATATCCTAAATCTAGCCAGGATCTTAAAAATCCTCGCAGCGCTCCTAGATAATATTCATGCTCACGGTTCAGGGTTGCCCTATATCCAATCAACGCTTCAGCCGAAACATTTGATAAACATTGGCCTCTTTTCTGGTATCGCTCGAGGGCAAAATGCTGAAATCTCAAACACTGGTTATTGGTATGGGATGCGGAGTATTTTTTAGCGTAATGCTCTAAGACTTTTAGAAAGGAGTGAGCTAGGTCTGTAGCAAGAATTTGATCAACCCATTTCAAATTGAGCTTATGCTGACGAGAAAGCTTCCAAATTTTATTGTTTAGCTCGAAAACATAACCCTCATGTGAGATCGGGTTGTGCGAGACGGAGACTGGAGCTAGATCAAACATGAGAGTCTCCTTGGAAAGGCTTTTGAAGTAACAAAGCTACTTCTTGAGCCTTACGTTCAATATGTCGTCGAGTATAAGTGCTGGCCGTGCCGGAGCCCTCTTTCCAACCCATAAGATATGAGCGCATTTTCTCTTCCTCTGCTGGACTGACCTTATTTTTGTCCATGAGGGCTGAAAGCCGGTCGTTTGCGGTATGCCTCAGTACGTGTGGGGTCAAGTGCCTAAGTAAGTCAGGATTTGCCGCTTGTAGTTCTTGGAATACTTTATCTAGGCCCTTTAATGAGATTGGCTGACCAGCAAAGGGCCCCCGTCGATGAACAACAAGGAGATAATCATGCCGTTTTGCCGCGAAAAAAAGGCGACGAGTTCCTAATATATAATTTGAAACAGCCTTTATGAGTCCTTCAGATAAGGGAATACGTCGATCAAAAGTTTTAACCACCGGCTGGTAGGTTCGGACATCATTGGGATTATCGTGTCTACGAGCAACTAAAAGTGTATTTTTCATGAAATCAAAATCAGAAACTCTTAAGGATAATAATTCTCCAGCACGCAATCCTAGATGATATAATAACCATACAATTAGCTGATTTCTTACTTGCAACTCTTCGGAAAAAGGGTTGTTTGCTGATCCCGGTTGTACGACTTTCAACAGAGCCTCTTGTTGTTCTTCTGTGAGTCCTTTGCGAGCCTGTTCCCTAGATTTCATCATTTTTTGCGGACGGCGAGCTCGCAGGCTATCGGACATTCTTTTAATGGTTTTAAGTGTTGCAGTATCAACATGTCGAGCATCGCGCTCAACAAGCCTTATGGCCAACCATTCAAGATAATCCGCTATATAGGTTAGTCTGATGTATTGAGTGCTGCTGCTAATTCGATGTTCGGTAGAACTAAATACTCCCCTCGTTTTTTCCGTATTTCTAGATAATTTTATTAAATTATTTTCATGTTGCTCAGCTTTTATTTGGGTATAGCACCTGATCGATTCAAGCTCATGCTCAGTTAAAAAATCTTTTTGAGTGAAACGATGCTCCAGATCTTGCCCCCGTACATGCGACCAAGAGAGCAATATTCGAATAGCTGCCAGAACGGCTGCAATAGTATTTGGTGTTTTGCTGGCATTGCGAATTTGGGTGGTCGCGAAGAGAGTCGCATACCAGTGAGGCTGCCCTCGAGGATCGAGAAGTAGGGGGTAGCGCTCCCCATCAAGAAACCTGATAAAACGAACGCTGAATTGTTCTGCCATGAGCCACCTCTCAGAAATAAGTGACGTTTTATTGATGGTAGCACATATTCAAATTCTTCTGCAATTAAAATTAACAAATTAAAAAAGAAAAATCCCCATAAGGCGGGGATTTAATGACAAAACGCAACATTTTCCTGATTGGTAGGTGTTAAAACGGAATATCATCATCCTCAACAAATCCACCATGAGCCATATCGGAAGTTCCTTCCGAGTCAGATGAAGATCCGCTGCCAAAACTTTGGCTGTCGGAGCGGGCAAATCCGCCGCCGCCCCCGCCGCCAGTTTGATTTTGTCCGGAACCGAGGAAAAGCAGTTGGGTGGCGATTACTTCGGTGGTGTATCTGGTTTGGCCGGTTTTATCTTCCCATGAACGGGTTTGCAGGCGGCCTTCTACGAAAACTTGGCGGCCTTTTTGGAGGAATTTGCTGGCGTTTTCAGCGGTTTTACCGAAGCAGACAACGCTGACCCATTCGGTGTGATCTTTATATTCTTCGCCTTCTTTGCGGCGTTCGGTGACGCCTAGTCGTAAATTGCCGACGGAAGTGCCCGATTGGGTATAACGCACTTCAGGGTCTTTGCCCAAATTGCCTATTAAAGAAACTCGATTTAATCCTGCTGCCATAAAATCCTCATTGAAATGTGGTTGACCACCTACATATGTTTTCGCGCGATAGGTGTAAAGCGGCATATCATACTTAGGATATTTGCCATCCTCCATACATCCGATGGGGAAAAATGAGCGTGAAAAAAACTGAAAGTCAAAGGCGATCCTATGAAATAATCGATTTATGAAAAAAATCTTATTTCTCATTCTCGGGTCGCTGCTCTTTTTGTCGGGCTGTTCGACATTTTATGTTCTTAAACAAGGTGCCTATCAGTTGCAGCTTCTGGCCGGTTCAGAAGCGATTGAAAAAGCATTGCGCGTGCCTAATCTGGACCGAGTATCGCGCAAAAAACTCATGTTGATTCAGGAAGTGCGGGAGTATTCTCAAACTACCCTTAAGTTGAAAGCCGATAAAAATTATAGAAATGTTAATTTATCCTGGGACAAAACTATTAATAATGTATCCGCCTCTGACAAGCTCGCATTTAAACCATATACTTGGTGGTTTCCTGTCATAGGGGCGGTTCCGTACAAAGGTTATTTTGACGAGCAGGATGCCATCGTAGAGGAAGAGCGTCTAAAAAAATTAGGGCTGGACACCATTCGCCGCAAGGTGGGGGCCTATTCAACGCTGGGCTTTTTTGAGGATCCAGTCTGGCCCAACATGCTCAGGTTGAGCGATGAATCGCTGGTGGAGTTGATCATTCACGAGCTCACTCACGCAACCCTTTATATCCCCAACCAAACGCCTTTTAATGAGACCTTTGCTAACTTTGTAGGCCAAACAGGGGCGCGCTATTTCTTTGCGCATAAATATGGTCCTGACAGCCATCAGCTTAGGAAAGTCGAAAAATATCAGCGCCAAACAAAAATCTATAATGATTTTTTCAGTCAACTCTTCGATAAGCTCGAGCAAATATATCGTTCAGAGATGCTTGTAGATGTAAAAATAGACCTAAAAATAAATGCTTTAAAATCTGCAGAAACTGACTATCAAAAATTGGCTCTTGAAAATGAGTTTAAAAATATTGATTGGTCAGATGTTAATAATGCTTATTTATTGTCTTTTAAGAGATATAATCATGATGACAAAGTTTTTGAAGATCTCTTTCAGAAAAGCCAAGAGAACTTTGGGAAGTTTTTAAGGGAAGTAGCGCTCAATAGCCATGGGGCGGATCCTTTCCTGACCTTAAGGGCCTATCTGGATCATTCACAGGGCAATAAATGACCATTAAAATTTCTTATTTCATTATGGTGTTCGTCGTTGCAGGCTTAGGAGCTGAGGAAAGCAAAGGAGCGCTCTATAGCCAAATTTCGAAGTTTGAACGGGAAACGGTGGATGAGGGGTTGACGTTTTATGGGCTTGTCCCTGAAGAAAATCCCTCGGGTTTGGTTACTAAGATCCATTTTTATACTAAATCGCCCTTTTCAAAAGAAGCGGGATTTTTATCCTTTTTAGACCGCATTCACATCAATACTAAAGATGAAATAATTAATCAGTATCTATTTCAAAAGGAAGGCGAGATCTACGATAAAGCCGCTGTGCGTGATAGCGAACAGAGCTTACGTCGGCAAGGCCTGGTTCGCTCATTGGCCGTGGTAGTGCCGGTTAAAAGTAAGGACCCCAGTGTCAAAGGTTTGGAATTGCTGGTTGCCACCAGAGATTTGTTGACGCTGCGCCCTACTTTTAGTTTTGAGGGCAACGCGGAAGTATTGACTGATTTAATGGTGGCCGTCGGTGAGCATAGTCTTTTTGGCACGAACAAATCAGTGGCGACCATCTATGAAATGAAACAAGCCATGCATATATTATCGGGCCGTTATTTTGATCCGCAGCTTTTTGGATCGCGGCTAGAGCTTAATGTTAAACCCGGATTTATTTTTTCTCGCGATCATTTTGAATATGACGGTTTTATCGGGGAGTTTGGCCTTGAGCGTCCCTTGATCTCCGAGAATGATAAATGGGGATATGGCCTCAACCTTGAATATGGCTCTAAACCCATAATCGATTTCAATGGCGGCCAAATCAGAACTTTTGATGTTCCGAGCACCAAAATTCAAGAGAACATTGAGCGAAGATATCGCTGGCGCTATGGCAAGGGCCGTATTCAAGG
Source organism: uncultured Myxococcales bacterium (assembly GCA_964368985.1). Lineage (GTDB taxonomy): Bacteria > Myxococcota > UBA727 > UBA727 > JABDBI01. The sequence goes on along the minus strand of CAYJDW010000015.1, from coordinate 24,054 downwards.
ACGACGTTCATTCGGCACTACTTATAAGAAGGAAATTTTCTCAAGCTACGGCCTAAATATCAAGCGTCCTGCGCTTTCCGAAGATCTTAATTTAAACGAGATAGAGAAAGAAGCTTTTCAACAAGATGTGCTCCCCAAAAATGAGCTGGAGAGCTTCGTGACTTTTGGTTTTTCCTATTTTCATAATGAGTTCATGACGCTCTACGATTATAACAATTTCAAACTGGCCGAAACTAAACGCAGCGGCCCAAGCTTAACTTTATCGGCCGATTTTTCCTCTAAAGAGATCCTTGTGAGTGACCACAGTTTTATTCGGCCAGAATCAAAGCTCACCTATCTCTTACCTTTTAATTATGATGCCTTCGGCATGGCCTCAATATCAACTTCTAATCGCTACGATGGCGAGTTCTCCGACAACACCTACAAATTTGGTTTAACCTTAGTTTCGCCAAAAATTCTAAAAATAGCGCGGCTGGTTTTTGATGGACGCTTATCCACCACCTTGGACAATCGAGACAACCAAAACTTTTCTTTAGGCGCCGATAGCGGCATTAGAGGAGTAAAATCAGGTTTTTACCGAGGCTCAAAAGCTTTTCGTACCAATTTAGAGCTACGCTCAGCGCCTCTCGATTTATGGATTTTACATCTTGGTCTGGTTTTATTTTACGATGTGGGCACCGCCGCCAAAGAATGGAGCGATGCTAACGCAACACATACTTTGGGCCTAGGTCTAAGGGTTTTAACGCCACAAATAAGTTCACAACTTTTTAGAATAGATATCGGCTTTCCCATTTTTGGTCGCGGTCGCGACGAGCACATTGTGGTGCCGAGCTTTGGAACTGGGCAAGCGTTTTAGGGAAAAAGGAAAGGCTCCTGGCAAGGGGGAAGGAGCCTTTCAAAGTTATTTTTAAGTTTTTATTAAGCCTCACCCCCAAAAGTTTCGCAGTGGGCGGCGGCAAAGCTAATCGATTGTTTTTGGACGCCATTTTCGTTGACGGAAATGTCGGTGTACTTGCTGGTCTTTTTCTTGGCTTCCTCTCCTAATGAATCGTAAAACACTTCACGACGTTCTTTTATGAGGGCAACGCTTTGCCCATTTGGGTTTTGGCAAAAGGCTAGGTTGGCTTTGGCATCGATGCGGCAGGACAATTTTTCGGCCCAGTTTTCAATCACGATATTGGGTGAGTTGAGGGTGGGCACATATTGAGACTGCAAAAGATAGCCGCCTTCGCTGGGGGTGAGGATAATTTCTCTAAGGGGGCCATTGTCCATCCGGCGATCATCGCGGCAAATGAGACCAGTGGGGGTGGCGGCATTGAGAAGAGTGGAAGTGGTTAAAGTGACCAGGGATAGGCTTAGAATTTTCATGTTTTCTCCTCGAAACTATGTTTCGGAATAGTTTTTCTGGAGAAACCATACTTAGGAGCAGTTTTTGGTGCTATCCGTCAAATGACGGATGCCTGCACTTTTTTTAACCAAAAAAAATGCAAGCTATTTGCTTGCATCAGGAGAATCAGAATAATTGGCGTCCCCAAGGGGATTCGAACCCCTGTTACCGCCGTGAAAGGGCGATGTCCTAACCGCTGGACGATGGGGACAGGAAGCCAAGCTTTTATCATTGATCATTTGGGTGTCAAGCAGGCCCTGAGGCATTTTTGACAATTTTTTTAATCAACGATCATCGTAAGCAAGGTCATAAGATGACTGATTGCTGATGTCGATGGCCGTCAGCGAAAATTTATCATTGTTATTCAATAAAAATCTTGTGGCAAAATGATCGGCGGTTTTCTTGATGATGCCGGCCATCAAAATGATGCTCGATAAGTTGATGATCGTCATGAGCGCGCTCATGAGATCGGCCATTTGCCAAACCACCGGTACTTCTGCCAGGGCGCCAAATACGACTACCAGCAGGACTAAAATGCGATAGACCACAATATGGCGCCGTTTTTTGGTGATAAATTGGATATTGGCCTCACCATAAAAAGTGTTGCCCAAGATAGTAGTAAAGCCAAATAATACGATGGCGATGGCAATGAAAAAATTACCGAACTGGCCAAAATGAGTGAAGGCGGCTTCCTGCGTCAGGGCGATACCGGTGATGTTGAGATCAAGATTGGGCGCCAATAATATCAGCATAGCGGTGGAAGTACAAATTAGGAGGGTATCAATGTAGACCGCGAGCATCTGCACCATCCCTTGTTGAGCGGGATGGTCCACTTCTGCGCTTGCAGCCGCATTAGGGGCTGAGCCCCAGCCTGCTTCATTGGAGAAGAGGCCGCGAGCAACGCCATAACGAAAAGCATCTTTGATGCTGTGGCCCACGATACCACCGATCACGGCTTTGGAAGAAAAAGCATCTTGAATAATATTAACTATTAAAGATGGGATTTGGTTGGCGTGAATTATCATTACTATTATGGTTAATGATAGGTAAAATAAAGCCATAAAAGGAACTAATTTAGATGCTATTTGCGCTATTCTTTTTTGACCGCCAAAAATAATTATGCTGGTAAAAAACGCCAGCACCAGGCCGCAAAGCAGCGGATCAATGGAAAAAGCGCTCAATAAACCTTGGGCAATAGTATTGCTTTGAACACCATTGAAAACAAAGCCCATGGCGATGATAATAAATATACTAAAGATAGTGGCCCATAATTTAGATTTAAGGCCTGCATGAATGTAATAAGCAGGTCCTCCGTAAAAAGTCCCGTCCTTCCTTTTAACCTTATAAACCTGGGCAAGTGTGCATTCAGCAAACGAGGTGGAAGCCCCTAAAATGGCTGTCAACCACATCCAAAATACGGCGCCCTGTCCACCATAAGTGATGGCCGTGGCGACACCGGCAAGATTGCCGGTGCCCACGCGCTGGGCCAAGCTAGTGCATAAAGCTTGGAAAGAGGAGATTTGTTTTTTTTCGGCATTGCGGCTGCTTAAGAGCGCAATGATAGATTGCTTAAAGAATCGAAGCTGCACGAAACGCAAGTGCAGCGTGAAAAATAAGCCTGCCAACAGCAAAACCCACAGGACGATATTGTTCCATAAAAAAGCATTTAATCGAGTAAGGATTTCTAATATCATATATTTTTCTTGGTCTTAAGGTGATTTTGCTTTGCTATGAACAATAGCAGTAGAAGCATTTTTTGGTGAAAAATATTTCTTTAAGTAAGCATTAATATCTTTGGTATTAATTTTTTCAATGAGGGCCGGAATAAGATCAGGGCTGATTATTTTATCAAGAGCTTGGCTATTGCTCGCAATGATTTCAAGCCAAAAACCCGTGTTTTCTATTTTTTTCGTAACGTTATCTAGGAAAGTAGCTTTGGCTAGGTCGAGCTGAGATTTAGTCACTCCATGGGAAGCTAAACGCGCAACGACTTTGATGGCTTCTTGCTTTACTTGGTTGGCTTTCTTTTTATCTGCAGAAAGATAGATATCGAGAGTATTTTGAAGTATTGCATCTTGATTGTCCGAGCTAAATACTTGGGGTGTATAAATAGACTGCTGCTCTTCCCGGAGTTTTAGCCGCAAAGCTTCTAGGATAATATTGTTGGTGAGGGCTAACAAAAAGTCGGTTTCAGCCTTTTGGTTGATATTGAGAGCATAGCGGATCAATATTTTAGAGGCTTCAGGCCCAGTTTCTACCTCATAAGTGCGCTGAACACCACGGGCAAAAGTGATGGGTTTGAACGTAGTTTTGGGTGGAATTGGTGCGATCGGCATGGATCCAAAAACCGCTGCGACCTCACTCAGCATGGTCTCAACCTCGATATCTCCTACTACGGTGAGGGTAGCTGGCTCATTGTTGATCCATTGTTGATGCCAAGCAAGGAGCTCTTCCCGAGACACCTTGACAATCGAAGCAACCGGCACGCCAACTACTCGTATATCGTTATGAGTGAGTGCGGCGGGAAAACTGTTTTGCAGGGGCCAAGCCATGCGGTGGCGATTTTCTTGATCATTAACCAAAATTTGGCTTTTGGATTGGCTAATCGCGGTTTCATTAAAATCTGGCTCAGTAACAAAGGCGCGCATGAGTTCGAGACTAAAGCGCAAATCCGTTCCACGCGTGATGGCGTTTAATCCTAAGCTTGTAAGTGTTCCTCTCGGCCACATGCGGATCATTTTGTCTTTGGTCAGATTGATAATGTCTTGCCAAGAATGTTTTTTTAAGCCCCCAGTGAGAATAGTGAGACCCGCAAGTTCAGTCCTGGCTAAATCCACCGCTGACATAGATGCATGGCCTCGCGGACTATCAAGCTGAAACAAGATCACATCTTTTTGTAAAGCCGTACTTTTTATCACCAGCCGCCAATTGTTGGCAAAGGTGAAAAGATGGGTATCAATATCTTTAAAATATTCTTTCTTCGTAACGACCGCAGAGCTATTTTTTACGGGATACAGAAACTCTAAAGTAGAGGTTTTAGGATTGAGTGGTTTTGATTCGCTTGATAAAACTTCGTTTAAGAGTTGGGCAAGCATGGTTTTATTGGCTTCATTTTCCTCTAAGTCACCGAGAGATAAAATATATTTATTTGATTTTTTGAAAGCTTTTTTTAGCTCATTGCTGCAGTCTTTAGGAGTGATTTTTTTTAGGGTAGCTTTAATTGTTACTGCAATGGTTTTTGCATCCAAGGCTATAGAACGCTGGTTAATATGATCAACAATAGCTTTGGCCCAAGAATTTGAGGTTGCTGTTATATCTTCGGTGATGGATTGCTCGATTGCATCCAGTTTATTGTCGAGAGCTCTTTTAAATTGCGCCTTATCAAATCCATGATCAAGAACACGTTTGATGGGGCTAAAGGCTCGTTTAAAAACTTGGGGCTGATTCTCTTTATTGCTGGAAACTTTTAGGCTCAGTTCGGGGAGTTGGCTTGCGCCGAAAAGACCATAGATTTCTGCAGGGCTCAACTCATCAGGATATTGTTTGGCCGATTTATTGGTAATGGATTCTCTCAGCATGGAAATAGCTAACTCAAAGCTGAGCTGGGCCTTCAAAGAATCAAGACTTGGGGCTTTCATATCGAGACTTGGAGGTTGCAGAATGAAAATTGTTTCCACCGACTTTATCTCTGGCGAAGAAGCGACGATGACCGCCTCTTGAAAGCTAGGACGTCCTACATTGGGCAGGGCTGGGCTTTCTGTGGAAGGCTTCAAGCTCATAAAACTTTGGTTGAGCAGTTCTTTCACTTGCAACACATCAATATCGCCAACTAGGACTATTTGAGCATTATTTGCTCGATACCATTTTTTATAAAAAGCTTCGAGTTTTTCTCTATCAATGGTATCCCTGATAGCTTTTTCCCCTAAAACTGGTCTTGTATCAAAGAGCGTGCCTGCAAAAAGTTTGTGACTAATGGTTTTATTGAGTTTATTGAGATTGTTTAAATAGTCTTGTTGTTCTTTATCGATGATGAGTTTTTGTTTTTTAATGAGAGCGTTGTCGAATTTAATGCTATCTAAAAAGCTTCGCATTATATTGAGACCGTCTTTAATCGACTGTTCTTCGCAATTGGTGAGATCCATATGATACACCGTGTGATCAATGGTGGTATAAGCATTGGCATCTGGGCCAAAGCTCATGCCTTGTTCTTGAAACCACACCGCCAGTTCTTTGTCCTCGCCCATGACGCGATTTTCGAAAGCAAGGTGTTCGATTAAATGAGCAATACCGAGCTCGTCATTATTTTCATTAAAACTGCCGACCTTGACATTGAGCCGTAAAAAGCAGCGATTTTTGGGGAAGTGATGAGGCATTAAATAATAAGACAGGCCATTTTTTAGCTGACCTTGCTCGATATCTTTATTGAGGGGAGCTTTGTTTTGGAAGCTAACGCACGACATAAAAACAAAGCTGATTATAACGTAGAGCGTAATTATCTTTGGCCTTAAAAAAAAAATTGATTTCATATGTTTTTACCCTCAACTTCATTTTAGATCATCAAGTTTTGATGTCACCGGGGTTCTTTTATGGGCCTCTCAGCTAATCCCTCCAAAGCCCAGCTGTGCAAACTTGCTTTTTTATGAAATTGGGTGAAATTTATTGAATGCATCCCGAGCTAATGGATTTTTCAAAAATGGAACGACTAACTATGAGAATCTTTATATTGCTATGTTCTATCGCCTTGATGAGCCAGAGTTTAAGGGCTGCGGAAGAAGGGAAAGTACCGAGCAAATACATTAGCGAGCCTTATGTGGTGCCCTATGAAAGACCAATTGGTTTTTCTTTTAATGCGGCCGGTCTTTCTTCCATGACTTTTGAGGGTCGTTTTTTCTTAGGGCTTGCACGAAATTTTTCTTTGGTGATTTCGCCCATGTATCAAAACACTGTTCAGCTGCCTTTTTTCCATCCGAAAAATAAAGACGTGGCCCTTTTTGATATCCGCCGCTTTAATTTGGGAGCGGGGGCTAGAGCCCATTTTTACGAATACGATTCGCGCAATGGTTGGTATATTGAAGCCTTGGGACGCGGCGGTTTGACTTTTATTGGCAATGATGATTTTTCCTGGGCGCTCATGCCTTCCCTCATGTTTGGTTATGAAACCGTCTATGATTCTGGCTATACCGTGTCATTTGGCGTGGGTTTTGAATGGGAATTTTTGTTGGTTAGCAAACAAAAGATGGGCTATCACACCAATTATTTAAAAAGTGCTTATTACGGCATTACCAAGCTACCGCTGATGGCGGAGTTGTCGGTGGGCTGGTTGTGGTAAGGGGTTAAGCGCTTGGGTCTCTAAATTTCGACAATGCTTAATGCCTGCAGATTCGGCCGGTTGAAAAAGGCTTTATATATTCGGCCTGGGCTTCGGCATTAAGCATTGTCGAAATTTAGAGACCCAAGCGCTTAACAAGTACGTTAGTCTAATTAAATAATAAAATAGGGCCCCTAAATAAGGGCCCTATTTTATTTTGATATGGTGGGTTGTCCGAGACTCGAACTCGGGACCATCGGATTAAAAGTCCGGTGCTCTACCAACTGAGCTAACAACCCGCGGCAATCAAGTTCTCTCTATTAATGTTTGTCTTGACACTCGTCAAGCAAGCTCGGCTTACTTATTAAAAATAAATTGCCCGGCGAGGAGTTCGCCTTGCTCCGGGCGCTGGTCCGACAAGGCCAAGGCGGTGATGAAACCCTCAATAAAACAGGGGGATAGCGATAATATTTCGCCTGCGAGCTGCTCTCCATCACTCACTCTTGCTCCGATTTTGGCTTGCTCCCAATCTTTTTTTAATAGTTTGATGCCCGCTAAAAACTTAGGATTTTTTTGATAGGTGAGAGCTTTCGCAATGACTTCCTGCCCCAAATAACAACCTTTGTCTGATGAAATATCTAAATTCAGTCCAACATTTTGTGGCATGAAGCGATCGCTGATCTCGTGTGCGGCCCAGGGCAGAGTGGCTGCAATACGTAAAATCTCCCAAGTTTCCTCATCCAGTTGGGTTTGCTCGCTTGTTTCAAGCACGATAGCGATTTTTAGGGAGAGGGGGGCTTCGCTGGGCGATTGCCACCAGAATAAAGGAGGGAAATGCTCGCTTGAGCTAAGCACTAAAGAGGCGCTTTGCTCACTGAGCTCTATGCTGAAATCTTCAATGAAATGAAATTGTTCAAGCCAAGTAAATAATTTTTGACCGTCGGCAAAACTACTGACCAATAAAAATTCATGATGAGCAGTGGCGATCACTAAAACGCGATCAACCAGACGGCCGAGTTTATTAAGAAAGCAGGTAGGCTTTGATTGTCCTAAGGATAAGCGGGACAAATCGGCAGTGGACATACGTTGCAAAAAATCCTGCGCCTGGGGGCCGACTATTTTTAGAACGCCCAAGTTGTGAGGCGACATAAAGGAATGTCCATCACGAAGTTGTTTGATTATGGTGTTTATGTCAGTCATTTCTTATTCTCTTCAGGATAAATATCGACAAAGTTGTTGTTAGTATTACTGATATAGCATCGAGCAAAGCGGCCAAAGGATTAACCATGAAATATCGTTTACTGGCACCAGGACCTACTCCAGTACCAGATCGCGTTCTTAAAGAAATGGGTAAAACCATCATTCACCACCGCACAGAGAGTTTTGAAAAAGTCTTTTTTGAATGCCGGGAAAACTTAAAATGGCTGTTGGCATCAAAAAGTGCCCCTTTGGTCCTTTCTTGCTCGGGAACTGGTGCTTTTGAAGCATCCTTACAGAATTTTTTCTCTAAAGATGACACGGTGCTTTGTATCACCGGCGGCAAATTTGGGGAGAATTGGCTAAAAATGAGTCAAACCTTTGGGCTCAATGCGGTTGCGATTGAGGTGAAATGGGGCGATGCGGTGGCCGTGAGCCAAGTAGAAAACGCCTTAAAAGAGCACCCCGAAACACGCGGCGTGATCATGGTGGCGAGCGAAACTTCTACTGGGGTACGTCACCCTTATGAGGAAATCGGTCAGTTGATCAAGGAGCGCCCCAATTGTTTGTATGTGGTGGATGCGGTGACCGCTTTAGGGGTGTGGGATATAGCGCCTGAACGCGAGCATATCGATGTTTTAGTGGCCGGGGGGCAAAAAGGATTAATGTTGCCACCGGGCTTAGGATTTGTGTGGGTGAGCGATAAGGCTTGGGCTCGGCAAGCTACGGCCAATTTGCCAAGATTTTATTTCGATTTAGCCAAAGAGAAAAAAGCTCAAAACAGCAACCAAACTGCTTATACCCCGGCCGTTTCCCTGATTATGGGCCTTCATGAAGCGCTCTTGATGATGAAGGAAGAAGGACGCGAACAAATTTTTCTTCGTCATGCCCGCATGGCTAAAGCAACCCGTGCCGCCATGCAAGCTTTGGGACTTAAATTATTTGCCAAAGTACCAAGCGAGGCCATCACCAGCGTGGTGAGTCCGGATAGCTTGCCTGATGATGCAATTTACGATGGCTTAATGAACATGGCCAATTTCACCATCGCTGGCGGTCAGGATCATGTAAAGGGCAAAATTTTTCGCATCGGTCACATGGGATATGTCGACGAGATCGATTTGATCGGTGTCTTTGGTGCCTTGGAAATCGTGTTAAGAAAACTCGGTTATGAAGAGTTTAGACCCGGCGCTTCCCTTAGCGCGGCCTCACCTATTTTGGCGACGGGTTTTTAGTTTTTTGGCTTTGATCCAATAATAGTTCGAACGAAATCAAGGCGAAGCATCCTCATAGTGCGGATAGGTCAAGGTGGCCTGTCCGTTTTTTATGGGGAAACAAATGAAAAAAGCCTTATTGTTTTGGCTCGGTGTTGCCTTTTCTTTAACTGCGTTAGCAAGTGAAAATCCGGTGGGAGAAAAAGCAGCTTATACCCTGAACGATTCATCCGGCCGGTCTTCCTGGATTATCAAAGCTGGGAAAGCAGATGCAAAAGTGCTGAACTTCGATCCTAACAATGCTTTTGGACCAGGTTATGTTTTAGAGATCAACTACGATTTGACAGTGCGTTTTAAAGGGCGTCAGCAAGGCACTATTAAGTTGTTGGTACCTACTGAAGTTTTTGCCGCTAATTTTATTAGCGAGCTTGCAGCGCACCATCCAAAATCTTTTGGAAGTTTTGACTTGGATTATCATGGCGTGGCCACTGCTAAAGATGCTAATGATCGCTCCTATAATGATTGCGCGAAAACACGAATATTCAATGTGAGCCCTGAATATCTTCCGAGCAGTATGAGCAATGAGAACATTCGTTTTTTGAGCCATGAAATCAAGAATTTCGAAGATGAAAGTGGCGAAGGAATTTCCGCTATTGAAGTCGAGAACATCGAAATAAATCTGAGAGTGCATCAGAGCGTACCCGTATTGGGCGCTGTTCAGCTCGATGTATCAGGAAGTTCCAGTGGCGTGAGTTTTAAGGCTGGTTTCGATTATAAGCCATAAGTTAAATCCTCGGGTCGATTGAAGTTTTGAAGAATGCGTGCGTCGGGCCAAAAAAGCCTGTGCACGCATTGTTTATTTTGGGCGATGACGTGTCGGGGACCGCCCTGGTGATGGCTTTTTATTAAAGCTTCAAAAAAGTGCCGCGAAAAATAAGCCGGGTGGCCGGGGCTGAGATTGGCATAAGGCACAATGATGGCGGGCCGATCATTGCTCTTTTTGATGAGATTGAGCATGATCAAGAGCAGTGCATGGCTTAGCTTCGGCGCATCAACGGGAAGGATTAAAATACCTTGGGCACAAGAAGATTGTTCAATGACGGTGCGGATGGAGCCACTATAACCCAAATTTTCGTAGTGATTGAGGCATAGATGGGCTTGATAAATAGTGAGCTCAGTCCGAAAATGTTGATCCGCCAGTAAAAAACCCGGCAAGGTCAGATAGGTGCTAAGCCTCGCGCGAAATAAAATCCTCACCAGCGACAATGCGGCGGGCTCCCCATTGATCGGCAGGAGGGCTTTTGGAAAGCCCATGCGCTTGCTGTGACCGGCCGCTGCAATCAAGGCCATCACTCGTGGAAGAGTCATTTTTGATCCCCGTTATTTGAGCCATGATGGACACCGCAATTTCTGCAGGAGTTTGGGCATTAATAGCGAGGCCTGCGGGGCAAATGAAGCGGCGAATTAATTCTTGGCTATATCCTTTCGCCTGAAGTCTTTTAGCTGTCATAAGAGCCTTTCTTCGAGAGCCTACCAGGCCCAAATATTTCACCGGATAATTAATGGCATGCTCGATAATTTGCTGATCGAGTTGATGATCATGGGTAAGTACAACCACATAAGTATGCGAGGAAAGGTTTAAAGACTGGATGCCAAATACGGAATGGTCGTGGCTACGAAAGACTGCGCTAGCGAAAACCGAAAGTTCAAGCAATTCTCGTCGAGAGTCGATAACGCTTACGCGAAATCCCAAAGCATCCGCTAAGGGACAAAGACTTTGAGCAATATGACCCGCGCCAAAACAAATGAGTTTCAATGCTTTCGGCAAGGGCTCAATGAAAACCGTCATTTCTCCTCCACAGCACATGGCGAGGTCGTTACGCAACGAAGTAGTGACCAGCCGTGGTTGCGCCTCGGCTAAGGCCTTGAGGGCACACTGGCGGATATGATGCTCGATCGCACCGCCCCCAATGCTTCCACGAATAGACCCTCTATCGCTGCCATCACTGATAACGATCATTTTGGCGCCGACTTTGCGCGGAGTAGAGCCCGAAATCGCCACTACAGTGCACAGGGCACTTGGCTCTGGTCGGGTTTCAAGCTGGCGAATGACATCGAATAAATTCACGAGGCTACCAATCATGGATGAGCGGTGAAACTATATGAATGTCGACGGGTTTATCGCAATGCCTTAGCAGGGTTTATCGCAATGATGAATGAAGACAATAAGGTTATTGAAAGCTAAGCGAGTTCTTTTTCAACTACCGGCTTCACCCGAATATCCGTTCGAGAAGTCTGCTTAAGAACGCTCTCGCATCGTTTGACTAAATCTGCATAAGAAGCTTTGGAGAGAGCTGGGTGGGTTTTTGCTTGGCGAACTTCTTCGCTTTCATTTTTAAAAAGCAAACAAGTAGCTTGGCCTTTCATGACCACGTCGCCATTTTGATTCTCGACCCAAATGGAAAATTGCACGCGGCATTCATCGTTTTTACGATAATGGCGAACGAGGACGCCTTTGCCGCTCAAGGTGTCGCTAGGCCATATGAGGCGCTGAAAAGTGGTGCTCAAAGCGGCAATCGTCATATTTTTAGCAAAGGATCTTAAAGTTTCTTCAGCCACTGCCAATGCCATTAAACCTGGAGCAAATACGCTGCCAAAGCCTGCACTTTTAGCAAATTCGTCGTCGAGGTTCATAGGCGAAAAATCATCGCTGGCTGCAGCAAAATGCGCAATGTGTAAGCGAGATACTGATTCTTTAACGAGAGAGTTAAGACGATGGCCAATCTCCACCGTTTCCCAATATTTTTTCATTATTGCCGCCCCCGGCTAAAACCGCCGCGCACCGCTAAGATGCGTTCGCAATAAAATGCTATGTCTTTATCAACCTGTCCTACTGATTCAAGAATGATGAAACCAATAGGATTAGCGCTGGCTTGCTGTTCATAGGCATCTTTTAAAAAAGTTCTAATTTTTATTGATTCACCAACATTCACTAAGCGATGAAAAAGGATTGATTCTCGACTCAATAAAATGTTTTTAATATTCAAACCAAGAGTCTTATAGATGCCCATAAGGTTGATAAGATTGCCATAGAGAAAAGAAGGCAGATTATTGCTCGACTCGTTCAGGCTTAAGTCAAAGCTCGTAGCACTATAGAGGTTTTTTATTTGGCTTATTTCTATGGTTTTTGTTATAGAATCTAATTCGCTTCCTATTAGGGATTTTGGTTTAGACATCGATTAACCTGATAGATGGGATACATTAATATTATTTATCTGTTTTGGTTGAATAGCAAATATGATTATATTTTTTAGGTTAGTCGATATAATAGGTAATAAAGATGATCTTGTAGCTTCGAGAAGAAGGCAGAGCAAATAAAATAAATTAAAATCCGGATTTTTGCCGATGGGCTCATTGGTTTATAAGAAGCGGCAAAGATTTTTTTAAGTAAGCCGCCTAAAGGCCGGTTATGACCAATAAGTGGGCAAGAGTTTTTCTCGTGAAGGCAATGCAAGTATTGGTCATGGGGCTATTATTTTCAGCTTGTCAGGGTGATGGCGAAGCTAAGGTTAAAAGCCTACAAGGTAGCAACGTGGCGCACGAAATAAATAATAATTTTCTAGCACCCCGAGATCAGATGCTCGGCCAATTAAGAAATGATCAATTTGATGTGCTCGTGATAGGGGGTGGCGCTACTGGTGCGGGCAGTGCGCTCGATGCGGCCAGCCGGGGCTTAAAAACTGCACTCATTGAAAGTCACGATTTTGCTTTTGGGACTTCTAGTCGGAGCACAAAATTAGTTCATGGTGGCATTCGTTATTTGGAAAATGCCGTTAAACATCTTGATTGGCAAGAATATGAGCTGGTACGTGATGCGCTTCAGGAAAGGAAGCGTTTTTTAGTTAACGCTCCCCATTTAACCAATCCTCTGCCCATTTTGACGCCGGTTTATAGCTGGTTTGCGGCAATTTATTATTGGATTGGGCTGAAAATGTATGATGTGGTGGCGGGCAAAGCGAGCCTTGGATCAAGTCAGTTTTTGTCCAAGGCCGAGACCCTCAGCCGTTTTCCCATGATGAAAAAAGAAGGTCTTAAGGGAGCCGTGCTCTATTACGATGGCCAGTTTAACGATGCGCGAATGAATGTGACGTTAATTTTGAGCGCCATTCGTGAAGGGGCCATTGCCCTCAACTATATGCGGGCGGAGAGCTTAATTAAGGAAAACGAGAAAGTTATTGGCGTCATGGCGAAGGATTTGGTGAGCGGATTAAGCTGGCCGGTACGCGCCAAGGTTGTGATCAATGCCACCGGTCCTTATGCGGATCACTTGCGTCAGCTGGATAACCAAAAAGCCACGAGTATCATGGTGGCGAGCCAAGGGACTCATATTTTATTGCCCCCGGCTTTTTCGCCTCCCGAAAGCGGGATGGTAATTCCTGACACAAAGGATGGTCGAGTGCTCTTTTTATTGCCCTGGCAGGGCAAAACTCTGGCGGGAACCACCGACCAGGCGCAGGAAATAAGCGAATATCCTGAAGCAACCAGTGATGAAGTGGGCTATATTATCGAGCATCTGCAACATTATTTGGCCATTCCGCTCAGGCGCGATCAGGTGCTCGCTACCTGGAGTGGCTTACGACCGCTGGCCAGGCCAGAGATCGGAAAAAGTTCCACGGCGGCTATTTCTCGCGATCATTTGATTGAGGTGAGCGCATCTAATTTACTGACCATTGTCGGCGGTAAATGGACGACTTACCGCAAAATGGCTCAGGATGTAATCGATAGTGCTATTAAGGTCGGCGGTCTCGCTCCCCTGCATGAAAGCAGAACTAAGGATTTGAAGCTGGTGGGCGCAGATCATTTTGATGGAATGCCTGCGAAGCTGTCAGGTTTTCTAGGGCTTGAGCAGGATATTGCCCAGCATTTAGTGAGTTCATATGGCGATCGGGCCCATGAGATTTTAAAAATTAATCGAGAGCAGCGCCTGGCGAAGGGTTTTCCTTATATTGAAGCTGAAGTGATTTATGCTCTGAGGAATGAATATGCCATCCATGCGAGTGACATTCTCGCGCGTCGTTTACGATTAGCGTTTTTAGATCAAAAAGCGGCTCTTGAGGCCTTGCCCAATGTCATAAAACTCATGACGGATGAGCTTAAATGGGACGAAGGGCGTGTGCGAGAAGAATACGCACAAGCCCAGAATTTTTTGAGAACAATGCTGGTTTTATAAAACCAGTTTTTTCCACGAACCACTCATGAATTTGATCGCGGTGGCGATTAAAAGTCCTGCTGCGTAGATGATCGCTGCAATCCAGCACCCAATGATACCCAGCTCAAAATGAAGAGCCAAGATCCACGCCAAAGGAACCAAGCACAAAAAGTGGAGCAAAAACTCTACAATCATGATGTAGCGAGTTTCTCCAGCGCCATAAAGTGCCTGCGTCAAAACCAAGGCGGCAGCAGCGGTGGGTGATAACAACAAAGCGCACATCCTAAGCGATGGCAAGGCCGTATTGATAACGAGTTCTTTTAGGTGATTGCCATCTAAGTCGGGTGGCAAAAAGAGCAGGAGAATTGGTTTCGGAAACAAAAAAGCCAGGACGCCAAATGCTGTCATCACATAGACCGCAAGCAAAACGCACTGCCACACATAACGTTCAGCAAGTTTCGGCAGTTTAGCGCCGATACTTTGAGAAACTAGGGTCGCGGTGGAAGTACCAAAGGCCAGGCAAGTCATGAAAACGAGCATCATGACATGTAAAATTATACTTGCCGCCGAAGCATTTATGGAGCTTGAACCTTGGGCAATATCAATGGCGCTGACGATGTAATTAAAGAGCCCCACACCCACCATGAGCACCACGGTAGCAAGGCCTGACCACAAAGAAAGGCGGGATATAGTCAAAGCAATGCTGGAGTTTAGATTACTCAATCTAAAGACTTTAAATTTGAGGCGATCATCTTTACGCAATGACCAAAAAACCATGATCGCAACGCCAACATAGCTCGAGATAACCGAGCCCCATGCGGCACCATAGACCCCTAAGGCCGGGCTTTTAAAGCCTGCAAATTCGGATCCAAAAATGAGAAAATAACAACAAGCAGCGTTTACCAAATTCATAATGATGGCGATGCACATGTGAATGCGCACGCGCCCGAGCCCATCGTAAAAGCTCTTAAATGACGCCATAATGGCCATACTAGGCAGTCCTAACAAGCGGATCCTGCTATATTCCCCGCCCATAATTTGCACTTCCGGACTCTTGGTTAAAAGTTCCATTGTGGGGCCGATCAGCAAAATAGCCACGGTCGTGATCACGGCACTGGCAAGGATGGAGACGAATATGGAGTTGGATAATATTTGGCCAGCCTTATCAAAATAGCCTTCGCTATAGCGACGCGCAGAGAGTGCTTGAGTACCCACAGAAATCGCCGACAAGAAGCCGCCATAGGCCCATAAAAGCACCACTGAAGCCATAATCGCTGCAGTTCCCGGGACGGCCTGGGAATCATCCAATCTGCCAACCATGAGAAGATCTATGGTATTGATGGCGGTTTGCGTTAGCATGCCAACAATAACTGGCCAACCAAGATGAACGATTCGACCAAGGATGGTTGGTTCAAGGAACATGAAACGAAATTTTGCAGGACCCGGGTCACGAGCATAGATCGATACCGACGGTTGAGCAGGGTCCAGCTCTTGGTTTTTTTGGTCGTTTTTTGTCTTCATATCCAAATTCACAACTTGAGGCCTATTTGTAGGAAATAAAACGTTGATGCCGTCTTTTTGTATAATTACAAATGTCTGACGTAAATAACTTCTTTACTTTTGGGCCAGTGATAGGGTAAAGATGCCCGAGATATTGAAAGCTTGTGGGAGAAAAAAAATGTTCACGTGTGTAAAAAAAACCTTGTTGGTAACGATTGTAGCGCTGATTCTGCCTTTAATGTTTGGTGGTTGTCAGAAGAAGATTAAGACAGCTAGCTGCAAAGAAGATACCGATTGTCGTGTAGATGCCAGCGGTAAGGAAATCAACGGCGTTTGCGTATTAGGTGTTTGTGGTGAGTGCAGAGAAGACACTGATTGCACTGGCTTAAAGCAATGCATCAATAACCGCTGCGAATCATCATGCCAAGCTGATGCAGATTGCGGTGCGAATAAGCATTGCGAAGAAAGTTATTGTGTAGCTGATTGCTCGGATAATGCGGCATGCACAGGCGATCGCGTGTGCGCGAAAGGCCGCTGTGTGGCTGAGATGGATTTTAATGGCGAAAAGATGGCGGTGACTGAGGAAGATTGCAAAAATATCCCAAACATTCACTTTGGTTTTGATAAGTTTGAAATCGAAAAAGAATACCGTCCTCAAGTAGAAAAATTAGCTCGTTGCATGGAAGTTTTTCCTGGCCTCAGTATAACTATCGAAGGTCATACTGATGAGCAAGGAACGCCAGCATATAACATGATTTTGGCCGAACGACGCGCTGGAGCAGTTTTGAGCTTTCTTAAAAACATGGGCATTGCATCAGCACGCATAAAGACGGTAGCTTATGGTGAGCAACAGCCACTGGTAAAAGAGAGCAATGAAAACGCTTATGCACAAAATCGACGCGCCAAGTTTAACTTTATCAACTAAGTACACGAAAAATACTCGGTATTTTATCAACACACTTGCCCGACTTTTGGGGGCAAGTGTGTTTTTTTGTACCATGTCATCCTGTGTTATGACGAAGGCGCAGGGCGATCAATTGTCTATGCAAATGCGCAACATGGAAAGCGAAGTCGCGAAACTTCAGCGCGTGCGTCATGATATGGAAATATTATTGAGCGGCCAGGTGCGGGATTTGTTTGATCGTTTGGCTCGTTTGGAAAATCAGCTTCTCAACTTACGTGAATCTATCCATGAAGGTTCAAGTAAAAGCGTAGAATTGGTGACAGAAATCCAAAGCTTGCGCGGTCAATTGGAAGAAGCTCAATATCAATATCGAAATCTTGAGCAAGATCAAAAAAGTTTGGCGCAAAACCAGCTGGCATTGAAAGCTGAGACTAACAAAACTAAGATTCCGCCCCTCAAAGAAGACCATTTTGCTTTAGCTAAAAAGCTCTTTGCTGCAGGTAAATATAGCGATTCTATATTTCTTTTAGAAGAGTTTATTAAAGAATATAGTGACATTAAAGACAAGGAAATAGTGGGTCAGGCATATTTTTTAATGGGTGAGAATAATCGTAAAATTGCTGAAAATAAAAAACAGAAAGATGAGATAGAAAAATATAATAAATTTGCGATAGTTAATTACCAAAAAATTGTTGAATTATTCGGTTCATCCGTACTGCGTGAAGAAGCACTCTTTAAAATGGGCTCTATATTACGGGCTATGGGCAATGATGATGGGGCGAGAGCTGCCTTTAAAGAGTTGTTGTCGTCTAATAAGGGAAGTAAACGCGCGGATGAGGCGAAGAAGCAATTGGCGTCTTTGAAGGATGAATAAGACGCGAGGTTTTCTCTAAAGAGAGCGCAAGCGAACGATATTGGCTGCGCTCTCTTTTTTTGAGAAATTTTACCGCTTGTGAACATTTTTTTAAGGAATCTTTAATGCTAGACGAGCCAT
Source organism: uncultured Myxococcales bacterium (assembly GCA_964368985.1). Taxonomy (GTDB): domain Bacteria; phylum Myxococcota; class UBA727; order UBA727; family JABDBI01. The sequence continues at coordinate 6,344 of CAYJDW010000015.1, read as the reverse complement.
CAATAATCGTCGGTCGCGACCGAGCTCATGTTCGTGAGTTATTAAGCCATGGCATTTTTGCCGAGGTTATCAGCGCGTCGGCTTTTTTTGATAAAGTTCGGGCATTGGCTTTTATCTATGACGGCGAACTAAAGCGCGATGATTATGCGCCGTTGATTTTTGCAGGAGAAGCTATCGCCCGCACCAAGCTCTTTCCTTTGTTTTACGCTAAAAATTTTGCCACGCTTTATTCTTCTTTTTATCACGGCACCATCAGCCCTGATCAAATTTTTGAGCGCGTAAGTGAACGGCGACCCCCTTATTTGCCGGCTCTTCAGGTGATCAAGAATATTGATGATGAGATGAAGAGAGCGCATTTGGTTAACGGGGTAAGTGCGCTTTATGCCGCTTGGATAATAATCGAGCGCCACCAAGTTGTGCCCCCTTCCCTCAAGTTTAGCCGCATATCGCTTCGTTACTTAATCGATTTAACGGCCTTGGAGATTGAAGTTATCAAATCATTAAGTCGTTTGGGGATCAGGTTTGATATTTCTTTTCCTTTGGATTTTGAAAAACGCAGCATCAATATCGCGGTGGATCATGCGGCTCGGCAATTTGAAAAAACTGCTGATTTGCGCAACATCGAGATTAGCTTTGAATCATTGAGTAGTGACAATCCGCTTAAGCCGCTGGTTGAGAGCGTTTTGAAGGAAAATAGAGAGATTTGTCTTCTTGAAGAGCATTGCCGTCTTCATAGTGCCGCCACTATTGAAGAAGAGGCCAAGGATATTGCTCAAAAAATAGCTTACCTAAAGATAAGGGCGAACACCGAAAGTGTGGCTTTAGTAGTGCGTACTATTGATGAGCGAGCGCTCATTTTTAAAAGGGCGCTGCTCGCTCATAATATCGCGGTAAAAGACCGTAAAGGTTGTGCGTTAATAGAAAAACCTGCTGGTATTTTCTTAAATATTATTTTTGCGGCGCGGGAAAGTTCATTGGCGAGAATTGATCTCATTGCTCTCATTAGCCATCCAGTCTCAGCTTTCAGTCTCGGCGATGATGAAAAGCGTTCTCAAGTGCAAAACTGGCTCTTGCAACTGGGAGTGGATGATCGTTATGTGCCGCCTTTTAGCGGTCTTTGTCGCTATCGTCCGGCCATTTCTGCGGCACAAAAAATATGGGCGCAGGATGAAACAAAAATACGCCAGCTGAGCGAGCTCGCGGAGTTATTGGAGACTATCAACCAAAAGATTGAGCTGTTGAAGGAAGAAGCTAGTTTGAGCGATCATCTCGATGCTTCACTTGCACTGATTGAGGACTGTTTTCTAAAAGACGCGGAACCACTGAAGACAGCTTTAGTGAAAATCAAAAATAGTTCGCTTCATGTTCGCGAAAAATCGAAGATTTCTTTTAGTGAATTTAGGGCTTTAATAAATAACGAACTAAAAAGTTTAACCGTGGCTCATTCCGATAGCACCGAAGTACATGCCGTAGAATTATTAATGCTGCCGGAATTACTAGGAAGAAAATTCGATCATGTCTTCATTGCTGACATAGCTTTCGGACGCATGCCACAAAATATTTCTCCTGATCCAGTTCTTAGCGACGAGCATCGGATCAATCTCAACAAATTATTAGAAAAAGAAGTATTGAGAATTTATTTTGATGATCCTTTTGAACCTATGTCAGTTCCCCCTCGCCAAGCCTTAGAACCATTTTGGTTTGTGAGTGCGATTGCCGCGGCTAAAATAAGTGTCCATTTTTCCTATGCAAAATATGATCAGAGTGGATCTGAGCAAGCTCCCAGTGAATTTTTTATTTGGCTTGAGAAGAATATAAAAATCTTAAAAACTAAAAACCAATCTTATGGCTTTGTTACTGAGCAGGATCGGAGATTTCATGAAGGCCAAAGAGCGCAAATAAACCAAGAATGCGATCATGATTTTGCTCAAGCCTTGCTGCAAAGAAAAAGAATGTTTGGGCAACAAATTAGTAGTCCCTTTGCCGGTCAGTTTGCAGTGGAGAAAATAAATAATTTATTTGGCGGCCGCATTGGTGATAATGCTTATCGCGCGCTCACTCCCACCATGCTTGAGTCAATGTCGGCCTGTAGATTTTATGGTTTGTTAAATCGCATTTTGAAAATTGATAGCCCCCAGGCGGAAACCGATGAACTGGACCCACGGATAATAGGGCAGGTGGCTCACCAGACTTTGGAGAAATATTTTTCAAATCGAGAAGGCGGGGATTTTGGGGATAGTCACGGCGTCAGACAAAAATTATTGAGTATTTTAGAGGGGGTGAATAAGGATTTCATCGAAAATAATTATGTCGTTAATCACGATGTATTTTTTTGTCAGATGGAATGGCTAGCATCTTTGTTGCTCCGATTAATCAATCACATGTCTTTGGAATATTCAAAAAATCCTCTTGCGCTGGAAATTCCTTTTGGTCTGGCTGCTGGACAGCCTTCCATCGCTATTTTTGCCAATAATAAAAAATATTTTCTGGGTGGCGTAGTAGATCGTATTGATAAATGTGGTGATGAAATAATTATCATCGATTATAAATTATCGTCCATCGCTAATCTTCGCCTTAGTGCTTCCGAGAAGGCCTTGATGAAGAGCAATTTTCAAGTTCCGATTTATTTGCGCCTGGCTTCATCCATGCTTCCTGCTAAGAATATTAGCTCCTTTTCATTTGCCTATGCCTCGATTCGCGATGGCAAAATGCTGCAAGTGGTAGCAGAAGACAGAAATTCAGAACTCATGAAAAAAATTATTGATGACAGCCAGGAAGGGAGTTTGGCAAGTGCTATTGGCGATATCTTAGCTCCGATTGAGAAAGGCCAATTGACAGCGCAAAGCGCCGAGCAATGTGGCTTTTGCGATTTTAGCCACGTGTGTCGCAAAGTTGAGGGCGAGCATGAATAGAAATTTTTTTCACGTGGCAACCTTAGCAAGCGCTGGGACGGGCAAAACCTATTCTTTGGTTGAGAATTATTTAGCCGCATTATTTGGTTTGGACGAAAGTTGCCAAAAAAAGCGTCCTCATCAAATTTTAGCACTTACTTTTACCCAAAAAGCCGCTAACGAAATGCGCGTCCGCGTGGCGAAGCGCTTAAGTGAATTTTTAAGTGAGCCATGCCTTGATGATCCCATGGTGAAACTTGCCTCTGAGAAGGGGAAAGCTTTGCCTAATGTCGACGAGATTAAGATAATCTTGCGATCTTTGCCCAACGCTCAAATAGCCACCTTCCACGCCTTTTGTTCCTCCATCTTACGCCAAGAAGCGGCAACCTTAGGCCTCTTAGGGACCTTTGATATTTTGCAGCCCAATGAAGAACTTGAGCTCGCGAAAAATATCTTAAGACCTATGCTCATTGCTCATATTAAAAGTGGTGATCAAACGATCAGAAATTTGGTGGCCCGATTTCGCTTGGGCGCAGGAATGAGGGCGTCGGGATTGATTGAGGGGATCATTGGTTTTTATTTTAAACTCTTTGAAAATGGTGTTTGTTTTCCCGGCTCCGATTTAAATGCTGGAAAAGGCGTTATCGATCGTGAAATTATTGAAGAGAGTTTAATAAGCATTAAGGATGCTATTGAGGAATTTTCCGCGTCTAAAGTGAGCGATACAACGAGAGAGCGACTTTTAGTTATTGATGCAAGTTTCAAGAATATTAAAGCTCAAGTGGCTCAGGGTCTTGAGGAAGATTTGGCTTTGGCTTATTTAGCTCTTCGCGATTCAGTAAAAGGAAATTTCGGAAATGCTGAGCTGCGCCGACATTTGGTCGCCCAAGTTTTGAAGCTTGGGGCATTGTTGGTAGATCATTTCGTAGCAGAGGACGAGAGGGCTATTGCCCAGCTTATAGGCCACTTTCATCAAGAATTTAGCCAGGTGAAAATGGCCATGATGAAATTTTCCTATTCGGATCTTTTGGTTAAGGTGAAGGAAGCCCTCACTGACAATTTGGAATTTCGCAGCAAAATTAAGCAAAGATATTTGCATATTATGGTGGATGAATATCAGGATACGAGTCCGCTCCAAGAAGAAATTATAGCCTTGTTAGCGGAGAACAAAAATACTCAACAAAATATCCACAACCTCTCAGATATTTTGCTCGATTTAGATTTCAGAGACGGCGCCTCGCTCTTTGTCGTGGGGGATAAAAAGCAAAGTATCTATGGTTTTCGAGGAGCAGACACAAGACTTTTTGATCGCATGATCAAAAAAATGCACACCAGCCATCAGGATTCCGATTTTTTCTCTAAGCGAATATTAAAAACTAATTATCGTTCCGCTACCAAAATAATTGAGCTGGCGAACCTCGTGTCTTTTCATAGCCTTAAGGCCCAGGGATATAGCATCGACGATGATCTTTTGCCTCAAAAAACCGATGGCAGAGGTCATGCTGAGCTATGGGTGAGCGAAGATGATGAGAATATGCCTGCGACGAAAGCCAATTTATTTTGCGCAGCTCATGGGGTAGCCCGGCTGCTAGAAAAACGCTCCGATTTAGTGGCAAGTGACATTACGATTTTAGTGCGAAGAATTAAATCGGCCGCCATCATAAAATCGGAGTTGAATTCTCTCGGAATCCAAGCACGTATCGTTGGGGGAGAAGGTTTTTTTCAACAGCAAGAAATAGTTGATTTACTTTCTGCTTTAAAACTGATGATTGACCCTTCGCATCAATTAGCAACTTTAGTCGTGCTCAGGTCCCCCTTAGTTTTGCTTGAAGACAATGACTTATTGGCAGTTTTTGCTCATGATTCATCAATCAGCTTGCTCTCCGCCAAAAAAGCGCTTGAGGCAGGAACAATCAGTGAAAAATCCGCTAAACGTTTGGAGCTTTTTCTTAAAGCATTGGAAGAAATTAAACTTCAAGTGGCGGAAATTGGATTAACCAATGCTCTTGATATTTTAGTGGAAAAGTTAGATTTCGCCTATGCGTTGGGGCTCGCTCATAACTCCGAACAAAAACTTGCCAATGTCAATAAACTCAAATATTTGCTGGCCGGATCGAAAGAAAATTTCGTTAAGAAAATCGATGATTTTTATCGCCGAATCGATACAAATTTTTCGGAACCCTTAGCTGCAGGCATACTTCCCGATGAGGTGGTGAGTATAATGACCATCCATCAATCAAAAGGCTTGGAATTTAAAGTGATGGTGTTGGCTGATAGCGAAAGCGCGCAACCCAATGCGAGTGACGATTTTCTTTATGATAAAGAGCTCGGCTTTACCGTAAAGGCGCGCCTGCGAGCAATCGCAGATTGTGCTCCGATGGCCCTTGAGCGCGAAATGGCCATCACACGTTTTGATCGGATTAAGCAAAAAAATACTGCGAGAGAGCAAGAAGAAATGGCGCGTCTTCTCTATGTAGCACTTACGAGGGCCCAACAAGAAATATATGTGGCCTCTTCCCAAGCAGGATTTGACGCGCAAAAACGAGGCACCATGTTAAGCCTCTTTTTAGAAGCGACGCGACAAAGTGGCCTCAAACAATCAAGCATCGCTTTTGTTAAGGCGGAACAAAAAGCCAAACCAGAAAGCTTGTCTCATCGAGAAATGATGGTATTTCAGCGCCAAAATGGTGCAGTGCGCATTTTTTCCAGCGCCCTTTTGGCACCACCCAGGCTAGATTTTAGCTCCATCATCGATGCTAAAATGAGATCTAAGTTTCGAAATATTGATGGCAATCTCGCTCATGGGATTTTGGCGGAAGTAGGGGCTAATTTATTAAGATTAGGGCCTGTCGACGAAGAAACTATAAAACTTCTCGCCGATGCAAGCTTTCGGGGGGCGGGCACTTATGAAGATCAAGAAAAAGCACAAAAAACGCTTGCGGCCGCTGTTTGCTCCTTAGGGATGCTAAAAACAATATTGTCCGAAGCGCGCCGAGTTATTTTTGAAATGCCTTTATTTTCGTGGCCCACGCCTTCCATCATGATCGAAGGTTTTTGTGATTTAGTCGTGGAGTTTGATGATTTTATCGGAGTGATTGAGTTTAAATCAAGTTATCGCCTGGCCACTCATCCGGATAGTTATTTGCAAGTCTTTGCCTATGCTAGAGCGCTGAAGGAATTTTCTAAGCCAGTTAAGTTTGCCGTGATGCTGGTGGGAGCGAAAACACCGCTTAAGTGGCAGGATTTTGATGAGCGGTGTGAGAAATTGTTGATAGATTCTCTAAGGGCGATGAACGCGCGAGCCTGAAACAGCTATGTTCATAAATGCTCTTAACTTTTTATGGCGCTGGTTCACCTCGACCACTCCATATTTGTCATCCTCGTGTCAAGCCGGCGTTGTTGCATAAATGTGGCCCGTTTTACCTCAACAACTCCTCGCCCGCTTGCGGGAGA